>NZ_VFUE01000025.1:0-87077 GCF_006441495.1 Mesorhizobium sp. B2-6-4
GGCCTTACCTTGCGCCTGCTCGTCGGTCTTTACGCCCGCCTTGCCCTGCGCCTGCTCATCGGTCTTCGCTCCGGCCTTGCCTTGCGCCTGCTCGTCGGTCTTCATGCCGGCCTTGCCTTGCGTCTGCTGCTCGGTGCTGCCGCCCTTCTGGCAATTGGCCGAGCCGGCTGCGCAAGTGTCTGCCCCACCCGATTGGGCCGCTTCGCCCGACTGCTGCTGGGTCTGCGCGATTGCCGCCCCACATCCGAGGGTAAGCGCTAACATGCTGGTGATCAGAGTGGTTCTCATGGGAAATCTCCTAGGATGGCAGTCCCTTCGCGGCAAAACTTTGCCACCCCGTGATTGTTCCACCGAAGGCTAATATATTCCGGAGCGGATGGAACTGCCGGCATTTTGCGAAGTTCGGCGCATGGGGCGCACCTGCCGAAACGCCGGTGGCGTCGTCGGCTTGGCGCCCTGCCCAACATCTGATGGAGACAGAAGTGGAAAAATATCTACTGGGAACGGCAGTGGGCATCCTGTTTCTTGCGGGGGCCGGAGCGGCCGCGGCGCAAGATGTGGTCATCCAGCCGGAGCAAGAAACCGTTATCAAGGAGTATGTGAAGAAGCAGCCGCTGGCCTCGGTCCAGCTGCCCGGCGTGGAACTCAATGTCGGATCCACCGTGCCTGATACGGTCGAACTTCATGAAGTTCCCGATGTGAAATACCGCTACGTCGTGGTCGACAATCGAACAGTTCTGGTCGACCCGGAAACCCGGAAAATCGTCCAGGTCCTTCAATGACCGCATGTTCCAAAGCGCCCGCCCCGGCATGCGTCGAGGCGGGCGACCTGTGTCAGGTTTCTGTTTTCATGCATGTCTTTGTTCCAAACCGAGGCGTTTTGGGCGACATGCATGAGCATGGCTACGACTGCAGGTCAAATGCGATGTTGCGATGCTTTTGAATTGCTGAGCTGGCAACAATGTCCGCCAGTTCTTTGTCGGAGAGAGTGCATTCTGGCAGTTCGTAACGGATGGCTGACACCGCCTGCGCCGTGGAAATTGGCCATTCGAGATTTCTGCGGGAATTGATGTAGTGATCGATGGCCCGGATCAGTTCCTTCGAGGTCATATCGATCACAGGCATCGGTTCCTCCTCCTTATTTCCCCGTTTTTCTCACTGTGTTGACGGTCACCGAAACCTGCC
The DNA here is from genome assembly GCF_006441495.1 of Mesorhizobium sp. B2-6-4. Lineage (NCBI taxonomy): Bacteria > Pseudomonadati > Pseudomonadota > Alphaproteobacteria > Hyphomicrobiales > Phyllobacteriaceae > Mesorhizobium > Mesorhizobium sp. B2-6-4. Next base: position 1,186 of record NZ_VFUE01000025.1, read on the forward strand.
ATCACAATTGTTAAAACGGCAGACGAAAAAGATGTCGATTCAGGAATAGGGGCTGGCGGTGGCTTTGGAGTTCACCTCCGCTGCATCGGTGGAAATATAACTGGGAGTGCAGCGGGTTGCGGTGTAGTGTCCCAAGTGATGGCCGCCGCAAAGGGAGAGTGCTTGCACCATGGACGGGGAAGCGGCGAGATCAGCCTTTCTGGGCGGGATTCGCGTTTTGATCGTGGAAGACGAATATTTTCTCGCCGATGACCTGCGTAAGGCTCTCGTCACACAAGGGGCGATAGTGCTCGGCCCGGTCGCCACGGTCGAGCCCGCAATCGAATTGCTGAACAGCGGTCAATGCGATTTTGCGATTCTCGATATCAACTTGCGCGGCGAGCAGACATTCGAGATTGCCCGCGAGTCGTTGGCGAAAGGCGTTCCGATCGCCTTCGCCACCGGCTATGATCAGACGGCCATTCCAGCAGAGCTCGGCGGGATCAGGCGATTTGAAAAGCCTCTGGAATTCGGCAGCATTGTCGAGTTCGTTGCCGCGACGGCACACGATACGCGATGAACGAGAGAAGCGAGCCGGCGGTTGGCCTGAGAGCGAAGACCGCGCGGCACCCGCTTATCCGCAAGCTGTCCAATTTCACGGTCCTGTCCGTGGAAGAATGCGACGCCATCGAGAGCGCGACAACAAAGGTCGCCGAATTCGCCGCCGGCGATGACGTCATCCAAAGGGGCGACCGGACAGGCGGGGTCAACCTGCTGCTCGAAGGATTTGCCTGCCGCTACAAGATTCTCGAAGACGGTCGGCGACAGATCCTTGCCTATTTGGTGCCGGGCGACCTTTGCGATCTTCACGTGTTCCTGCTGCGGCGCATGGACCACTCGATCGGTGCTCTCAGCCGCTCCAAGGTTGCGGCGATCCCGCAGAGCGCCATCCTCGGCTTCACCAACAGCTATCCCAATCTTACGCGTGCGCTCTGGTGGACCACGCTGCTCGACGAGGCGATCACCCGCGAGTGGGTCGTCAACATCGGCCAGCGGACTGCTTATGAACGGATGGCGCACCTTTTTTGCGAGCTGTTTCACAGGCTTCACGCAATTGGTGAAACGGCCGGCAAGAGCTATACCCTACCGGTAACCCAGGCGACCCTGGGCGATACGCTCGGTCTTTCGAACGTGCACATCAACCGTACGCTTCAGGATCTCAGGCGCGACGGCCTCATTTCGTTCAACAACGGCACCGTAACGATTAAGAATTTGGCGAAACTGGAGGCGGCGGCCTTTTTCAATCCTGACTACCTTCATCTGTTGGACGTCAGGGAGCCTTTCGCATGACCAGGCACGGGCTCATCGAGTGGAGCGCAAAATGAAACTTCAGAGGGAACCTGGCCGGCTTCTGCCGGTTCGGCGTGACCGGAAGCGGTAGCGAGCGATGGCCAAGCGCGATTTGATCGGCGGATCGGCAGGTACGATCGATCCGCTGGGGAGTTGGCCGCTGCGATCGCCCTCCATATTTCTACCGACAGCGGCGGCATTAATGCTCCTGCCGGCTCGACGGTATCATTTTCGCCGGCTGAAAACCGCGCGCGGCGGCACGAAAGCCAATTCTGGGCGCGTGAACGCGAGCCAAAGGCCGACGAGACGATGCGCTTGGCACCGCGCATGATCGAGGAACGGTTGAAAGACTGACAGGTGGCTGGAAAAAGACCTCCCAAGAAAGACGTCACGGGTACATTCTCCCGTCCGCAAGGTGTGTCCGCCGAAGAACGCGATGCTTCCGCGTCGATGCGGCTCAGCCATGTCGATGAACAGATGGACGAACGTGACGATCATATCGCCCGGCTCGAAGCCGAACTCCAGGTCACACGCGACCGCCTCCAGGCGACGAAGGCATTTGCCGCCGAATTGCAGCACCGCGTTCGCAACACGTTGAGCATTGTCCGTTCGATCGCTCGCCGGTCGGTTGAAAACAGCGACAATGTCGAGGACTACGCCTTTCACCTCGAGGGCCGCATCAATGCGCTTGCACGCACGCACAATGTGCTGATGCGATCGGCCTCGGCCACCGTGCAGCTTGACATGCTTGTCCTTGACGAGCTTGCGTCCCAAGGCGGCCGGACGGAAGATCAGTTCACCATAGATGGCCCGGATATTTCCTTGTCCGGAAAGACGGCGGAGACCTTGGGCCTGGCGTTCCACGAACTCGCCACCAACTCGATGAAATATGGCGCGCTGTCGGCAGCCGACAAATCAATCAGCGTAAGCTGGAAAGTGGGTGGCACGCCCGCCAGACAGGAGCTGAAGATCCGCTGGATCGAGGACCTGCATGGTCCGGCAGCAATACCTGCGCGACGCGGCTTCGGATCCGAGCTGATCGAAAAGGTGGTGCCCTATGAGATCGGCGGAGCTGGCTCGCTGCGCTTCACCGATGCCGAGGTGATCTGCACGATGGATATCCCCCTCTCGAACGAAATTCACCCCAGCAGGAGCCTGGAGGAGCCGCCCGACGATCTCCAGCATTGAACACCGACACTCCTGCGCCGAAGGGCGGCCGGGGCCAGGAGCGTGGCGTTGGAAGGGGCTGACCCAGCACCGACCGAGGTGACGCAACGGCCCCGGGGTTTGCCGAGCTGCCGCGCACCGGCCTTGAAATTCTCAAAATGATGGAACTTCAGCGACAACAAAGAGTTCGGAGCGCGGCGACGGCGAGCGCGCTGTCGTGATCTCGCGACTCACCTTGAAGCGGGAGGAACCTGGATCAACAGGAGCTGACCATGAAGTCCCATACACTCGAACAACTACACGCAATCGCGGAAGTTGATACGGTGTGCCCGACAATGACGCGGAACCAACGCCTGGAGCGCTGGGCAAGTCTTCTTGAGCGTCATCCTGAACGGCGCCTCGGAGCGCTTCCGGGCACCGAATATATGAGCCCCGACATGCGCGAAAACGCCTACTGCGTGCAATCCCCCATCAGCGTCGCGTTCGAAGATCCGATACTGCGGGCGCAGGGTCTGGAAGGCGACACCTATGGCGAGGCAAAGCGCTTTTTCGAACTGTCCAACTGGCAGTTGCACAACATCGTCTGCGATTGCCACGTCGGTGCGACCATGAAAGCCGGGTGGGTCGCCGTTCGCGTGCGCGCCGCCATGGGCGAAGGTTTCAATATCTTCGCCAGGCTCAGGGCGCTGCTCGGACGTTGACCGAGACGCCATCTCGAATGCGTCGACGGAATGAACAGTCGGTCGACGCATTTTTCCTCCTTGGCGGCAAGTGACGTCGCTTCAGGAGCTTCGAGGCTCCGACCCGCTGCCGATGGTCGGATCGGGCACCACCGGACCGCGCTCGGCTTCCGATCCTTCCGCCTCTATTTCCTGCACGGCCTGGTCCCAATGCTCCTGCTCTCGGCCCGGCGGGCGGCCTTCGCGCTCCCAGATCTCGTAGGCTCGTCGCTTTATGAGTTCTTCCTTGTCCATTGGAAACTCCTCCTGCGTGCCCCAATCTCCGGCAGGCCGCTTTGTTCCCTCCGGAAACAAAGGCAACGCTTTTGGAGCGATCCGGACTAGCCGCACCGGAGCGACACGGAACCCTTGGGGGATTAGGCCGTTTCCGAGCATCGGCGCAGTGATGGATGACTTGGGAATGCCCGCCGCTCGAACTCTTGGCGACGAACACGCCAATGATGTGCCTGCGCCACGCCTTGCCGCCCCGTGTGGCCTCGGCCAATCAAAGCCTTGCAGCGGGACCCCAAAGGGTGGGCGCGGCGCAAATATTGGGCTTGAGATCATGACTATTGTCTTTTCGGATCGTCGCGAGGCAGGACGCGTTCTCGCTGATAAGCTCGGCCACTTCGCAGCGCGCGATGATGTCACCGTGCTGGCGCTGCCGCGCGGCGGCGTGCCTGTCGCCTACGAAGTCGCACAGGCATTGAAGGCACCGCTCGACGTTTTCGTCGTGCGCAAGCTCGGCGTTCCCGGTTACGAAGAGTTGGCCATGGGCGCAATCGCGACCTCCGGCGTACGCGTCCTGAACGACGAGATCGTGGAAGGCCTCGCTGTGCCGGCCCACGTCATCGATGCGGTCACTGCCAGCGAGGAGAGGGAGCTTTTACGCCGCGAGCACCTCTATCGCGGCGAGCGGGTACCGCTCCTTGTGGAGGATCGAATCGTCATTCTCGTGGACGATGGGCTCGCCACTGGGTCGACCATGCGCGCGGCGGTCAGGGCGCTGCGCGAAAAGCGGCCTGCCCGTATAGTTGCGGCCGTTCCGGTCGGCAGTCCCGACACCTGCGAGGCGATGGAGAGCGAGGCAGACGAGGTCGTCTGTGCGACGACGCCGCAGCCGCTCATCGGCGTCGGGCGCTGGTATGAAGACTTCTCCCAAACCAGCGACGACGAGGTCCGCGCCCTTCTCGCCAAGGCGGGGCGACCAACCGCACCGTCCGGCCGCGATGCGCCGCAGAATACGGCAAACCGATTGCACAAGCACGTCGTTCGGCTCTCCGGAGACGCGCGAGACTACGACGAGCTCTTGGCGGCGATCGGCGAGGCGCGCTTTGTGTTGCTCGGTGAAGCTTCGCACGGCACACACGAATTCTATGAGGAGCGCGCGCGGATCACGCGGCGGCTGATCGAGGAGCAGGGTTTTGCCGCCGTCGCTGTCGAAGCCGACTGGCCCGACACATACCGGGTCAACCGCTATGTTCAGGGAACAGGCGGGGATATCGACGCCGAAGAGGCGCTCGCCGATTTCCGACGCTTCCCGACCTGGATGTGGCGGAACAGGGTCGTCGTCGATTTTGTCGAATGGCTGCGCCGGCACAATGAAGCGCCCGGCAAGGGCAATCCGAAAGTCGGGTTCTATGGGCTCGACCTCTATGCCCTGCATGGCGCGATGAAGGCGGTGCTGCGCTATCTCGAAAAGGCCGACCCGGCCGCGGCGGAGATCGCGCGTCGCCGCTATGCCTGTTTCGATCATTTCGGCCCTGACCCGCAGGCTTATGGCTTCATAGCCGGCAATGAGGTCGACAAATCTTGCCAGGAGGCTGTGGTCGCACAGCTGGTCGAGATGCTGAAGCGGCGCCCGGCGAAGGCCGAGCCACGCGAAGGCGCCATCGCGGACGAACTCTTCGCGGCGCAGCAAAACGCCCGCCTGGTGAAGAATGCGGAGGCCTATTATCGCGCCATGTTCCTGGCGCCCGAATCGACCTGGAACCTGCGTGATCGGCACATGGCCGAGACGTTCGACGCTCTCACCGCTCATCTCGGCCGGCTCGGGCGATCGCCGAAGATCGTGGTTTGGGCGCATAACTCCCATCTCGGCGACGCCAGGGCGACAGACAGGAGCCTGCATGGCGAGATCAACCTCGGACAGCTTATCCGCGAAAAGCATCAGCGCGACGCCTTTCTCGTCGGCTTCACGACGTATCAAGGAACGGTGACGGCGGCATCGAACTGGGACGGCCCCGCGGAGCGCAAGGCTGTCCGGCCTGCCCTGGCGCGCAGCTATGAGGCGCTACTGCATGCTGTCCCGGCCGATCGCTTCCAGCTCGATCTGCGCGGCGACGGCGAAGCCCTGCCGCGACGGCTCCTGGAGCGCGCGATCGGCGTCATCTACCGCCCTGAGACCGAACGGGCCAGCCACTACTTCCATGCCGACCTTGCCGCGCAATTCGACATGCTGCTGCATTTCGACGAGACGCGGGCGGTTGAGCCGCTGGAGCGCAGCTCGCAATGGGACGCCGGCGAGCTCGCGGAGACCTATCCGTTCGGGGTTTAGGGACCGATCCAGTTGAGATGGAGATCGCCATGGTCTCAGTCCTGAAGACAAACGAGAAGGCCGTGCAGGTTCCCGCCGGCGGCGCAATGCTCGCGGGCAACCTGTCGCTGCCGCAGGAAGCCCGTGGGCTCGTCCTCTTCGCTCACGGCAGCGGCAGCAGCCGGCACAGCCCGCGCAACCGCTATGTGGCCGGACGGTTGAACGAGGCGGAACTCGCCACGTTGCTCATCGACCTGTTGACGACCGAAGAGGAACGTATCGACCAGATTACCGCCGAGTTGCGGTTCGACATCCGCTTGCTCGCCGATCGACTGGTTCAGGTTACCGACTGGCTGCACATGTCCGAGGAAACGTCGGCGCTGCGCGTCGGTTATTTCGGCGCGAGCACAGGGGCTGCCGCGGCGCTGATAGCTGCGGCCGAACGTCCGGATCGGGCGGCCGCCGTCGTCTCACGCGGCGGGCGTCCGGATCTTGCGGCACCTGCCCTGCCCCGCGTCCGGGCACCAACGCTGCTCGTGGTCGGCGGCGCAGACACGCAGGTGATCGCGCTCAACCGTTCGGCGTTCGCGGCGCTGCGGTGTGAAAAGGAGCTCGCCATCGTTCCGGCTGCGACGCACCTGTTCGAGGAGCCCGGCGCGCTGGAAAAAGTCGCGGACCTCGCGATTCAATGGTTCCTGCGCCAACTGCCCGCGTGACGCCGGCGCCAACGCCATCGCCTCATCAGAGAGCCAGATCGATTGGGTCGTCGGCGCGTTAAAGATCATTCCGCGGAGAAGTTTCCATGACAGTCAGGGTTCTGCAATTTCTCGCCATTGTCATTTCGGCCCTCGCGCTCATCCCGGCAGGGGCCCATCTCGCCGCTCTTCCCAACAAGATATCTCTGCCGCAGCCGGAATATTTCACCGTCCAAGGTATCTATTACGGATGGGCGATCCTCGGGTTGCTCTGGCCTGCCGCGCTGATCGTGAACGCATTGTTGGCGATCTCCGTGCGCTCACAGGCTTGGCCCTTTTGGCTCGCCCTGCTTGCGGCGCTGTGTTTCGCGATCATGCTCGCGATCTTCGTTGTCTGGACGCTGCCTGCCAACCAGGCGACGCAGAACTGGACGATAGTTCCTGCAAACTGGGAAGCGCTCAGGCAGCAATGGGAATATTCCCATGCGGCAAATACTGCGATTGTATTCGCAGCGCTCTGCCTCACGACGACGTCGGCGCTCTCGTGGCGTCCGGCCGGCCCGTAGATCCTCGCCGGAGAAAGTCTCTTTTCCTCCGGATCATTCGCGCCATCGATGCGTTGGGTTTTCTGGAGGTCGCGACGTCGCACCGCCATCTGTCGCGCTATATCCAACAAGGAGAAAGCGATGCCGGATAAGAGAACCATCGAGAAAGCGAAAAAAGACAAGCGCGAAGGCAAATCGCCCACCACGCAGGCCGGCGAATTCGTGCATGAGGAGATCGAGAAGGTCCGTCGCGGCAAGCACGGTGCGCGCTCGACCAAGCAGGCGATCGCCATCGGCCTTTCGGAGGCGCGCCGCGCAGGCGTCGACCTGCCTCCGCCCAAGAAACGAAGCGTCAAGGAGAGCACCCGCAAGAGCGCCGAATACGCCTATGAAGTTGGCCAGGGCGAACGCAAGCCAAAACGCCGCCCCAAGGTCTCGAAGGCCGTTTCCGAGGTTCTCAAGCACGAACCCAAGAGCACGGCATCCCATGAGGCGCTCTCAAGACAGACCAAACAGGCGGCGTCGCGCCGGACGGATGAGGAGCGCTCGGCCGCAGCCAAGAAAGCGTCGGAGACGAAGGGCGCTGCCGGCCGGTCCGCCGCCGCACGCAAGGCGGTCCACACCAAGGGTGCTGCCGGAAGAAAGAAAGCAGCGCAGAAGGCCGCCAGCACGCGTGCGGGCCAAAGCTAGAAGATCGAAAACCCGCTGCGCGCTCTCTCCAGCCGGCTGGTGACAGGTAGCTGGACCGCAGCCAGCCTCAAGCGATGCGCACTATGGCGGCTGGGACAGTGCGATCGTGTGAGATACGGCCGTCCTTGTCTTTGTCTCGATCCGGCGGGAACAACGGCCCGTGTTCAAGGTTATGAAAAGCTACACCGGTGGTGGAGCTTTCATGACAACCTTAGGGAGACGAAAACATGGCGACTGCGAAGAAGGCGGCGACGAAAGGGCTGGAAGCCCTGTTCCTCGACGGGCTGAAGGATATTTATTACGCCGAAAAGAAAATACTAAAGGCGCTGCCCAAGATGGCCAAGGGTGCCGAGTCCGAGGAGGTCGCGGCGGCGTTCGAGAAACATCGCGTGGAAACCGAAGGCCAGGTCGACCGCCTCGAACAGGTGTTCGACCTGATGGACAAGCCAGCCCGCGGCAAGACCTGTCCGGCAATCGACGGCATTCTCGAAGAGGGGACGGAGATTCTCGACGACTATAAGGGCGACCCAGCATTGGATGCAGGACTGGTCGGAGCGGCACAGGCGGTCGAGCACTATGAAATCGCACGCTACGGCACGTTGATCGCGTGGGCTGAACAGCTTGGCAAGAGCGACGCGGTCAAGCTCCTCAACGAGACGCTCAAAGAGGAAGTGGCAACCGATGAAGCGCTTACAGGCTTAGGCGAAGGCGGGGTCAATGAGCGCGCTCTTGAGAAAGCCGCTTAGCCGCGGGGCAGCCCGGCGCTAAGCGCCCGGCAGCCTTCCTGTCCAGAGCGGGGTGTGTTCGAGTTGAACTGCGGGTCCTGCTCTGGATTTGGCTGCCGGGACCTCGACAAAACAGGTTGTTAAAATCATCGAACCTTACAGGAGGATCCGCGCAATGCCGGAAGACCTGTCTCGCGAGGAAGAGCAACGCGGTACCGGAAAGCTCATCACCTGGGGTGTCGTGATCGCCGCCGTGTTTTTTATTGGCCTCTTGGCCATATTCGTCCTCAAGCCGCTTATGACGGGATCTTAGAATCCTTTCGAGCCGCAGCGCGCTTAGCCGCGCCGGAACGTGCTCGCAAAGCAATTCGATGACCGCAAACAATTCCGGCACGCTTTGCGAGGCGGCGGTGATGCGATCGAATGTTCCCCAAAGGAGTGCGAACCATGCCCCTGACGCTCAGCAGCCCCGCCTTTGCCGACGGCGGAGAGATCCCCGAAGCCTATACTCGTGACGGCAAGAACGTATCTCCGCCTCTGAAGTGGGCCGGGGTACCGGACGGCACAAAGAGCCTCGTCCTTGTCGTCCAGGATCCCGACGCGCCGAGCGGAATGTTCGGCCATTGGGGGGTGTTCAACATTTCGCCGGAGGTGCAGGAGTTGCCCGAAGCGGAAAGCGGCAGACCGGGTCCACAGGCCCTCAGGCAAGCGCGGAACGATTTCGGCAACGCCTATTACGACGGCCCTGAACCGCCTGCGGGCCACGGTGTCCATCACTACCACTTCCGGCTGGCGGCGCTCGACACGCCGAACCTTGCTATCCCCGCAAGCACGGGCGTGGAGCGTATCTGGCAGGAGGCGCAAAAACATTTGCTGGAGCAGGCAGAACTCGTCGGAACCTACGAACGTGGCCGGTAATTGAAGGCAGTTGATCCGGGCGCCGTCGTCCACGCGCGGAACGGTTCCTCTCCTTGCCGGTTGTGAGGGAAAGGAGACGTCCCATGTTTGAAAGCGTCATGTGGTTGATCGTCGTCGCCGGCGGGCCATTGTTGCTGCTCGTATTGCTGGCCTACGTCATTGTCACTCGACGTCGCCGCGGTCCCGCAGAACGCAGAGAAAGCGATCGAGCCACCGATCGGCTCTATCATCAGGACAAGGATTGATTGTAGCTACTGTGGCCCACAGCAAACTCGATCAGCGGTCCAAACATCCCTCGCACATGTCCCGAAGATCAAATTTCGGGCGAGGCACCCACGCCGGCCTGGCTGCAAAGTGCCCCGCCGCCCTGGCAGGCTTGTTCTTCAGGGCCGGTTTATTGCCCTGCCGCCGTCGCGCTCAGGGACATAGTCGCCCGCGTTGACGTCAAAGCCGGTCCAGCCATCCGCCTCGTAAGCCCTGCGGCGTTCCATCACGTCAACCGAGCTGGACTGACCCAGAATGTCCTCGGCTTCCGGAACAAGCCCATCGTCCACCTTGGCCGTCACCAGCGTACCGCCACGACGTACGCCCTCTGCATAGACATTTGCATCGTTTTCGGAAACGCCCGAATCCGTCAGAGCGCCAATGATACCGCCCGCCGCACCACCAGCCACCGCGCCGGCAACCGCCCCGGTGGCGGTAGCGGCAAGCCATCCGGCCGCAACCACAGGTCCGACGCCCGGAACGGCCATGACGCCCAACCCTGTCAGCAAACCGCCGGCGCCACCGACCACGGCCCCTATCCCTGCACCGCTCGCGGCATCTTCAGCGGCTTCGGAACGATCTCTCTCGTACCAGCCATCCGAGTTGTTGGCGATGATGCTGATATCGGAATGTGGCACTCCGGACGCTTCCAGTTCGCCGACCGCGTCGGCTGCGTCGTCATAGTTGTCGAACAGTGCAGTTACGGTTTTCATTTTGATATCTCCTGATCGGGCTCATTTGCTGTCGGCGACGACGTTGCCCTGATAGTCGAGCCCGACGGCGACACTTTGGCCTGACTTGGTCGCCTGGCCGCGCCAGATGCCTTGATCGTCCTTGGCAAGCTTCGACACATTGGAATAGCCGGCGTCCTCGATGCGGCTCTTTGCCTGGGTCTCGGTGAAACTGTTTGCGCCGGGCACCAGGGCCGCGGCATTGGGCGTGTTCGTGGTTTTCACAGCGGGCGTTGTCGCTCCCGTGATGGAGTCCTGGCCGGCGGCGATCTTTTCGATCATCTGCCGATGCATCTTCAACGTATCGACCGTCTGCTGGGCGAACGTCTTGAGGGCCGCGTTGTCGCCGTCGCGGGCGTAGCTTTCAAACAGATTGACGGCATCGGCGTGCGCCTTGCGCTGCATGTCCACATAGGCCGGATCGATTGGCGGCTGTGCGTTCTGGAGCTTATCCAGATCGGCCTGATGCTGCGCATCGAGCGCCGTCGGCATCTTCAACTTCTGTTCGCCGGCAATCGTTTCCAGCTTGGCGTTGGCCGCGCCGTGGTCCCGGATCATCGTCTGCGCGAAATTCTTGATGCTTTGATCCTGGGCCTTGTCCTGGGCAATCTTGCTTGAGTCGACTTCGAACTTGCCGCCGACGGTGGCCTTGTCGACGAAATCCTGGGCGCTGTCGGCAGCAGCCAAAGCAGGCATTGCGATAAGCATGGAAGCAGCGGCGAGCGAGGCAAGAAGGTGTCGCGTTTTCATTGGCTTTGTCCTTGTCGATGCGCGAACTTACGATGCGCCCTAACAAGCCAGGATGGGCTTTGTTCCGGCGCCGTGCGATGCGCTGCAAGCGCCTTCGGACAGGCCCCACAGCCGGCCAGGAGACCTTCAACATCGGGACCGCGGCGCGGAACAAATCGGCGGCTGCGAGATTTGATTTTAAATGCGACCCATGAGCGTCAATCTGTCGACCGAGCGAACTTGCCGAATTGGGTTCCGAGGAGAGTTCATGGCCAAGATTTCAAATTCCACACCTGCCGCAGCCAGGGGAGAAGTTCAGGCCGGAGCCACACGGGACAAAACGCCCGGATTCGATCCTGCAGTTGCCCCGTTCGAGACCGACGCCGAGGCGGCGGACACGCAGAACCCGGTCACTGAAGCAGGTCCGCAGCGTTCTCTCCGGCCAAAATTCGAAAACGATGCCAGCTTCGCCAACGCGATGCGGCCGGTGGAGAACGAGCCCGAACTGCAGCCCCGCAGCAACTGGCCGCTAATGATGATTGCGGCCGTCGTGCTGATAGCGGCCGCGGTGTTCCTGGCAGCCAGCCTGCTGCGGTAAGGCGCATCATCCTGAGTGCAGACAGCATCAGACAACCCTTGGCTGAGTTCAAGCACTTTCGCGCGGCCGTCCGCCTGGGTCGTCATCGATCCTGCCTCGCTCGTGGATGAAATTCGGGGGCGCCCTTCATGCCGGAAAGTTCCGTTGTCGAACACAGCAGCCGCGGCCGTGCAGGATCGGAGATGTCGAGCTTGTCCCAGGGAATACGGTACAGGCCGTCGCGACGGCGCAGCCGGAAGAAATCCAGCACCGCCGTACCGATGGTCGAGGCCGAGAGACGCTCGAAAGCGGCGTAGATACCGACATGGAATTCGGTAACGACGAAGTCGTCGCCGGCCGGTTCGGCTCGTATCTCCTCGATATAGCCGATGCTTTCGCCTTGCCGCGAGAGAACGCGTCGTCCGGCCAGATGCTCGAGGTTGACGGTGGACATCATCAAGCTCCCGGAATGCGTCCGATGACATGGTCGCGCAGCCAGTCCTGCCAGGCGAAGATCGAGGTTTCGCGCACATCGATATCGAACTGGATGTCGACGCCTATGTCCTGGACCTTCTTCCAGGCGATCCGGTGCGGCTTGCGATGGCGTTTGCCGCCCCACGCTGCCGCGAGTTGCGTCATCCAACGCCCTGGCCGTACGCCCAGGCGACGCGCCAAGGTGACGGAGCCGAGTTCGACCGCGATGATCCTCGGCGGCTTGCCCGGCCGCAACTCCGCCACCAGCCCGTCGATCTTGCCGATCTTGACCTGCTCGCGGTCGACGATCTGCTTGTCGAGGATGTCGCGCAGCAAATCCATCACGTGCCTCCGAATATCTGCAGGGGAATGGTCACCACGGCGAGCACGAAACCAAGCCCGATGATGAAGATCACCGCGGCATTCGAGACAATGCCGTTGCGGTGCTCGCCGACATAGCGCTTGTCGTTCAGCAGGAAAAGGAAAGGAATTACCGTCAGCGGCAGGCTGGCGGCGGTCAGCGCCATGGAAAAAATGGTGAGCTTCAGCGGATCGAGCCCAAGCATGATGGGGATGGCGGCCAGAAACAATGATACAGTGTAGACGGCACTGAAGCCAGGATCGTCGCGTGGCTTGAGGTTTTCGCCCCAGTTCCATCCAAACCCTTGCGCCACCAGATAAGCCTGTTGCAGCCCAACCTCGAGTGCGGCGCCGAAGCAAGCGATGGCGAGCGAGGCAACGAACAGGACGAACCCCCAGAAGCCGAATATCGGGATCAGCATCAACGGTAATTGATGATAGTCGTCGACCTGATCGATGCCGTGCGTTGCAAGCACGAGCGCGGCCACCATCAAGACGCCGATCGAAATGGTGCCGCCAAAGGCCATGCCCAGTCCGGCGATGGCCCGATTGGTTCCGAGATAGCTTCTGTCCCACTGGTCCTCGATCGCCCCCGAGGAATAGAACATGAACAGGTAAGGCGATATCGAAGCGCCAAGGATGCTGACCGCCATGAACCAGTAACTCGCCGCATCATGGGTCGGCAGTGTAGGCACCGCGCCGGACGCGACAGCTGTCCAATCGGGCTTCAGCATCACCGCTGCGACCACGAAGCACAGCGTCACGAGGCCGAGTATCGACACGCCTTTCTCGATCAGCCCGAACGTGCCTTTCCACAGCAACAGCCATGCCATCAAAGCCACGGGTAAAGCCCACCATTGGAAGCCAATGCCGGTGGCAAGTTCGAGCGCGATGGCAACACCACCGATCTCGGCGGACAGCACCATGAAATTGACCAGCAGGGCGGCAAGCAATGGCCATAGCGAAACGTTGAAGCCAAATCGTTCCCGGATCCCGTCAGAGATCGTGTGATGGCTCACGGCGGCAAACCGGCCGGCCATCTCGACCAGAAAAATGATGCAGATGGTGCCGAGAACCACCGCCCAGATCAGCTGAAACCCGAAGGTCGCACCTGCCTGGGCTGCCGTCGCCATCGATCCGACTTCCAGGAAGCCGCCAACACTGGTGACGATGCCCAGCGATATTTCCAGGAGCTTCTTCATGGCTTCGGCGCGAAATATCTGAAGTAAGCGGCGGCCAGGGAGCGCGTGGCCGTCCGAATATCTTCTTGAGCCTCCTGCACTTGCGGGCGGCGGTCCGCTTGCACTCCCGCCTGGGCGCGGTTCACCGCGATCGACAGGTCCTTGACCGCCTCCGCCAACGCAGCCTGCTCGGCAGGTTCAGCCGTAGTGGCCGATCGGATCTTCGCGTCGATATCGGTCAGTGTCGTGCCGGCCGATTGCAGCGTGCCCGAAGCATATTTGGAAGGGGCAGCTCCCGCCGCCCAGGCGTCAAGCGTCATTGATACGGTCTGCGCCGTCGAGGCGGCAGTTCGGGATTGCTGTTCGATCTGGTCCGAGGACGAGCACGCGGTCGACATGGCCATGAGCAACAGCAGGCATGCGCTGTTGCGGCCAAGGCGACGACCGCTAAGAATTAGATCCGGCGTTGGACCCGCCACACGAATGACCTCCCCCACCAACGAAAACCATGTTCGGCGTAAGTTTTGATCTAGCGCGCCCGCCCTCCCCGTCAACCGAGGCCACGATCGAGCCCAGCACGGAGTGCAAGCCTGTCGGCCGCGGCAGGTGCCAAGCGGCAGCGACGGGGACCAGCTCGAGCGGAACAAAGGATCGGCAATCGGATTAACGAGGAGGCGGGCGGTTCGACTTCCATCCTGATCGCCGCGCCGCCCGAACGATCGACTGGCAGGGAAGGACCCCTCGATGCCCCGTCTCATTGCCTGGATAGCCATCGTGGTGATTGTGCTTGTCGCGGCTTGGATATGGTTCGGGCGCGATACATCGGGCAGCGGGGGCGGCAGCCAGCCGGCGCCTCACGCGATAGACCAGAACGGGTAGTTCAGTCTGGATGATCCTGCTCGGCGGCGCTCCGGGTGCGCTCGGCTTTGTACTCGTGGATCAGGCCCAGAATCTGAGCCTTGACCGTCTCGCGCGCCTCAGGTTGGACGAAAGGCATCAGCCGTTCGACAATTTCGCCGACCGTCTGCGGGAGATCCGCGGCGGAATCGGTGAGCTGGCTGCCATGTTCGTAGACATTGTCCGTCAATTTCTTGTCGAGGTCGGATAGAAATCCCATCGTCGCACTCCCCATCGCTGCCGTGGCCGCTCTCTCAATGGCTCGCCCGACAGAAATGTTCCGCACAACGATCCTGGCATTGCAGACCGGCTGGATATCCGATGCCAGTGGCCGGAGGAGTGTCGCTGCGCGATCACGTCAACGCAATGTCGTCTGGCCCGGATCCCCTCGCCTGGCCTTCGACGGGATCAGTTTCCCGGCATTGGCCCGCAATCCCCTGACGAGCTCTTCCAGATAGGGAAGCAGTTCGAAAATCAGGATCACGGCCATCACGCAGGCAATGTAGGTCACCGGCAGCTGCTGCGATTTCCAGACAAGTTCGAAGCGCGCGGTTTCCGTCCCCGCCCCGAACAAGGCGAGGAACTGTCCCCAGTGGAGGGAAATGACGCTGACCAGCCCCATCAGCGGGATCATCTCCAGGAAGCTGTGAACGTGCTGCTCGATCGGCGTGACGGTGCGGGCGGTGGTGGCGTAGCTGACGTCCCACATCGCTGTCGCCTCGTGGACGAAGAAGGTGACGATCATGATGAGAATGATGAGAGCATTCACGTCAAGAAACATGGCGGCCAGCAAAGGTATTCCGACCTCGGCGAACATCAGAAGGTGGATCAACGACCTCCTTGGCGCCTGTCGTCGATTCGATGTGAGAGGCGCGATGGCAGATCCAGTCGGCAAATCCGGCGGCCAACCAGACCGGCAGCAGGAAATACATCAAGATCAGCACGGTAGGATCTGACAGCATGACATCCTTTCGCGCGGGATCCCGTTCGAGGTCGCTACTGCTGCCCCGGCATTTCGGTGTTTTCCTGGGGATTTTTCCGGACACCCGCGGCTGGCGAAGTATCCGTCGGCGCGTTACCGCCCCGGTTCTGTTCAGGCGCCCGCTTCAGTGGCGAGGTATGCCAGCCCATGTCGGCATAGAGAAATCCTATGAGGAAGCCGATGATGATGATGGCGGCTATCACGAGCGAAAGCACTGCATTGCGTCGCACCATTGCCAGGCTCCCTTCCCAAGCCGAACAGCCGATCACGAAAATAGTTCCACGACCGGCCGCGATCGCTCCTCGGTCGCGTCGGCTTCGACCCGCAAGATCCGACCCCAACACTGCACGGAGCCGCGGGAACAATCGGTGACGGGCGAGGTTCGGTATGGTTCTTCAAGGACGATCTCGATGAAACCTGCCGTAACCGACCGTATCGAAACAAAAAAATACAACCATCCCACGGGCGGATGGGGATCCCTGAGGTCATTGGTCCGCAAGGCATACGGCGAAGGCCTGCTGATGTCGGGCATATGGAGCACGCTGCTCAAGCAGAACAAGGCCGATGGCTACATGTGCGTTTCCTGTTCATGGGCCAAGCCGGCCGATCCGCGGCCCTTCGAGTTCTGCGAAAATGGCGCGAAGGCGACCATGTGGGATCAGACGAAGCTGCGTTGCGGCCCGGATTTCTTCGCACGACATACGGTCACCGAACTGCTCGACTGGCCGGATCGTGAGCTCGAAAAACAGGGCAGGCTTACGGATCCCCTGCGCTACAATGCCGTCACCGACCGCTATGAACCGGTTTCCTGGGATGACGCATTCCTCGAGATCGGGATGGAGCTTCGGCGGCTCGATCCGAAATCGGTCGTCTTCTACACATCCGGCCGGGCCTCGTTGGAGGCTTCGTTCATGTATCAGCTCTTTGCGCGTATCTATGGCTCATCGAACCTGCCCGATTCTTCCAACATGTGCCACGAATCGACATCGGTCGGGCTGCCCGAATCGATCGGCTCGCCGGTTGGAACCGTGCAGCTCGAGGACTTCTCCCAGTGCGACATGATGTTCTTTTTTGGCCACAACACCGGGGTGACGGCGCCGCGGCTGCTGCATCCGCTGCAAGAGGCTCGTCAACGTGGGGTGCCGGTGTTCACCTTCAATCCCTTGCCGGAAAGGGGGCTGAAGCGCTTCAAGAATCCGCAAGATCCCCTTGAGATGCTGTCGCCGGGCCCCGGCACGAAGATGTCCAGCGACTTCTTCCAGGTCCGCAGCGGCGGCGATATCGCCGCCATGACCGGCATCGCCAAGGCGGTGCTGGCGCTCGACGACGCGGCATGGGAACACGGGGATCCGCGTGTCCTCGACGTCGATTTCATTGCCGAGCACACGGATGGTTTTGCCGAATTCGAAGCTTACCTGCGGGCCGCCAGGTGGGAGGACATCGTCAGGCGCTCGGGAATTGCGCAGGCGGATCTCGAACATGTTGCCGAAGTCTACAGCCGCTCCAACGCGGTGATCGGCAATTACGGCATGGGTTTGACACAGCACCGGCACGGTACCGAGAACGTCCAGATGCTATGCAACCTGCTGCTCATGCGCGGCAACATGGGAAAGCCCGGCGCCGGCATTTCACCGCTGCGCGGCCATTCCAATGTCCAGGGCCAGCGCACTGTCGGCATATCCGAAAAGCCCGAGCTCGTTCCGCTCGACAAGTTCGCCCGGTTCTATGATTTCGAGCCGCCACGCGAGAAGGGTCTCGACACGGTCGAGGCCTGCGAGGGCGTCATCGCCGGCTCGGTGAAAGGCTTCATCGGACTCGGCGGCAATTTCGTTCGCGCCGTTCCCGAAACCGGCCTGATCGAGAAAGCATGGCGTCGGCTTGGGCTGCATGTCGAAGTCGCCACCAAGCTCAACCGCAGCCATCTGCTGCCAGGGGCGGTGACCTATCTGCTGCCCTGCCTGTCGCGGCTGGAAAGGGACCATCAGGCGAGCGGCGACCAGACCGTTTCGATGGAGGACTCCACCGCCTGTATCCACGGCTCCTTCGGTTCGCGTCCGCCGGCTTCACCGCATCTGCTTTCCGAACCGAAGATCGTGGCGGAACTGGCCAAGGCCACCGTATCGGGGGTGAGTTCGATCCCGTGGGATAAATGGGTCGCCGATTATTCCCTTATCCGCGATGAGATCGAGCGTTGTTACCCGCAGCATTTTCGTGAGTTCAACAAGCGGTTCCTGACGCCGGCAGGCTTTCACCGCGATATCAAGGCCTCGAAACGGGTCTGGGAGACGCCGAACAAGAAAGCCAATTTCAAGCTGCCGACGACGCTTGAAACAGACCCGGACATCGATGTTTCGGGTCACAATGTGCTGACGCTGATAACGGTGCGCTCCAATGACCAGTTCAATACCACCGTCTATGGGTACAATGACAGACTGCGCGGCATACACGGCACACGCATGGTCCTGTTGATGAACGAGGCCGACATTCAGCGGTTCGGATTGAGCGCCGGGCAGGAAATCGATCTGGAAACCCATGCCGATGATGGCGTGGAGCGGCGGGTTCGAGGTTTGCGCATCACCCCCTACTCCGTGCCCGAAGGCAACTGCGCCGGTTATTATCCGGAACTCAATCCCCTGGTTCCTCTGTGGCACCGGGCCAAGAAGGCTCACGTCCCCGCCGTCAAATCGGTACCCGTCAGAATTGTTGCCAGGGAACCCAGAACGAGAAGCTCGGCGCGCCACTAAAGCAATCCAGGAAAAGTGTGTACGGCTTTCCGGGGAAAAGCGCGGTGCGCTTTCCCTTAGGAATTGCGCAAAAACAACAACACAGAGTGGTTAGCCGTTTCCGCAGACGATGAACTGCTCTATGGCGGTCCCAGTCTGGTGGGCCAGGCCGGTAGCTAGCCGCCAGCCGGCTTAGGGGATGCCGGCTGGGCCGGTTGGGTGCCTTGCTGATCTCCGCCGGTGGTGGTTTGTGGGGTGGGGTTCGTGTCGGTTGTGGGGTTTTTGTCGACCGGCTGACTGTTCGTATCCGCTTTGGATTTGTCGGGATCGGGATTGTTGCACCCGGCCAGACAGACCAGTGCCAGCATCAGCAACACGGCTCTCATATCGATACTCCTTCGGTGGGAGATGGCGAAGCAGCCTGCCAAGCTTCCATCCGGTCGAATCGCACCGAAAGCCCCTGCCTGGCCGCGCTTCTGGCCAACATGCGATCCAGTTCGGCATCTTCGATCGGGCTGCGCATCACCTCACGAATGGCCCTGCAAGCCAACTCCGTCGACACGAAATCATATCGCCTGCTCCTGGTCAGCACATATTGCTCGACCAGCATTTTCACACGCCGGAGCGCGATCTTATCAGCATGTTGCATCATGTTCCTCCTGCACGCGCCGAACTGCGGGACCATCCGGTTGTTCCCGCCCGAATTCCGAAAATCCATCGCCCGGCCAAGAGCAGAAGTCAGACTCCCGACAGGCGCCGACCGGACGATACCGATCCACGGAACAATCATCTCCTCTGCTGGTTCGGCCGGCACGACGGAGGAAATCATGACGGATGCAAAACTCGCAGTGGTCACCGGCGCCTCGAGCGGCATAGGCAAGGAACTTGCGAAACTCTGCGCGAAGGATGGCTACAATCTCGTCGTTGCGGCTGATGAACCGGCAATCCAGCAGGCCGCCGAGGCACTCGGCTCACATAATATCGCAGTCGAAGCCGTCGAGGCCGATCTCGCGACCGTCGAAGGCGTGGATCGGCTGATCTCCCGAATTGGCGAGCGTGACATCGACCTGCTGTTTCTCAACGCTGGACGCGGGCTCGGCAATGGCTTCGTCGACCAGGACTGGGGGAAGATCCGGCGCATCATCGACACCAATATCACCGGAACGGTGTATCTCGCGCATGAACTCGGCGCCAAGATGGCTCGCCGCGGGCGCGGGCGCATTCTTTTCACCGGGTCGATCGCCGGTTTCATGCCCGGGACTTTCCAAGCCGTCTACAACGGCACCAAGGCATTCATCGATTCCTTCGCGATCGCCTTGCGTCACGAATTGCAGGACACCGGCGTCACGGTGACCGTGTTGATGCCCGGCGCCACGCAGACACGCTTCTTCGAACGCGCCGAGATGATGGACACCAAGGTCGGCACCGACGAGAAGGACAATCCGGCCGACGTTGCCAAGGCCGGCTACGAAGCGATGATGACTGGCGAAGAACAGGTGGTCAGCGGCTGGAAGAACAAGCTGCAGGTCGCCGCTGCGCATGTCACGCCAGCGGGTACGCTGGCCGAACAGCACCGCGAGATGGCTGCGCCGGGCTCGGCGTCCCAGGACTGACCGGCGGCATCTTCGGCGCCACGCACGAGAAACGCGCCCTCGAAACTCAGGAGCAACATCGTGAAAGCCCTTACATGGCACGGCAAAGGCGACATACGCTGCGACCAAGTGGCCGATCCCGTCATCGAGGACGACCGCGACGTGATCATCAAGGTTACCTGCTGCGCCATATGCGGCTCCGACCTCCACCTGATGAACGGTTACATGCCGACGATGAAATCGGGCGACGTGCTTGGCCACGAGACGATGGGCGAAGTGGTGGAGGTTGGTCAGGGCCATTCGAAATTCAAGAAGGGTGACCGGGTGGTGGTGCCGTTCAACATTTCCTGCGGCGAGTGCTGGTTTTGCCAGAACGGGCTGTTTTCGCTTTGCGACCGCTCGAATCCCAACGCAAAACAGGCCGCCGAAGCGATGGGTCAATCGCCGGCCGGCCTTTTCGGATATTCGCATCTTGTCGGCGGCTATTGGGGCGGACAAGCGGAATATCTGCGGGTTCCGTTCGCCGATGTCGGTCCGATCAAGGTGCCGGAGGGAATGGAAGATGAACAGGTGCTGTTTCTCTCCGACATCTTCCCGACCGGCTACATGGCGGCAGAGAACGCCGGCATCGAGCCGGGCGATACGGTCGCGATATGGGGTTGCGGCCCGGTTGGCCAATTCGCCATCCAGAGCGCGTGGATGCTCGGCGCCGGCCGCGTCATCGCCATCGACAAGGTGCCTGAGCGGCTGGCCATGGCGCGTGAACACGGCAAAGCAGAGACGCTCGACTTCAGCAATTCCAATATCTACGACGCGCTGATGGCGATGACCGACGGCCGCGGCCCGGATCGCTGCATCGACTGCGTCGGCACTGAATCCGACCCCGGCGCCAGCGCCGACGCCATGCTCGACAAGGTGAAGGCCGCCGTCTATCTCGGCACCGATCGGCCGCATGTGCTGCGAGAGGCGATCTATTGCTGCCGCAAGGGCGGCACCATCTCGGTTCCCGGCGTCTATATCGGCCTGGTCGATCACATCCCGTTCGGCGCCGCGATGAACAAGGGGCTGACCTTCCGAATGGGCCAAACCCATACCCAGCGCTATCTCGAACCACTTCTGGCCAAGGTCCAGAATGGCGAGATCGACCCGTCTTTCGTCATCACCCACAGAGCCGAGCTCGAAGCCGGGCCGGACCTCTACAAGACCTTCCGAGACAAGCAGGATGGTTGCATCAAGGTGGTTATGCGGCCGCATGGCTGAGATGTCGCGGTTCCAGAGGCAAGAGCTGTCTCATTCCCGGCATCCGTTGGACGCCCGCCCGATCGGCATTGGCAGTTCGGAACTTTCTGTTGTGTCGGCGATTGACCCGCTGAGTTCGGTTTCGGAAGAAGGGTGCCGCCATGGCCAACGAGAATTCTCGCTCGAAACCCGTTATTCGGTCTCCGAACACCGATGGTTTGCCACACCCGAGGCGAGACGCCGGTGATACGGACGCAGGGGCGAAATCGCCGACGCCGAAGACGGCCGGAGGATCTCACCCTTCAGCCCCTCCCCTGGACAATCCCACAGCCAATCGAAATGCCGGTCGTCCCCGTCAGCCCAGCACGACTCCGCGACCGACGGACAAGCCCTTGGACTGATCCTGTGGCGCCCTTCGAGTGCCCGTCAACGCGAAACGTCGCGCAGCGACCCCAGGTCGGCCAGCGCAGCCAGGATAGCTGCTTCAGTCGCCGGCTTGGGCACGAATTTGCAGTCGCGAAAGGATGCCGGTAGGTCGCGCGCGCCAAATCCCGTCATGAGGGCGAAGGGAACACCCTGCGCCTGCAATGTCTCCGCGAGGGGCAGGCTCGTTTCACCGTTCAACTGAATGTCCAGCAACGCCATGTCGATCTTGTCCGAGCCGACGAGACGAAGCGCCGCGGCTACCGAAGGCGCGGGACCGACCACCTGGTAACCGGCGCTACGCAGGACTAACGCGGTGTCTTCCGCGATCAGCCATTCATCCTCGACAACCAGGACGCGCGGTCCGTCGTTCACGACCCCTCCTTCCGGTTAACGGGAAATGCGATCTGAACGTTGAGGCCTTCCTTGCGAAAAACGGTTTCGACATGGCCGCCAAGCCTGTAGCCGATCTCTCCCTGCAGCAGCGTGAGGCCGAAGCCGCTGCCGACGGGTTCATTGACAGGGGGACCGTCCTTCTCGCGCCAGGTAAGCGTAAACATGTCGTCAGCGATCGACCACATCACCACCACCTTGCCACGAGGTTTGGAAAGAGCGCCATATTTGGCCGCGTTGGTGGCCAGTTCGTGGACGGCCATGCTAAGGGAAAGACCCTGTTGCGGTCCAAGTTCTATCTCCTGGCCGTTCAGTTCGAACCGTTCAATGCCAAACGGCTCGAGCTCCTGGTGAAGCAGCTCGCTGACCGAAGCTTCCTTCCAGCTTTTCCGGCTCAACAATCCATAGGCCCGCGACATCGCATGCAAGCGTCCGATCAAGGCTTCCGCGAATTCATCCTTCGAGACGGATTTCTCCCGTGTGCGGCTCGCAATGCTGACGATCACCGCCAACATGTTCTTGACCCGGTGGTTGAGCTCAGAGATGAGAACCTGCTGATGTTCTTCCGCCTGAGCCAGAGTGGTGACGTCGACCAGTGTCACGACCACACCCTGAACGCGGTTGCTCTTGTCCCGATAGGGATTGATATGGACCATGTGAAACCGCCCGGCGCTGTCGCGCGCAAGGTGGTGGTTCAGGGTCTCGCCTGTCTCGAACACCTCGGCGATATGCTGCTTCAACTCGGGATACTCCAACTGGCTCGACAGGTCCGTCAGCGGCCGGCCGACGTCGGAGGGTCGCAGACTGAAGAACGACGAAGCCGCGGGCGTGAAGGTCCGCACCACTAGATTGCGATCGAGGAAAATGGTCGCGATCTCCGTGCTTTCGAACAGGTTGCGCAGATCGCTGTTGGCGTGATCGAGTTCCTCGATCTTGTTCGTCAACTCGGCATTGATAGTGTTCAGTTCCTCATTGAGCGACTGCATTTCCTCCTTCGAGGCCTCAAGTTCCTCATTGGTCGACTGGGCCTCCTCGTTGACAGAGACGAGTTCCTCGTTGGACGATTTCACCTCTTCCAGTGCGGTCTCATATTCCTCGATCGTCGATTGCAGGCGCTCCCTCGCATCGCGCAGTTCTCGCTCCAGATCGGCGGTGCTGTCGGTGTCATGGCTGCCGCCTTCGTCTGTGCGGATCTGCGTAGGTCCCGACGGTTCGAACAGGACGAGATAGAGCGGCTCGCCATTGTCGCGTTCCGCCAGCGGCTCAATGGTGAGCTTGATCGGCTGGATCCGCTCATCATCCTCCTCGACCGTGAGATTTTCCCGTATGACGGTCCGGCGCGTCGACGTCGCTTCCCGCAGCGCGGCGCGCAGGTCGAGTCGCAGCCCACGGCGCGCCATTGTCAACAGTTGCCGGCTGGGAATGCCTTGCGGCGCTTCGAGATATTTGCCGGTGCGAGCTGAGTAGTAGACGACATCGCCCTCGGCGTTGACCAGCACATGCGGGGGGGCGAAGCGCTCCAGCACCTGCGCCTCGACCGCCTGGCGTAGGGGATAACCGGCGGCTCCCTTCCTCAAGCCAGTGCTCTCGGACGGGAATGCGCCTGAACGGCCATCGCCGATCAGGGCCGGCAGCCTGACATGCGGCGAGGCATGCTCCCGCGCCTGGAAGATGCGATGTTTCTTGTCGACGGTAGCGAACAGATCGTCGTTCTGTCCGACGCTCTCCGAGGTGCCGAGGAAAAGATAACCGCCGGGCTTCAGGGCGTAATGGAAAATAGGAATGACCCGGTTCTGAATGGCGGGGCCGAAATAGATCAGCAGGTTACGGCACGACACCAGGTCCATGCGTGAGAAAGGCGGGTCGCGAACGACGCTGTGCGGCGAAAAGATGCACAGCTCCCGTATCTCGTTGCTGATGACATAGGTGTCCCCGTCGCCATTGAAAAACCGCTGGCGGCGTTCGGGGGAAAGTCCCTGCAGCAGGGCTTCAGGATAGCGCCCTGCCCGCGCCACCGCCAGCGCCGGTTCGTCGATATCGGTCGCGAATATCTGGATTCGCGGAACGACCGGGAGCTTTTCCACATGTTCGCGCAGCAGGATGCCGATGGAGAACACCTCTTCGCCTGTGGCGCAGCCGGGAATCCACACCCTGATGATGTCGTTGGCGGTCTTGCCTTCGAAGAGTTGCGGTACGATCTTTCGCTCGAGCAGTTCGAAGGCCTCGGGATCGCGAAAGAAGTTGGTGACGTTGATCAGCAGGTCGCGAAAAAGGTTCATCACCTCGCGAGGGTCCTTCTGCAGCCATTCCACGTATGCGCCAATGGATTGCATCTGCGCGATCTGCATGCGCCGCTTGATGCGTCGCAGGAACGTCTTGGTCTTGTAGCCCGAGAAATCATGGCCTGAGTGGCTGCGCAGGATGCCGTAGATCTGGGACAAGACCTTTTCCATACCCGCCGTGCGGACGCTATCCTCCTCCGCCAACCCATTCAACGCGTCGAAGCCGCGCGTGAAGGCTTCCAGTTTCGTGCCGATCTCCTCGGCGGGCGCGGCTATATCGATAAGTCCGCTGGTGATGGCGCTCTGCGGCATATCGGGGTTGCGCGGGCCGTAGCCGTCGGAGATCTGCGCGACGGTGAGCCCGCCATGCTCCTTGATCGCCTTGGCGCCCAAGGTTCCATCGGAATCTCCGCCCGACAGGATGACGCCGACGGCATGTTCGCCCTGGTCTTCGGCAAGTGCGCTGAAGAAGATGTCTATGGGTTTGCGCTCCTGGCTGAACCCATTGGGCCGGCGCAGGCGCAGCATTCCCTTGTCGATGGTCATGGTCACGTTCTGCGGCATGACATAGACGTGGTTTGGTTGAACGATCATGCCGTCCGCCGCGATTTCGACCGCCATTTCGGTGTAGCGGCCGACGACCTCGTGCAACAGGCTCTCTCGCTTGGGGCTGAGATGAGTGATGACGACGAACGCCATGCCGGGCTGATCGGCCATACCCTTGAACAGCCCTTCCATCGCCGGAATCCCGCCGGCGGACGCGCCGACGCCAACGATGGGAAATCTTTTCGACTGGGCTGTCACTGGAAGTTCCCCTTTCGGCACCTGTGTGCGAAATCACTTATGAAGCAGGCGGACAGCAGGTAAGCATAGGCGCGGCGGAGATACGGAACAAGTCGCGACGGATGGCGTTGAATTTGGAGTTCACGTGTTCAATGACCAAACGTCCATTCTGAAACAAAGCTCCCGACGCACATGGAGTCAGCGGCGTGGAATTGCTCGACGATTTCGGCCGGGCTCGTGCCGACACGCCAGCAGGCTCGGCCAGGGAGACTGTTTCCACGAGATACTGGTCGAGAAAGGATGACGAGGTGCGCGATCTGCAAGGGGTGCATCTTCTGATCGTCGAAGACGAATGGATGGTAGCCGGAGATCTCGCCCGTTATTTCAGCAATATGGGTGCGATCATTCTGGGACCGGCAGCGACGGTCGAACAAGCATCATTGCACACTGAATCGGCCGAGGCTGCCATCCTCGACGTCAACCTCAACGGGCGACGCGTCTTTCCGATCGCGGACGAACTGATGCGCCGCGGCGTGCCGTTCGTGTTTTTCAGCGGTGACAGCGATATCGCCATTCCCGAACATCTCCGGCATGCCAGCAACCTGCGAAAATCCTCGGGCAGCGGGGCTGTATTCAATGCTCTTTTCCCGCCGCAAAGCCCGGCTGCGGCGAGCGGCTTTGTGCCAAGTTCGCCGGACGACGTGTTTTCGCTCCTGCCCAAACTCAGGCTTGCGGCACGTCTGTTGCTGGGGGATGTGGAAGCCTCCGACCGGCTTGTCGAAAGGACGCTTGAGCGAGCGATCCGTGACATCGACCAAAGGCGGATCGGCCAGTCCACCGAAGACTGGCTTAACGCCATCATGCGCGATTTGGCAAAGTCCAGCGGCGCAAGGCTTCTGAACTGAGCCGAACCAGGTTTCCGATTGATCGCCGGCCGGGCCTCGGTCAGCCCTTTTGGTCACGCTCGACGAACTTGTTGAAACGGCTGGTCTGCCCGCCGCCGGTGTTGGCCTGGTAAAGAAAAGCCAGACGGTTCTCATCGAATATCCGAAAGAACTCATCCCATTCGACTGGTTCGAATGCCTCCTCGGGCTCGCCGAAATCGATCCGCAGGATGCCGCCCTCGCCCTTGGTTCGCACCACTGCCGGCCGGCCGTTCCGCTCCTCGGCCCATTTGCGAATCTCCTCGTGATTGGTGGTCGTCTGCGATTGCGACATTGAAATCTCCTTTCAGCCAGCTCTCTCGCCGCGCACGCACCGCGGCAACTGTTGAGCGTCCTAACAGCACACGGCAGGCAATGTTCCAGCACCCGTCGCGTGGTGCGATGCGCCTGCTGTCGAATGAAACCGCCAGGAGAACTTTGTTGATGCGCAGGGAACAAAGCTTTTGCCGAGAAGTTGGGGGCGCCGAGGTCACCAGTCCGAGGAGTTGTCGTGAAACGTATACTGGTCACAGGGGGCTGTGGTTTCATTGGTCGCCACGTCGCACAAGAATTCGCCGATCACGGTTATTCGGTTTGCATCCTAGATGCATTGCTGGATCAGGTGCATGGCGGCGAAGCGGTCAACCTTCCCGCTGGAGCCGAACTGATCAAGGGCGACGTGCGCGATCGCGAAGCCGTCACCAAGGCGCTGAAGGGCGTCGACGGGGTGGTTCACCTGGCTGCGGAAGTCGGCGTCGGCCAATCCATGTACGAGATCGCCCGCTATGTCGGCGCCAACGATCTCGGCACTGCAACACTGCTCGAGGTGTTGATCAAGCACCCGGTCGAGCGGATCGTCGTCGCGTCTTCGATGAGCGTCTACGGCGAAGGTCTGTATGCCACGCCCGACGGCCGGCGCGTCGGCAACGCCCGGCGCAAGGCCAACGACCTCAAAGGCGGACAGTGGGATCCCTTGTCGGCGGACGGTGAACCTCTCTCGCCGTTGCCGACAGACGAAGAAAAGCCGATCGATCTCGCCTCCATCTATGCATTGACGAAATATGCCCAGGAACGCGCCGTGCTGATCTTCGGCGAAGCCTATGGCGTCAATGCGGTGGCGCTGCGCCTGTTCAACGTTTTCGGCGCCGGACAGGCGCTTTCAAACCCCTATACCGGCGTGCTGGCCAACTTCGCCTCGCGTCTCGCCAACGGCAAGCGGCCGATGATCTTCGAAGATGGCCAGCAGAAGCGCGATTTCGTTCATGTACGTGACGTCGCCCGCGCCTTTCGCCTGGCACTGGAGCAACGCCAGGCAAAAGGCCACGTCATCAACATCGGAAGCGGCCGGGCTTATGCGATCCGCGATGTCGCGCGCCTGCTGGCCGAGGCCATGGGAACGCCGGACCGCTCACCCGAGCTGCTCGGCAAAGCGCGTTCCGGCGACATTCGCAACTGCTTCGCCGATATTTCCAAGGCGCGTGAATTGCTCGGCTTCGAGCCGGGGCGGCAATTGGAGAATTCGCTCGGCGACTTTGTTTCCTGGGTGCGCAACACGATTGCCATCGATCGGGGCGCCGACATGAAACGCGAGCTCGAAGAACGCGGGCTGGTGTCATGAAGCCGGGTAGACGCAACCGTCGCGAAGCACCTGTCGCCATCGTCGGCGGCAGCGGCTTCATCGGGTCCAATCTCGCCGACAGCCTGTTGTCGGACGGCGAGCCGGTGCTGGTGATCGACAATCTCAGTCGCCCCGGTGTCGAACAGAACCTTGAATGGTTGTCGCACAAGCATGGAAGCCGCCTCACCGTGGAAACTGTCGATGTGCGCGACGCCAACGCCTTGGCTTCGGCCCTCACGGGGTCGAAAGCCATATTCCACCTGGCCGCGCAGACCGCCGTTACCACCAGCCTGGTTCGGCCGGGCGAGGATTTCGACATTAACCTTAGGGGAACTTTCAACGTCCTGGAGGCGGCGCGACAGAGCGGCGAACGCATCCCGGTGATCTTCGCCAGCACCAACAAGGTGTACGGCAGCCTCCCCGACATCGCAGTTCGCCCGGAGGGCGAGCGCTATGTGCCCTGCCACCCTGCGATCCGCACCGAGGGTATCGGCGAGGGCCGCAGCCTGGACTTTTGCACACCCTATGGCTGCTCCAAAGGCGCGGCCGACCAGTACGTGCTCGACTACGCCAAGTCCTATGGCTTGCCGACTGCGGTCCTGCGGATGAGCTGCATCTACGGTCCGCGCCAGTTCGGAACGGAGGACCAGGGCTGGGTTGCGCACTTCCTGCTTTGCGCGCTTTCGGGGCGGCCGATAACCATTTACGGCGACGGCAGGCAGGTGCGCGACATCCTGCACGTCTCCGATGCGGTTGCAGCCTACAGGGCCGTGCTCGACCGGATCGAGACGATCACGGGCCAGGCGTTCAATCTCGGCGGCGGACCGAAAAATGCGCTCAGCCTGCGCATGCTGTTGAGCGAGATCGGTACCCTGACGGATCGAGCACTGTCGATCCGTTATGAGGCAGAGCGGACGGGCGACCAGCCCTTCTTCGTCGCCGATACCAGGAAGATGCAAACCACGCTTGGCTGGACGGCGCATGTTTCGTGGCGCGAAGGCATCCGCGACCTCGCCGAATGGTTGCAGCGTCACCGGCTCGAACCCCACGCCGAAGCCGAGAGGTACGTCGCATGAAAATCGCGTTGGTCAACCCATTCTGGACCTACGACGACAGCATCTATTTCGGCTGCCGCCAACCGCATCTACCCCTGGAACTCGGCTACTCGAAAGCCTTGCTCGAACGGGCTGGCCATGAGGTTCTGATGCTGGACGGACAGCTTCAGAAGCTTGACAATTCCAGCCTTTCCGAACGGGTGGCCGAGTTCGCGCCGGCAATGACGGTCGTCACCACCGCGCCGACCTATCTGTTCTGGCGCTGCGCGCCGCCGGAATTGCGCGTGCCGGCCGATTTTCTCAACCGTCTTGCCGGGCGGGGCGGGCGCACCGTCGCGGTCGGGCCGCATGGCTCGGCGACACCGGCGCCAACGCTGCGCAAGCTCGGCGTCGACATCATCGTGCGCGGCGAATGCGAGGAGGTCGTGGCCGACCTTGCACGGCGCGATGATTGGAGTGCGGTGTCGTCAACCGCCTACTTTAGCGAAGCAAGGCTGATCTCGAACGGCGGCGTCCACGCCAGTTCGTTCATCGACCATCCGCCGCTCGAATGGCCATCGGACTGGATCGCCGCGCACGCGCACCACCATCACAGGTTCGACGACCACCAGGTGGGGTTCGGCGCGGAAGTCGAGGCGTCGCGCGGCTGCCCTTACAATTGCAGCTTCTGCGCCAAGATGGATTTCCGCGATGCCTATCGCCGCCGAAATCACGAGGCGGTCGTGACGGAAATAGACCGGCTGATCGCCCAAGGTGTCGGCTATATCTACTTCATCGACGAGATTTTCCTGCCGCAGAAAGCCTTGCTGGAGGCACTGGTCGACCGTGACGTGAAATTCGGCGTACAGACCCGCATCGACCTGTGGAAGCCCGAGTTGCTGGAATTGCTTGGCGCGGCCGGTTGCGTGTCAATCGAAGCGGGCCTCGAAAGCCTGACGGTGGAGGGCCGGGCCATGCTGGCCAAGCGCTGCCGCCTGGGCACGGAGGAACTCGCCGCGCTGCTCGTCGATGCAAGACGCCATGTTCCGTTCGTCCAGGCCAATCTGATCGGCGTGGTCGAAGATGACCCTGCCCTGGTCGACTACTGGCGAAACCACCTGATCGACAACGGGGTATGGGCCAATGAGCCGGTACCGCTCTATCCCTACCCGAGTTCGCCCAGCTATCGCGAGCTTTGGGGCGAGCCCGATGACATCGCGTGGGAGCGCGCGCATGAACACTATCTCGCCTCGTTCCAAAAATTCAGCGACATCCAGGAGAAGCGCCCGCGTCCGCTGGCGGAACTGGAGGCGACATGTTGCGGACACTGACCCCGCGTTCGCGGCGCATCTTGATGACGGTCGATGCCGTGGGCGGCGTGTGGCGGTACGCGCTTGATCTGGCGCGGGAATTCGTGGATGGCGGGGACAGCGTTTTGCTCGCCGGTCTCGGTCCGGAACCATCCACGCAACAGGCCGAAGAAGCACAGTCCTTGGCGACACTGAGCTGGCTGAACACGCCGCCGGACTGGATGACCCGCAATGCCAGCGACCTCGATGCGTTGCCGGGGGAGCTGCATGCGCCCATTCGTGACCACGCCATCGACCTTGTTCATCTCAATGCGCCGACGCAGGCAGTGGGGCTCGATGCGCCCTGCCCTGTCGTGGTGGTCTCGCATTCCTGCGTGGTCACATGGTTCCATGCCGTCAAGGGACAGGCGGTGGACAGCGCATGGGACTGGCAGAGGCAGCGCAACAGGCGCGGCTTCGACAGGGCCGACGCCGTCATCGCGCCGAGCCACAGCCACGCCGGCATGCTCGAAACCTGCTATGGACAAATCGCGCATCTTAATGTCGTCGCCAACGGCGCCCGCCCGGTAGCGAAAGCCGAAAAGCGTCAACCGCTCGTCTTCGCCGCCGCCCGCTGGTGGGATGAAGCCAAGAACGCCGCGGTGATCGACCAGGCCGCGTCGATAACGCAATGGCCCGTCTTTGCAGCCGGTTCCACGCTAGGTCCGGACGGCCAGCGCGCCGGCTTCAGCCATGCCGTCGCTCTCGGAGCGCTACCGCATGATGAGATGCGCTCCCTGATGGCACGCGCCGGAATCTTCGTGTCGCCATCGCTCTACGAGCCGTTCGGCCTGGCGACGCTGGAAGCGGCCATGTCGGCGACGCCGCTGGTTCTATCCGACATCGCCACCTACCGCGAGTTATGGGACGGGGCCGCGTTATTCTACGACGCGCGCGACCCGCACGACCTCGCCGCCTGCATCAACCGTCTCTCCGCGGATGCGCAGCACAGGCTGGAGCTCGGACGGGCAGCCCTGCGCCGGAGCCGCAGGTTTTCGTTGGCGAGGCAGGCAGCGGCCATGCGCGACGTCTACGACAAAGCGGCCCTAGCGATGGCGGAGCGCTGATCATGCGCTTTCTGTTTTATACCCATTCGGTCGTTTCCGACTGGAACCATGGCAACGCACATTTCCTGCGCGGCATCATGCGGGAACTGGTCGCGCGCCAGCATCAGGCGATCGCGCTGGAGCCGGCGGACGGCTGGAGCCGCTCAAACCTGCTGGCCGAGAAGGGCTCCTTCGCCATCGAACGCTTCAGGAATGATTTCCCCGAGCTGATGCCGGTGACCTACGATGCCGGCTTTGACCACGAGGCCTGGATCGCCGATGCGGACGTGGTGGTCGTCCATGAATGGACCGAGCCGGATCTCGTCGCGCGCATTGGCCGCGCCAGGGCCAGCGGCGGCAACTTCATCCTCCTGTTTCACGACACCCACCACCGCGCCGTGTCGGCGACCGAGGCGATCTCGGCGCTCCGGCTGGAGCATTACGACGGCGTCCTCGCCTTCGGCGAAGCCCTGCGCGAGAGCTACCTGCGCGCCGGGTGGGGCAAACGCGTCTTCACCTGGCACGAGGCGGCTGACGACCGCCTGTTCAGACCGCACCCGGAGATCCGCCCTGCGTCAGACCTGATCTGGATCGGAAACTGGGGCGACGACGAGCGTACCGCAGAACTCAAGGAATTTCTGATCGAGCCGGTGCACGAACTCGGCCTCGATGCCACCGTTCATGGCGTGCGCTACCCCAGGCAGGCGCTCGCCGATCTCGCAGCCGCCGGCCTGCGCCATGAAGGTTGGATCGCCAATGCCGACGTGCCGAAGGCGTTCGCAGCGCATCGTGTCACGGTGCATGTTCCGCGCCGCCCCTATCGGGAAGGCCTGCCCGGCATTCCGACCATCCGCGTGTTCGAGGCGCTCGCCTGCGGCATTCCGCTGATTTCGGCCCCGTGGTCCGACACCGAGCAACTGTTCAGGCCAGGCGTCGATTTCCTGTTTGCGGACAATGGCTCCCAGATGCGGCGACACCTCCGGGCCGTACTCGGCGACGCGGATTTCGCTGCCTCCCTGGCGGCGTCTGGTCTCGAGACCATCCGCCTGCGGCACACATGCCGGCACCGCGTGGACGAGTTGTTCGGCGTGCTCGCCGAATGCGGACCTCAACACATCCCCAATCCGACCGCCGCAAAGGAAGCTGCTGAATGAAGATCGCTTTTTATGGATCGAGCCTGTTGTCGTCCTACTGGAACGGCGCCGCTACCTATTACCGTGGGTTGCTCAAGGCGCTTTCCCAACTCGGCTACGAAATCACCTTCTATGAACCTGACGTCTATGACCGCCGGAACAACCGCGACATCGAGGCGCCGGATTGGTGCGCCGTCGTCGTGTACGAGGCGACCCAGCACGCGCTGATGCAGGTGGCGGCGTGCGCCGCCGAGGCGGATATCGTCGTCAAGGCGAGCGGCGTCGGTTTCGAGGATGAGGCGCTGCTGCGCGCCGTGCTCGATCACGCGCGTCCTGACGCGCTCGTCGTGTTCTGGGACGTGGATGCTCCGGCGACGCTCGGCCAATTGCGCGATGAACCGGACCATCCGCTGCATGCCGCGCTGCGGCAAATCGATCTTGTGCTGACCTATGGCGGCGGCGACCCCGTGGTCTGGGCCTATCGCGCCATGGGAGCGAAGGAATGCGTGCCGATCTACAATGCGCTCGATCCTGAAACGCATCATCCAGTCGCCAGTCAGGCGCGTTTTGCTTGCGACCTCGCTTTCCTCGGAAACCGGCTGCCGGACCGTGAGGCGCGCGTCGAGGCGTTTTTTCTCGATCCGGCCAGCCGTTTGCAGGAGCAGCGTTTCCTGCTTGGCGGATCGGGCTGGGGCGGCAAGCCGCTTCCCGCCAATGTCAGTTGGCTCGGCCACGTCGGCACCCGCGACCACAACGCCTTCAACGTCACCCCGAAGGCCGTGTTGAACATCAGCCGCGACAGCATGGCCGCAAACGGCTTTTCGCCCGCCACCCGGGTTTTCGAGGCGGCGGGCGCCGGTGCCTGCCTCATCACGGATGCGTGGCTGGGCGTCGAACTGTTCCTGAAACCCGGCGAGGAGATCCTGGTCGCGCGCGACGGCGGCGATGTCGCCGAAATCATGCGCACCTTGACCCCCAATCGGGCAAAGGCGATCGGCGCGTCCGCGCTGCGCCGCGTCCGCGGTGAACATACCTACGCCATGAGAGCGGCCGTGACCGATACGGTCTTGAGGCGGCACTTCGAGCGCGGGACCGTGGAGGCGGCGTAATGACCAAGCGGCTCAACATCGTCTTTCTCGGCCTGTCCCTCTCCTCGTCCTGGGGAAACGGCCACGCCACGACATTTCGAGGCCTGCTGAAAGGCCTGCATGAACTCGGTCACCGCGTGACCTTCCTGGAGCGCAACGTGCCGTGGTATGCCAATCACCGCGACTTGCGCGATCCCGATTTCTGCACTCTGCGCTACTACGAAACGACGCAGGAGTTGCAACAGGACTGGGCACGATGCCTGCAACAGGCCGATGTCGTGGTCGTCGGGTCCTTCGTTCCGGAGGGGCGCGCGGTCATCGACATTGCCGTGGCGCTCTGCAAAGGGGCGCTCTGCTTTTATGACATCGACACGCCGGTGACCCTGGCAAAGCTTTCGACGGATGAATGCGACTATCTTAGTCGGCGGCAGATTCCGTATTTCGATGTCTATTTCTCCTTCACCGGCGGGCCGACGCTTGGCCGACTGGCGCAGGATTTCGGTGCGCGCCGTGCCGAACCGCTCTACTGTTCGGTCGATCCGCAACGGCATCACCGAACCGCCGACCCAGTCGGCTGGGACCTCGGTTATCTCGGCACCTACAGCACCGACCGGCAGGCAACGCTCAACGCGCTGTTGCTCGAGCCCGCACGGCGCATGCCGGAGCGCCGTTTCGTCGTCGCCGGCTCGCAATATCCGTCCGACATCGTCTGGCCTGAGAATGTCGAACGAATCGAACATTTGCCGCCGGCCGACCATGCCGCATTCTATAGCCGCCAGCGCTACACGCTGAACGTCACGCGCAGATCGATGATCGCCGCCGGATGGTCGCCCAGCGTACGGCTTTTCGAGGCTGCCGCTTGCGGCACGCCGATTATCAGCGATCGCTGGCCGGGTCTCGACAGCTTCTTTCCTGCTTCGGCGATCCGCACGGCCGACAAGGCGGATGACATCGTCGATATCCTGCTCAGGGAATCCGAGCGCGCCCGGCTCGCCATGGCCGGCCGGGCGCGCGAACTCGTCCTGGCAGCACATACCGGTGCGGCCAGGGCCCGCGAATTCGTGTCGCTGCTGACAGGACCGAGAGCGGCGATGATCGATCTCGATATCGGAACCGCAGCATGACTGAAAGACAGGAGAAAACAGCGATGCGGCAAACAAGAAAAGCGCGAAGGGCGAAGACAGTGCTTGTCGCCGGCGGCGCGGGTTTCCTCGGCTCGCATCTTTGCGAAACGTTGTTCCGCAACGGCTGGCGTGTGATCTGCGTCGACAATTTCCTTACCGGCCGCATGGACAACATCGTCTCGATCATGGACCAGCCGCGCTTCCGGCTGATCGAGCAGGATATCTGCCGGCCGCTGAACCTCGGCGAGCCGGTCGATCGCGTTTTCAACCTGGCATGCGCTGCTTCGCCGCCGCGCTACCAGGCCGATCCGATACACACGACACGCACCTGCGTCATCGGAACGCTCAACCTGCTCGAACTCGCCGCCCGCAACAATGCGCGATTCCTGCAGGCGTCGACAAGTGAAGTTTATGGCGACCCGGAACAACATCCGCAACGGGAAGACTATGTTGGCCATGTGAACTTCACCGGCCCGCGCGCCTGCTACGACGAAGGCAAGCGGACCGCCGAAACGCTTTGCTTCGATTATCTGAGAGCAGCAAAAGCCGATATTCGCGTGGCTCGCATCTTCAATACCTACGGTCCCAGGATGGACCCCGCCGACGGCCGCATCGTCTCGAACCTGATCATGCAGGCGCTTGAGAAGCGCTCGATGACGATATTCGGTGATGGGTTGCAG
This sequence comes from Mesorhizobium sp. B2-6-4, assembly GCF_006441495.1. Taxonomy (NCBI): domain Bacteria; kingdom Pseudomonadati; phylum Pseudomonadota; class Alphaproteobacteria; order Hyphomicrobiales; family Phyllobacteriaceae; genus Mesorhizobium; species Mesorhizobium sp. B2-6-4. The sequence continues at coordinate 36,135 of NZ_VFUE01000025.1, forward strand.
ACAAGGTCCTTCTGCTACGTCTCCGATCTGATCGAAGGTATGATGCGCCTGATGGATCTCGACCCCAATCCCGGAAAACCTGTCAACCTGGGCAATCCCGGAGAATTCACCATCATGCGACTGGCATCCATGGTGAGAGACATGACCGGAACCAAATCGGATCTGAAATTCCTGCCCTTGCCGCAAGACGATCCCCGCCGCAGGCAGCCCGACATCTCGCGTGCAAAGGCGCTGCTCGGCTGGACGCCGAAAGTGCCCCTCAGGCAAGGGCTGATGCAGACGATCGGATACTTCTCCAATCTCGAAACCAGCGAGATCGACGGCCGGATGACAGCTATTGCGACAAACGCAAGATCGGGCAGGTTGCAGGACCTTCCGGCCTGAGGCCAGGCCGCCGCAGCCACGTGTTCCGGCATGACCGCTTAAGCACGGTCATGCCTCCTGCCGCACTTTTGCGGATTGCGCGGAACATCCTGGCAAGCTCGGGGTTTGACGATGAGATCCCGCTATGGAGAACGGACCTGTGCAACCCAAACGATCCGCAAAGGATATCGAGCAGATTGCGGAAAGAGAGACGGCTGCCTTTCTGCGACGGGCCTCCATCACCTATCTCGAGTGCTGCGTCAGCCTGATGATGACGCATCTGCAGCGCGAGGAAGTGGCCACCATTCTCGAACGCGAAGCGGACATGCTGCGAAGACTGGACTGATCGTCACGGCCCGGACCTCTCCAGGAAGCGTAGCAGCCCTTTCTTGTACCGCGTTGCCGCAGCTACCAGCCTTGGCTTCTCCGGGCCATGCTCGGATCGGGCAGCAACGTTCCAGAGTCCCAATTGAAACGCCAGGTAGCAAGGTTCGAGATAGTCAATGAGGCCGGTATCGATATTGAGCCGCTCCCCGGCTTCCATGCGGTGGACCAACGTCGCTAGCTCGCTGTCGGAAAATCCATGTTCGACGCGAGCGCCGGCAATGTCCCATTCTATGGGCTGGCAGCCGATCAAATCATGCCCGCGGCAGTGATCGACGGCATCCGTCTTGATCAACATCCCGTCGGCAGAAACGAGAAACTCCCACGGGTGAAGCCTTCCGTCGATCTCGACCCGTGGCAGCGCTTGCGCAGGGGCACGCTTCGAGAACCAGTTCCGCAGCTCCGCCGCGCGCCGCTCACCCAGGGCTTCGGCGCCATTGTGGACGGCCATCTCAGCGAGTTCCGGCAATCCAGCACCCAGTTCCGGAGTTCTGAGATTGGCCGCACGCCAAGCGAGATAGTGTGCGAGCTCCGCGACAAGCCTGTCTCTGGACAGGTTTACCTGATCCATTGTCTTTCCCTCGATCCACCGTTCAACCAGAAAACCGTGACAAAGCCCGACGATCTGCGGTCCGAAGCCGGCTTCGTGCAGCATCTCCGCGGTTTGCATCTTGCGCTGCCCGGTTTGACCGAGGCCGGCAAATTTGACGAGCCACCGATCGCGTCCCGCGGACGCCAGGAATTTTCGCCGCTCGATGCCGCGTTGACTCGGCGGCCAGAGCCTCTCCTCGGCGTAGTGGAGGTTTCGCCACTCTCCAGCGGATATTTCGGTCAGGGCCAATTGCGGGCTGCCGGCAGCCTCCGCCACCCAATCGCGTAGCGTCGGCATTTGCGCGCCGCCCGGGAAGGTGCGTTCGAAGGCCCGCGCCACATGTTTGCGGCAACCCGACCATGTCTCACGAACCTCCTTAGAGGCTTCGGCACCTGGGCCGCCGGAATGGCTGGGGAACAGGTGAATGCGATCCCTATCGATGCCCAGCCGCCGCAGCCATGCGACGACGGCATGCATCGAACTGCCCGACAGGCCGGGGCCCTCGTCGACGACAGCGAAGCAAGCCGAGGGCTTGTCCCTCCAGGCGCTGATCAATTCCGGGTCGGCGTTGACATACCTGCGGAAAGGATGGCCGATCGGGCGCACGCTGATGGGTACCGGCGCGTCGATCGCCGCGGCGACCAGGGCGGCAAGCCCGAGGCCAATGCTGCGGATGCCGATGACGCATGTATTCGCGTCGAGGCCTGATGCCCGCGCCGCGCCGAGATAGCTTTCAGGATAGAGCGCATAATGCGCGTATCCCTCGGCCGTGCCGGTAAGAACCTTGCCCCGGCAGTCGAGCGCGGCCAGCATATGCCTCAGCATGGGATCGACGGCGCCGGTCACTGTGAAGCCGCTTCGCCAGGACCTCGCCACTTCCGCCGCAAGGCCGACCAGCAGCTTGGCACCTTGCCGCTGCCTCGGCGAAGGGGTGTCCCCGCCGCGGGCCTCGAACTCGACATCGGCCAGTGCCTGGACCAGTTCCGAGACCTTGACGAACAACCCTACCAGCGCAGCGTGGCGTTGAATGCCGCAGGGCCTGCAATCGAGGCTTTCAGCCATTTCGCTTGCAGCCTCGCGAAGCTGTCGCGCGTCTTCCGTTCGTTTGTGGTCGCCGTAGACGATCATCCACCGATTCCAAGCTCGCCGTGCGCCAACGCGGCATGCGCGGCTTTGATCCATCCTGCCGCGCGCAATTTTTCCACATGCCAAGGAACATTCCGGCAAGCTGACGGTTCGGGCCCAGGAACTTACCTTGGACAGCACAGGACGGCAGTTTCGTGGGATCGAAGAAAGTTCGTGTCGGTATCGTCGGTGTAGGCAATTGCGCATCCTCCCTGGTGCAAGGCCTTTCCTATTACCGAGACGCAAAAGGCAACGAGCCGATCCCCGGGCTGATGCACGCCGATCTCGGCGGGTACCACGTCGATGACATCGAGGTCGTCTGTGCGTTCGACGTCGCCAAGGGCAAGGTCGGGTGCGACGTGGCCGAAGCGATCTACAGCGCCCCGAACAACACGTTCCGTTTTGCCGATGCGGTTGCAACCGGGGTTCGCGTGGAGCGTGGCCCCACGTTGGACGGCATCGGCAAATATCTGCGCACGGAAATCGAGGAAGCGCCGGAGCCGGTTGCCAATGTCAGCGAAATCCTGCGGAACAGCGGTGCCGATGTGCTCGTCTCGTACCTGCCGGTGGGGTCGGAGGAAGCGACGCGCTTTTATGCCGAATGCGCCCTCGAGGCCGGCTGCGCCTTCGTCAACTGCATACCGGTTTTCATCGCGTCACGGCCCGAATGGCGCCTGCGTTTCGAGGAACGCGGGCTGCCGCTGGTCGGCGACGATATCAAGAGCCAGGTCGGCGCGACAATCGTGCATCGGTTGCTGGCCAATCTCTTCCGCGAGCGCGGCGTCCGCATCGACCGCACTTATCAGTTGAACTTCGGCGGCAACACCGATTTCCTCAACATGCTGGAACGCGAGCGGCTGGAATCGAAGAAGATCTCGAAGACGCAGTCCGTGACCAGCCAGTTCGATGTTCCCCTGGAGCCGGGCAACATTCATGTCGGCCCCAGTGACCATGTGCCATGGCTCACCGATCGCAAATGGGCCTACATCCGGGTTGAAGGCACGACCTTCGGTGGAGTGCCGCTCAACGCCGAACTCAAGCTGGAAGTCTGGGATTCGCCCAATTCGGCCGGCGTGGTCATCGACGCCGTGCGCTGCGCCAAGCTGGCGCTTGACCGCGGCATCGCCGGCGCGCTGACCGGTCCGTGCAGCTATTTCATGAAGTCTCCGCCTGAGCAGTTCACCGATGCCGAAGCTCGGCAGCGCACGCTCGCATTCATCACAGGCAGGGACGAGCCTATGCTCGATGCCGCGGAATGACGACGACCTTCTTCCTGATCCGGCACGCGGCACACGACAATGTCGGCTCCTATCTGGCCGGACGGATGGGCGGAGTTCGCCTTGGCGAATCCGGCAGGGCTCAGGCGGCGCATCTTGGCCGCCGCATGGCCCGCGAGCCGATTGCCGCTATCTGGTGCAGCCCACGCGAGCGCACGCAGGAAACCGCCAAGCCGATCGCGACTGCCTGTAATGTCGGCGAAATCGCGATCTGCGCCGAACTCGACGAGATCGACTTCGGCATCTGGTCGGGAAAGACGTTCGAGGAGCTGAACGGCGATGCCGGCTGGCAGGCGTGGAACAGCCGGCGGCAGGAAGCAAGCACCCCAAGCGGCGAAACCATGCTGGATGTCCAACAGCGTATCGTCTCGCTGATGGATCAGGCTCGCGAGCGGCATCAGAATCAATGCGTCGCGCTGATCAGCCATGCCGACGTGATCAAGGCAGCCATCTGCCATGTGCTTGGTCTGCCCGTCGGCGACAGTTTTCGCTTCGATATCGACCCCGCCTCAATCACGACGATCGTGTCCGGAGACTGGGGAGCAAAGCTCATCCGTCTGAACGAACTTGCCTGACGAGGACTTGCCGGATGCAGATGGTCATTTTCGGTCTCACCGTCACGTCTTCATGGGGAAACGGCCACGCCACCCTGTGGCGTGGCCTGATCCGCGCGCTGGCCCGGCACGGCTGGTCCATCACCTTTTTCGAGCGCAACACCCCCTACTATGCCGGTGCGCGGGACCTCGATCAACTGGATGGCGGCAATATCGTGCTCTACCCCGACTGGGAGGACATCCGGAGGGTTGCGGAGCAGACGATCAAGCAATCCGACGTCGTCATCATTACCTCCTACTGTCCCGACGCCGTGGACGCTTCGCGCCTGGCGCAGCAGGCATGCCGCGGGCTGCGCGTCTTTTACGACTTGGACACTCCGGTCACTCTGGCGCGCCTCGATCAAGGTGAACGCCCACCCTATTTCGGGCCCGAGGGCCTTGCCGATTTCGATCTCGTCCTGAGTTACACGGGCGGCTCGGCAATCGATGCACTCAAGTCGGTCCTCGGTGCACGCCACGTGGTGCCGCTCTATGGCCATGTCGATCCCGACCAACACCGGCCGGCAGTACCTAGGCCGGAATTTGCGGGCGATCTGTCCTATCTCGGGACCTATGCGGCAGATCGCCAGGCCGGCGTCGAGAAACTGCTGGTCCGTCCGGCCGCACTCCTGCCTGACCACCGCTTCATCATCGGCGGTGCACAATATCCACAGGAATTCCCGTGGAGCGACAACATCTTCTTCGTCAGGCATCTTCCGCCGGCAGATCATCCAGCCTTCTTTTCGTCGTCCCGCCTGACGCTGAATGTGACGCGCGAGGCGATGGCGCAAAAGGGGTGGTGCCCTTCGGGCCGGCTGTTCGAAGCAGCGGCATGCGGCGTGCCGATCGTCACCGACACCTGGCCGGGCCTCAGCAGTTTCTTCGAACCCGGTAGCGAGATCCTGCTGGCGTACGACACAGACGACGTGATCGCGGCGCTCAAACTGCCATCGCACGAGCTCGATGCAATTCGAAGCCGTGCGCGTGAACGGGTTCTGGACGAACACACATCCACGCGGCGCGCGGCGGAACTGGATCGCATCCTGAACGAAGCCTTGCAGAGGTCGGCCGGCGAACCGATGAAGGAAGCAGTCTGATGTTGGGCATCGTGCCCGCTGCCGGACGCGGCAGCCGCATTCAACCGCTCGGCTTCTCGAAAGAGCTGCTGCCGGTCGGGAGCCGGATCGATGGACAGACAGAGCGCCCATGTGCCGTAAGCGAGTACCTGGTGCGGCGGATGGTGCGCGCCGGCGTCGACAAGGTCTGTTTCATCATCGGATCGGGTAAATCCGACATTCTCGAATACTATGCCGCGGGCTACGGAGCGGCGACCGCTCTGTTCGTGGTACAACCCAACCCTGTTGGCCTTTGCGACGCCATCTTCCGGGCAGCACCCCTCGTCGCACCGGACGAGACGGTGTTGATCGGGCTTCCCGATACGATCTGGTTTCCCGAAGACGGCTTCTGCCGTCTGCCGGACGACCGGCTGTCATTCCTGCTCTTCCCGGTGGATCGGCCGGAATTCTTCGATGCCGTGGTTCTCGACGAGGAGGGCCGGGTGCGGGAAATCCAGGTCAAGCGGCAGGACGCGGCGACGAACTGGATATGGGGCGCGTTCAAGATGCCGGGCCATGTCCTGCACCAGCTCGCGGCACTCTGGCGCGAGCGGGATTGCTATGACGAATATATCGGCACGTTGATCAACGCCTACCTGACGGCGGGCGGTCAGGCGTATGGGGTGAAGGCAGGGGCCGCCTACGTCGATGTCGGCACTTTCAACGGTTATCGCGCGGCCCTTCGGCTGCTCGACGACGATGCTGCGTCCAAACAGCACCGGCCCACGATGATCGCGCCTACGGCACATTCGCATGCCGTTCCGGGCGAAGGAGCTTAGCCATGCTGCATTCCCATGCTGAAATCCAACGCCGTATCGATGCCCTCGGCCCATGGTTCCACAACATGGAACTGGCCGGCGTCGAAACTGCTCCGGACCATTTTCTCGGTAACTACCCGCTGGTCAAATGGCGCAAGTTCGCCTATGCCATTCCAGCCGACCTGTCCGGCAAGTCCGTGCTCGATATCGGCTGCAATGCCGGTTTCTATTCCATCGAAATGAAACGGCGCGGCGCCGGTCGCGTCCTCGGCATCGATTTCGACGAGGCCTATCTGGCACAGGCGCGCTTTGCCGCCGAAATCGCGGACTGCGACATCGAGTTCCAGAAGCTTTCGGTTTATGACGTCGGCGCCCTGCGCGAGACATTCGACATCGTGCTGTTCATGGGGGTTCTTTACCACCTGCGCCATCCCCTGCTCGCGCTCGACCTGATCCGCGGGCATGTCGCCGGCGACCTGATGATCTTCCAGTCCATGCAACGCGGCAGCGCCGATCTGCCTGCGCTTGAGCAGAATTATCATTTCTGGACGCACGACCTGTTCGAGCGGCCGGAATTTCCGAAACTGCATTTCATCGAACATCGATATGCCGACGATCCGACCAATTGGTGGATTCCCAACCGCGCCTGCACCGAAGCGATGTTGCGCAGCGCCGGCTTCGAGATTTTTTTGCACCCCGAGCAGGAGGTTTATTTTTGCCGTTCCGCCGGCGATCCGGCCGGCGGCGGCGCCGTCTACCCGTCGAAAGGACAGATCCATGATTGAAGCCGCGATGATCTGGAACGAGCCCAACAACAAATCGCATTGGGATCCCGAGCTCGACCCCGATTGGAGCCGCTTCGCCGCCATGGCAATGTTGTCGGCGGATGCGATAGCGTCCGAGAACCCGGCCCTGACCAAGGTGCTCGGCGGCATCTCTCCGATCGACCCCGGCTTCGTCACGCGCATGAAGGAACTCAGATTGCTGGACCACGTCGATGCCGTCGCGGTGCATGGCTTTCCGCTCGACTGGAACCTGTGGCAGATCCAGGAATGGCCACAGAAGATCGGTGAGATCGCGGCCGTCACCGATCTCCCGATCTGGGTCAGCGAAGTTGGCGTGTCGACCTTCGGCGCCGACGAGATCCAGGTCTGGGGCCTCAGGCGCACCGCTGAATTGCTGCTCGGCAACGCTCCGCGCATCCAGTGGTACAGCCTTTATGATCTCCCGCGCGAATGGGAAGCAACAACGCGCCATCGCGAAGCGGAAGGCTCTTCCTACTATCGTCACTTTCATATGGGGCTGCTGCGCCAGGACGGCACGCCAAAACCGGCACTGGAGGAATTCCTGCGCCATACGCCGGAGATGGGGCTGGTGCAGTGGTTTCATTTCGAGGACCCGCGGCTGGACGACGCCGTCGCCTGGATGAAGCGGCTCGGGGTCACCAATATGCGGACCGGACTTTCCTGGGCCGACAGTTTCAGGCCGAATGCATTGAACTGGTTCGACCGACAGATGGAAGCGCTCGCCGATTTCGACGTGACCGTCACCTTCTGCTTCACGCCAGAGCATCGCGGGATGATGCCTCACCACACCAGTCCGCCGCTGGTGCCGGAGGAATTCGCCGAATTCTGTGCAACCATGATCCGCCGCTACGCGCCCGGCGTGGCTTCCACGTCGAAGCGGCGAGCCTCGGCAGCGTGAGGCTCCCATGCATCAACCGTCGGCAACCCTGGGCGAATTCGCGGCCCTGTTGACGGGCAGTGACGCAGCACATGGCTCCGCCCTCATGGTCGTCGTCGCGCATCCGGACGACGAGACAATCGGCATCGGCGGGCATCTTGCCGGACTGCGGTCATGCCGCATCGTCCATGTCACGGACGGAGCACCACGCGATCTTGCCGACGCGCAAGCGCATGGTTTCGAGACATGGCAGGACTATGCCGATGCCCGCCGTGCGGAACTGACGGAAGCCTTGGCCGCGGCCGGCATATCGCCATCGGGCCTGACCGCTCTTGGCTATCCCGACAAGGAGGCTGCGGCGAATCTCGTGGCGCTCGCGCAGGAACTCGCCTGCCTTGTTTGCGAACCCGACATCCGCTTCGTCTGCACACATCCTTTCGAGGGAGGCCATCCCGACCACGACGCGACCGCTTTTGCCGTTCACGCGGCCTGCCATCTTCTGCGCCGTGACCGCCGGCCCGTGCCCACCATCATCGAAATGGCCTTTTATTCGGCTGGCCCGGACGGCCCGGTATTTCAGGATTTCGCCAGCGGCACCGGCAGTGATTGCATAGAGGTCTGCCTGACCGAAGCGGCCTTTCAGCAAAAGCAGCGCATGCTGGCCAGCCACCTGACGCAGCAGCGGACGCTGGCGCCGTTCTCGACCCGCACCGAGCGTTTCCGGCTGGCGCCGACCTATGATTTCCTGAAGCTGCCCAACGATGGCAGGCTCTACTATGAATCGCTGCCGCTGGGTTTCGAGCCCGGCACCTGGCTGCATGCAAGCGCCCGTGCTCACGAGGCGCTCCGGCTCGACCAGCCATGACGCTCACAGTGCTCAATGTTGCCTATCCTCTCGCGCCGGTGGGACCGAACGCCGTTGGCGGCGCCGAGCAGGTGCTGTCAATGCTCGATCAGGCCCTGACCCGCGCCGGTCACCGGTCCATCGTCATCGGCTGCCAGGGTTCCAGTGCAAGCGGCACTCTGGTGGAAACGCCCGCCGAAGCCGGCGTGCTCGACCAGTCAGCAAAAAACCGGGCACAGGAGTCCCATCGCGCCGCGATCGCCGCTGCCCGCGCCCAATGGCCGATCGACGTGGTTCACCTGCATGGCATCGACTTCGACGCCTACCTGCCTGCCGACGGTCCGACCCTGGTGACGCTTCACCTGCCGCTCGACTGGTACCCGGCCGGGGCGCTGCGCCCAGGGCGCGACGATCTCTGGCTTCACGCCGTCTCGTCAGCCCAGCAAAGAACCGCACCGCCGGACGCAAGCTTGGTTGCCCCGATCCCGAATGGTGTCGATATCGACGCGCTGAACCAGCCGCGGCCCAGGGGCGACTTCGCCGTCGTGCTCAGCCGCATCTGCCCGGAAAAGGGCATACACCTGGCATTGGATGCCGCCAGGCAGGCTGATGTGCCGCTGGTCATCGGCGGGCGGGTCTATCCTTACGAGACGCATACCCAGTACTTTCGCGATGAGGTCGAACCCCGCCTCGATCGTCGGCGCTGCTTCCTCGGTCCGCTCGGCTTCGCCGCCAAGCGGCGCTTGCTCAATGCAGCACGCTGCCTAGTCGTTCCGAGCCTCGCCGCCGAGACCAGTTCGCTGGTCGCGATGGAAGCACTCGCCTGCGGCACACCGGTGATCGCCTTTCCAAATGGTGCGCTTCCCGAAGTGGTCGAGCACGGCAAGACCGGCTTTATCGTCAACAATGTCGACGAGATGGCGCAAGCAATTGTCGCGGCACCCAGCCTTGATGCCGAGACGTGCCGAAGCGAGGCGCGCCGGCGGTTTTCGCTCGAGCGCATGGTCTCGTCCTACATGAGCGCCTATCTGGCGCTGGCCCGGCTCGGCGCCGACCGCAGGCGTCTCGCCGCGGTGCGGTGAAAGAGCAGATGCTGCGCAGCGAGATCATCGGCGATCCAGAGCAATTGCATGCACTGGCGCCGCACTGGTGGAACCTGTGGGAGCAGAGTTCGTCGGCGACGCCCTTTCAATGTCCCGCCTGGCTGCTGCCGTGGTGGCGCACATTCGCTCCGGGGGAGCTGGCGACGGTCGCCATCTGGCGCGGCAACGATCTGGTGGGCCTGGCGCCGCTCTATCTCGAACATGGCACGGAAGGCTCGAAACTGCTTCCGATCGGCATTTCCCTCAGCGACTATCTGGACGTGCTGTGTGTGCCCGGCAGCGAGGCCCAGGTCGCCACTGCCCTTGCAGAGAAGATACTCTCGATCGAGTGGTCGCAGTGGATCCTGCCGGATCTGCCGCAAGGCAGTGCCGGTCTGGCGATCGAACATCCCGAATTGAAAGCCGATGGACTGGTCGGCCACGCCGTTTGTCCCGTGCTTGCCACCGACGGCGATGAAACGCTGGCGGGCTGCGTCCCTGCCCGGCGCAGACGCCAGTTGCGCCGGGCGCGCCGCGCCGCATCCAGACGCGGCCGGGTCGAGTTGTCGCCGGCACGAGGCGATCCTCAACTGTTCCTCGACCACCTGATAGGCCTGCACGGCGCGCGCTGGGCCGGAAACGGAGGCGGCGTGCTGGCCGACCCCGCCGTCGAGCAATTCCACAGGTGCTCGCTTCCCCTGCTCGACGCTCGAGATCTGACCCGACGCTGGGTGCTCGCCATCGACGGCAAGCCAATCGGCGCCTACTACGGATTTCACCATCGCGGCCGTGCCTATGCCTATCTTGGCGGTTTCGATCCTGCCTATGCCGAGGAAAGTCCAGGCGCGATCCTGGTCGGCCACGCAATCGCCGAATCGATCCGCGAAGGTGCGCGCGAGTTCGACTTCCTGCGCGGCCAGGAGCCGTACAAATATGGCTGGGGCGCTGGCGACAGGTGGACGATGCGAAGGACTTGGACGCGGAAATGAGACCATGGTTTCGATGGAACCAACATCCGTGCGCCGCCGGATAGCGGTCGGGCTGGCGGTCGAGGACTGTATGGCGGACGCTGTCAGTGCCGAGGCCGTCATCGCCAGGCTGGCGCTGCATCTCCACCCAGGCATCGGGGCAGTCGAATTGGCGGAGATCGTGGCGGAGATCGACCCGGTCGATACTCGAGACAGGGAAAGGCTCCAGCAGATAGCCGGGCTGCTTCGCCGCGGATCGGAGGTTTTTGCCACGTTGCAGAAAACGGGTTCTGCCGTTCGTCACGAACGCGACGACGACGAGACGGATGCAGATGTGGTGACGCGGCTGGCCTCGGGCTTTGATGCCGCGGCAGCGATTTCCCGGGTGGCGAGTGTCCAGTTGGCTTCCCTTGGCGATGAGGAAAGGCTGGCAGCCACGACCGACGAAATCGTTGCATGGCTGACAGCGCAAGACTTCACCGGTGCTGGACGCAGCATTCTGGACATCGGTTGCGGCATCGGGCGTTTCGAACGCGCGCTGTCGGCATCCTGTGGGCGGGTCGTCGGTATCGACATATCGTCGAGGATGGTCTCGATCGCCCGTGAGCAATGCGCAGCGCTTGGCAATGTAGAGTTGCGGCGGACCTCAGGCCTGGATCTGGCGGAGTTCGGCGACGCGAGTTTCGACTGCGTTCTGGCGGTCGACAGTTTCCCCTATCTGGTGCTAGCCGGCGTGGCCGAGCGGCATTTCGGCGAAATTGCGCGCGTCCTCAAAAGGCCGGGCAGGCTGGCCTTGCTGAACTACTCATATCGCGAATCACTGTTTTTGGACCGCTCCGATATACGTCGCCTGGCGCAACGTCACGGATTGCAGGTCGTCATCGATGGCGAAAAAGCGTTTCGGCTGTGGGACGGCGACGCCTTCCTGCTTGCCGGCGTGACGGAACATTACCAGCCAATGCCAGTTCGGGCGTCGAACACAGCGACGCTGAAGAGCGGCGCCAATTCGAAGGAGGACAGCATGGCATCCGGCAGCAAGAAACATATCGGCCGTGGCAGCCACGGCAAAGGGGCCGGCGCCGGAGCAATGACCGAACTGGCCAAGGACAAGATCGAAGAGAATGCCGTTTTATCCAACAGGGACAAGAAGCAGCACAGCGAGGAACGCGGCCTGGACGGCAATCAGATCAAGTCCGATCAATATCAGGATCATGCCGCAAATCGATTGCCGAAGGACTGAAAGCGCCGCAGTGGATCTGTGACCTCGGCAATCGAGAGTGGAAGAAAAACCTGTGCAAGGGCTGCCGGCAACGGTTTCGGCACCGGGCATCTCCTTGTAATGGCGGTTGCTTGTCATCACAATAGGATGACGGACTGCCATCCATCCAGCCAGGGAATACGATGTCTCGTTCGAGCGATGATAGAATGGACCCGCGCGCAGGAATGGCGATGGATCAGGAGATTGCCTCTCTGCTGATCGCGATCGAGCAGGAAAAGGTTCCTGATCGCTTGACCAGACTGGCGATCGAACTGCAAAACGCGCTCCTTGCGAAACGCCGGCGCGACATAAAGAACTGACTATCCGCGGCTGTCGGCATCAATATCGATCTGCCCGTCCGACAGATGATTTCGTCTTTCCATCAGCGTCTGCAGCGAACTCTCCCCCAGGAACTCAAGAACGGCGGCGCGGGCACGGTTGAGCCGGCTTTTGACCGTTCCCACCGCACAGCCACATATCTCGGCCGTCTCCTCATAGCTGACACCTAGGACGCCGATCAGCATCAGCACCTCGCGCTGGTGTTCAGGGAGCCTCTGGATGGCGCCGTGAACTTCCTTGCTCTGAACGGTCCATTCCTGTGTGGCTTCCGAAATCGGCCTCGAGGACGCGCAGTCGAGCAGGCCAGGCGCTTCCCTGGCCGCGACCTTGACCCGGGTGTAGTAGGTGTTGCGCATGATGGTGAAGAGCCACGACTTCATGCGCGTGCCGGGTTCGAACTTGTCGATGTTGGCAAGGCCCTTCGTCAACGTCTCCTGCACCAGATCGTCGGCATCGTCGGGGATACGGCAGAAGGTGCGCGCGAAAGCCCGTAGCGCGGGTATCAGGTCAACGATGGAAACTTCGTGGGTTTCCTGGTCGGCCAAAAGATAGCCTTCGCCTGACAATGGTCCAGCTCCCAGAAAGAAGTATGAATGCAGACCCCAGCTAAATGCATGGACGTTTGTATCGTTCCGGGCGTTGAAGACAACTCTCCAGAAAATTCTGATGCGGCCGAACGATCCTGCTGCGGCCGCGCCCCCTTGCGCGCCGTCCACCAGCGTGTTCGCGCTGGCTTAGGATAGGCGCGACGCGCCGTTGTGCGGGAACAAAGCCATGCACCGGCAGTTCGGCGCCTTGAGCCAAGTCAGCCCACGGGCGTCAATCGAGGAAAAAATCATGGCCAAATCCGCACACCGTTCAGCTCCCAAATCGGCGCGTATGCACGATCAGAATGCCGCGCGCGGAAATGGCGGCGAATTGCACCAGATCGCGGAAGCCGACACGCCTGTTCTCACGACTGCCCTGGGAACGCCTGTCTCCGACGACCAGAACACATTGCGGATCGGCGAGCGCGGACCGTCTCTGATCGAGGACTCCCACTTTCGCGACAAGATCTTCCACTTCGATCACGAACGCATCCCGGAAAGGGTGGTGCATGCCCGTGGTTACGGCGCTCATGGCTATTTCGAGACTTATGAATCGCTGGCCAAATACACGCGTGCCGACATTTTCCAGCGCGCCGGCGAAAAGACGCCTGCCTTCGTGCGGTTCTCGACGGTCGCCGGCAACAAGGGCTCGTTCGACCTCGCCCGAGACGTGCGCGGCTTTGCCGTCAAGCTCTACACCAAAGAAGGCAATTGGGACCTCGTCGGCAACAATATTCCCGTGTTCTTCATCCAGGACGCCATCAAATTTCCGGACCTCATCCATGCTGCCAAGCAGGAGCCAGACCGGGCTTTCCCGCAGGCCCAGACCGCACATGACAATTTCTGGGATTTCATCAGCCTGATGCCGGAATCGATGCACATGGTCATGTGGATCATGTCGGATCGAGCGATACCGCGCTCCTTCCGTTTCATGCAAGGCTTTGGCGTCCACACGTTCCGCCTCGTCAATGCCGACGACGAATCCACATTCGTCAAATTCATCTGGAAGCCGAAACTCGGCATGCAGTCGGTGATCTGGAACGAAGCGGTCAAGATCAATGGCGCCGATCCCGACTTCCACCGCCGCGACCTGTGGGAAGCGATCCAGTCAGGAAACTTCCCGGAATGGGAGCTGACGGTGCAATTGTTCGACCAGGATTTTGCCGACAGCTTCGACTTCGACATCTTGGACGCCACGAAGATCATCCCTGAAGAGATCATTGAGCCAATCCCGGTCGGGCGGCTGGTGCTCGACCGTATGCCGGACAATTTCTTCGCCGAGACCGAGCAGGTTGCATTCATGACCCAGAACGTGCCGCCCGGGATCGACTTCTCCAACGACCCGCTTCTGCAGGGCCGCAACTTCTCCTATCTCGACACCCAGTTGAAGCGGCTGGGCAGCCCGAACTTCACCCATATTCCGATCAACGCTCCGAAATGCCCCTTCGCACATTTTCAGCAGGACGGGCACATGGCCATGCACAACCCGGTCGGCCGCGCCAACTATGAGCCGAATTCGTGGGGCTCGGGTCCCCGCGAGGATCCGCAACGCGGCTTCCGCTCTTTCGCCGACGCCGAAGAGGGGCAGAAGGTGCGTCTGCGGGCGGAGAGCTTCGCCGACCACTACAGCCAAGCGCGGCAATTCTTCAACAGCCAGACAGCGCCGGAGCAACGCCATATCGCCATGGCGCTGACATTCGAATTGAGCAAGGTGCAGGCACCGGCGATCCGCGAACGCATGGTGGCGCATCTGCTGAACATAGACGAAACGCTGGCGACTCAAGTCGCCGACAAGCTTGGCATTCGAAACATGCCCGACCCCGCCGAGGCCGCCGTCCCGCCGCGCGACGACCTGCCGCCGTCTCCGGCTCTCAGCATTATCGAGAACGGCCCCGACAGTTTCAAAGGCCGCAAGGTCGGCGTCTTGCTGAGCGACGGGGCCGACACGGCCCTTTTCGAACAACTTCGCTCGGCCATCGAAACGGAAGGCGCGGTCATGGAGGTGATAGCGCCCAAGGTGGGCGGCGTCGAGGCCGCAGACGGCACCCACATCGAAGCCAGACACATGATCGACGGCGGTCCGTCGGTCCTGTTCGACGCCGTGGTACTGCTCCTGTCCGAGCCGGGCGCCGAGTTGCTGGTCAAGGAGGCAGCCGCGAAGGACTTCGTGTCGGATGCCTTTGCGCATTGCAAATTCATCGGCTTCACACCGGGAGCCGCGCCTCTCCTGGCCAAGGCAGGCGTCGCAGCCGATGCCGATGAGGGATTGATGCGGCTGGACTCCGCAGCCTCCGCCAACACATTCGTGCAGGCTTGCCGCAAGCTGCGGCTGTGGGCCCGGGAAGCGGCCGTCAAGCTGTGACGCTATCGACCGGCACGGATTCCCGTCCGTGAGCGGCGGTTCGGCCAGCGGGATTCCAGTCGGTGCGGGCTAGGGGCGGTCTTGCTCCTTGGCCTCCCGCTGTTTTCTCAGCACTTCGTCGGTTCCGACCAGCTTCTTGGCTCCGCCTGGAATGGAGGTGGACACCACCGCTGGCGGGTCGCTTGCGGGAAAGGAATCTTCCAGACCGGCCTGCAGCTGATCCTCCAGCGTTTGCGGCTCTTCCGAGCGGCCGGGGGTTCTGCGGTCCTCTATCTTTTCCAGCGGTTGCTTCTTATCCGGCGATTCGTTCGCGTTCCTGATCCAGGCATAAAGCTGTTCGATCGCGAATTCCTTGATTGCCTCGAAATCGGCTCGATCGTCCTTGGTCGCCTCGATCTGATCGACCATGGCTTTCTCGAACCGGGCAAGGCTATCACCCCCGCAGGCCCGGGAAAGACGCAACAATGCCTCATGCAGCATCATCGGGGCGAAACGAGCCGAAGCCTCGAGTCTCAGTTGCTCTAAATGCTCTTGAGTGGCGGCTTGGAGCTTTGACATGGACAGCCCTTTCTCTCACACGCATTTCAACGAGAGTTGACCGTGGATGTTCCACTGCGCCTGAACGTCCTTTCCGCGCCGGCGAACTACATGAACCAGGTCGCCACCAGTCCCGCGGACGCCGCAAAGACCGCTATGGTCGTCACGCCACCCAGAATGTTGGTGGCCCTGCTGTTGACCTTGTCGCCCATGATCTTGCGATTGTTGGTCATGATGAGCATGAGAAACAGCAGAGGTGGCGTTGAAAAACCCTGCACGATGCCGGACCAGACCAAGGCTTTCATCGGGTTGAAGCCAAAGAAATTGAGAACGACCGCCACCAAGGTGATCACTCCCGTCGCGATGTAGAATTTGGGCGCGTGCCGGGGCTTGGCGTTCAGGCCATTCTTCCACCCCATGGCCTGGGCGAAATCGAAAGCGGCGCCGGCCGTCATGACCGGCACCGCCAGGAAACCGACGCCGATCACCCCGGCCGCAAAGAGAATTCCCGCCGCGTCGCCCGCAAGCGGCCGCAGCGCTTCGGCCGCCTGCGCTGCCGTTTCGATCTGGGTATGCCCCGCCTCGTACAGCGTCGATCCGGTCGAAAGGATGATGAAATACATGATCAGGTTGGAAAAGATCATGCCGATCAGGATATCGCGCCGGGACCGGCGGAGTTCACCCTCGGTGGCTCCCTTGCGCTCTTCGAGGCTCGTCCTGCCCTTGGCGATCTCCTCCTCCACCTCCTGATTGGACTGCCAAGTGTAGAGATAGGCGGACAGCGTCGTGCCGATGATGGCGACGATGATGGACAGATATTCGCGGCTGAACTCGATTTTCGGCAGCAAGGTGCCGCGCAGCACCGAGACCACATCCGGCTTGGCGAGCACAGCGGAGACCACATAGGCGAGCAGGGCCAGTGCCAACCATCGGAATATGTTGCGGATTAGCTTGTAGGATCCGAACATCTGCAAGGCAAAAATAATCATCGCGACACCGATGACGACCGAGTTTGAAGGCAGCGGAACGAACAGCACGACAGCCGCCGACATCGCGCCAAGGTCGGCGGCTGCCTCGATCGTGTTGCCGATCAGCACGCCCACCAGCACGGACCACAGCAGCCAACGCGGATAGAAATCGGAAATGACCTTGAAAAGACCACGGCCCGACACCTGGCCAAGTTTGGACGAGAGATAGACGACGATGTACATCATCGGGAGAGTGACAGGAGCCGTCCACAAAAGGTCGGGCCCGAACCGGGCTCCGGCACTCGCATAGGTGCCAATGGCCGAGCAATCGTCGTCAGCCGCCCCAGTGATCAGTCCGAGCCCGAGAGCGCGTGTGATGCCGCCGTCTTTTCGCTCTCCCTCGCTTCGGCCGGCATCGTCAGCTGCTCCACTCATGGGAGATGCGTGTCCAATGAGACCACACGGGAAAAAATCATGTCGATTGTTCCGACCAAGTGCCGATGCCGAGATTGAGGTTCGAACCTCCGGTCAAGCTTTTTGTTCCTGTGGAAGCCAACCGCCAATGAAACGCAGCGCCCGCCTTGGCCGTTGATGCGGCTGGAGCCGCATCGCCTTGAAGATCGACATGGATATGCCTGGGACCGACGGTCGAAAAGAGTGCGGTGAGGCTCTTCACCCGCACCTTCCCCTCGCCGGCCTGATCTATGGCGGGGCGGCGCTGCTCATGGCGACCCTCTGGATCCGGGAAAGCGGAAGACGGCAGGCCCGACACGACCTGCGTGCCGTCTGACACCGAAGAATCGAAACAAAAAGCCAACCGCGGGGCGATCCACAGCCGCTGTCAGGCGGAACCTCGTCCCGGTAATTGCGTCTCTTCGCTGACCTGCTTCCGCAGCTCCTCACGCGCGCGTTCCACCTGGCCCTCGCCCGCGGATTGCGAGGCGCTGCGCCCCGACCGATCCAGCCTGTCCAACTCGTGCTCGACCGTTTGGCGAGAGCCCTCCGCCGGATCCTCTTCCGGATGGCTGTCCGCAGCCTGTTCCTGCCGCGTCTCTTCCCTGCCTCGGCGGTCGTTGCGCGTCGCGTCCTGGCTGCGATCGTCCTTGCCTGCGACGCTTCGATTTCCGCCGGCCGTTTTGTCTGTGTTGCTCATGGCTAGTTCCTAAGCTTTCGCGACGTGGAACCGTCCGATGCGCGTCCCGCGCCTTTGCCTGGAGAAACGGACATATCCGCCATTTGGTTGCGCTCCCGGCGCGCAAGCATCGGCCCGGCGCCAATCGCATGGCGGAGAAAAGCCGGCCATCGTTGCCAAGCATCCTTTTACAGCGATTCGCGTTATCGCCTTGGCATCCATGGGGATTTCACATGGCAAGATGCACGGGCCCGTCCATCCGCCTGCGGCAACGGCGGCAATGGCCCATTGCGTCCGCCTTTGCACGTCCAGCTCGAAGCACGTCCGGCAGCCGTCTTCCAGGCGTCCTGAAATGGCTCGGCCTCGCGTCTACAGTGGTCTCGGCACCGGTCCTGAGCGGGTGCAGCGGCTGGCAATCCGCACTCCACGCACATGGTGCGAATGCCCGTGCGATTCTCGATCTCCTCTGGTCTTTTGGCGCGGTGGCGACCATCACCTGGCTGCTCGTCATGCTGGCCCTGGCAATGGCGCTCTTCCATCAGCGCCGGGCACAAGCAGGACCCCCGCCGCTAGTCATCGACAGCCATCAGGAGCACAGGTTTAGCCGCGCGGTCGGAAGCGCCGTCGCGGCGACCGTGCTGGTTCTCGCCGCGCTGACGATAACGAGCTTCTTCGCCGGCAAATCCATTGCCTCGCTGGGCGGAAAGGAGACGCTCACCATCCGCATCACAGGGCATCAATGGTGGTGGGAAATACGCTATCCCAACGATGATCGGTCGCGCATGATTGTCACGGCGAACGAGATCCATCTTCCCGTCGGCGAACGGGTAAAGGTGGAACTCGATTCGACCGATGTCATTCACAGCTTCTGGGTGCCAAGCCTCGCCGGTAAAAGGGACCTCATTCCGGGCCGGCCGAGCGAGATCACCCTCATTGCCGACAGGCCTGGTATCTATCGCGGCCAGTGCGCCGAGTTCTGCGGCTACCAGCATGCTCACATGGCCGTCACCGTCATCGCGGAAAGCCGCGAAGCGTTCGAGGCATGGCGGTCCAGACAAGACGCCGCCGCCATCGCGCCTGCCAGCGAGGAGGAACGCCGCGGCCAGCGGGCTTTTCTTTCCACCGGTTGCGCGCTCTGCCACACGATAAGGGGGACGCCGGCCAAGGGAGCGGTCGGGCCCGACCTTACCCATCTCGCACACCGGCGTGCATTGGCCGCCGACACGCTGGCCATGACACCCGGCGCGCTCGCCGCGTGGATCGCCGATCCGCAATCCATAAAACCCGGCGCGAAGATGCCGCGCATTGCTCTCAGCGCCGACGATCTTCGTGCGGTCGTCGCCTATCTTGGAAGTCTTGAATGAGTGGCGTTGCCAGGAAGACGGCTAGGCGAAAACAGGAAGCGGCCCTGAAAGGCATCCGCGACACCGGGCTCGACGAGGCAAGACTGCACGACTATCTGGCGCATGCCTGGCGGACGCCGAACGGCCTCTATGGTTGGCTGGTCACGGTCGACCACAAGCTGATCGCCCGGCGCTATATGGTGACGGCCTTCCTGTTCCTCGCCCTTGCAGGCCTGTCGGCACTTGCCATGCGGTTCCAGCTTGCCACGCCGGAGGCACGCCATATCGGCCCCGATCTCTACAACCAGCTCTTCACCATGCATGGCACGACGATGATGTTCCTGTTCGCCGTACCGGTCATGGAAGCGTTCGCCATCTACCTGGTGCCGCTGATGATCGGCACCCGAAACGTCGCCTTCCCGCGGCTCAACGCCTTCAGCTACTGGGTCTATCTCTCCGGTGGGTTGATGATCTGGATCGCCTTCGCTTTCGACACCGGCGCGGATGCCGGCTGGTTTTCCTACGTGCCGCTCGCCGGACCTGAATATGGGATCGGCAAGCGCCCCGATTTCTGGGCGCAGATGGTGACCTACACCGAAGTGTCCGCACTCGCGGTCGCCGTCGAGATCATCGCGACTGTGTTCAAGCAGCGCGCCCCTGGCATGTCGCTCGATCGCATCCCGCTCTATGTCTGGTCAGTCCTCGTCATGGCTTTCATCATATTGTTCGCCATGCCCGCGGTGATGGTGTCGAGCACCATGCTGATCCTCGACCGGCTGGTCGGCACCAGGTTCTTCGACCCGGCGGCGGGGGGCGACGCACTGCTCTGGCAGCACCTGTTCTGGTTCTTCGGCCACCCGGAGGTCTATATCATCTTCATTCCCGCGACCGGCTTCGTCTCGGCTATCCTGCCGAGCTTCGTGCGCCGTCCGGTCTTTGGCTATCTCGGGATCGTGCTGTCGCTGGTTGCGATCGGCTTCCTATCCTTTGGACTATGGGTGCACCATATGTTCGCCACGGGCCTGCCGCAGCTCGGCGAAAGCTTCTTCACCGCCTCCTCGATGATGATCGCCATTCCGAGCGGCATCCAGATCTTCTGCTGGATCGCGACGATCTGGGGCGGCCGGTCGATTTTTGCCACGCCGCTGCTTTTCGTGCTCGGCTTCATCTTCACCTTCGTGATCGGCGGGCTGACCGGGGTCATGGTCGCCTCGGTGCCGCTCGACCTGCAGATGCACGATACCTATTTCGTCGTCGCACATTTCCACTATGTGCTGGTCGGAGGCGCCGTCTTCCCCCTGCTCGGCGCCGTCTACTACTGGTTTCCCAAGATCACCGGCCGCATGCTGTCCGAGAGGCTCGGCCGCTGGAATTTCTGGCTTGTCTTCATCGGCTTCAATCTCACCTTCTTCCCGATGCACATCCTTGGCTTGCAAGGCATGCCGCGGCGCGTCTACACCTATCCGCCGGCGAGCGGCTGGGGCGGCACGAACCTCTTCATCAGCATCTCGTCGCTGGTGGTGTTCGCCGGCTTTGCGCTTTTCGTCCTGAACATGCTGCTCAGCCTTCGCAACGGTCGCCTCGCGGGAGACAATCCCTGGGGGGCGAGCACACTGGAATGGGCAACGACGTCGCCGCCAACTTCCTACGATTTTTCGCGCCTGCCAGTGGTGACCCATCGCGAGCCGCTCTGGGCCGAACCCGACATACTCCCGGTGGTCGAGGGCCTGCGCGTCGATGCGCGCGAAGTGCTTGCCGGCACGGTCGCCGATGCGGTGCCGCAACTGCGCGTGCCATCGGCCGACAACTCGATCTGGCCGCTGCTCTCGGCCGTCGCCGTGGGTGGCGCGTTTCTGGGCTCGATTTACACGCCATGGGCGGTGGTCTGGGGCGCGATACCGGTCTCGATCGGCTTTATCTGCTGGTTCTGGCCGAAAGGCGAGCCGGAGGACGAAGAATGAGACACCGGCCAACCGTCGACGTCAGCCACCTGCCCACCTATGATTTTGGATCGGCAAGCCCGATCTGGTGGGGAACGGTGGCCTTCATCACCCTTGAAACAACCGGTTTTGCCCTGGCGATCGGCACCTATTTCTACCTGGCTGTGCAGGCGCGGCATTGGCCGATCGGAGCGCCAGCACCCGACCTCCTGCCGGGCACGGCAATATTGATCATTCTGCTTGCCAGCGCCGTCCCCAACCGTCTGATCGATCTTTGGGCGCGGCGGCAGGACCTTGTGAAGGTGCGCATCGGCATCGTCGTCATGTCGATCGCCGGAATTCTTCCCCTGATCGTGCGCATCTGGGAATTTCCCGCGCTCCGGATCTCCTGGGACCAGAACGCCTACGGGTCGATCGTCTGGTTCCTGCTCGGCCTGCACACGACACACCTCCTCACCGATGTCGGGGACACGATCGTGCTCGCCGTTCTCATGTTCACCAAGAAAGGCAACACCGGACGCCACTTCAGCGACGTGTCGGACAATGCCTTCTACTGGGACTTCGTGGTCGTCTCATGGGTCGTGCTCTATCTCGTAATCTACTGGGTTCCGAGGATGTAACATGCAGGCGATCCGCACGGGCGTTTCCTGGGCAGGCATGGCCACCGGACCAACGGCGTGGGCGATATCGCTGCAGCTCGACTATTCAATCGCATATTGGCAATGCGACGCCGGGTTTCAGCCCACTGTTCTGTTCTCGCTGACAGGCGCCGCCGTCGCGGCGCTGGGCGTCCTGTTGTCATGGCGCGCCGTTCATGATCCAGGGCACGGCACGAGCCCGCCCCTGAAGGCGCGCACGCGCGCGTTTCTGGCCAGGACTTCGGTAGGCATCGGGGCCCTGTTCACGCTCGTCATGCTGGCGCAAATGGCGGCCGGATTGATCTTCAGCGGATGCGAACTGTGACTGTGCAGCGGAGCCGACGAGCGGTCATCCGCCCTGGGCAGCGTTTGCGTTGGCCTGCTGCAAGCGTTCCGTTCCTCGCCGTTCTCCTACGAATCGCGGCCGTCATGGCGTCGCTGGCGCCTGGCACGCCGCTGCGGGCGAACGAGATCCAGAAAGGCGAATATCTTGCCCGAGCCGCCGATTGCGTCGGCTGCCACACGTCCAATCCGAGCCGGCCTTTCGCCGGAGGCTATCGGGTGCCGACGCCGTTCGGCGATGTCTATTCCACCAACATCACACCGGACCCCGACACAGGCATCGGGCGCTATTCCGCCGACGAATTCGTGCGAGCCGTGCAGAAAGGCGTCAGACGCGACGGGGCCGATCTCTATCCCGCCATGCCATATGACAGCTTCGTCGGGATGAACCGCGAGGATGTGCTCGCGATCCGAGCCTACCTGCTCACGACCGCGCCGATTTCTCAGCCGTCGCCGGCAAACATACTGCCCTTTCCATTTAACCAGCGCTGGACGCTCTGGTTGTGGAAACTTGCCAACCTCCACGCCGGCGGCTTCGGACCAAATCCAAGCCGAACCGGCGCATGGAACAGGGGCGCCTACCTGGTGGAGGTGCTTGGCCACTGCGGCGCCTGCCACACTCCAAGGAATACGACGTTCGGCATGGATGAAGATCGCAAGCTTGCCGGCGGCAGCGCCGGTATCTGGCAGGCGTTCAACATCAGCAGCGACAAGATCGCGGGCGTAGGCGGCTGGAGCGATGAGGAGCTGTTTCGGTTTCTCAAGACCGGCGCCATGCCTGGAAAGGCATATGCGGGCGGTCCGATGGCGGAAACGGTCATGAACAGCCTGCAATATCTTTCGGACGACGACATTCATGCCATCGTCGCCTACCTCAGGACCGTGCCCGCCCAATCGGGAGACGAGAAGCGGCCGCGCTTCGCGTGGACCAATCCGCCCGCAGCCGCCCGCGATGCCGGGACGAAGACCAGCGTGGAGGGCAGCGGGGTCGCGGTGGGCGACGATCTCTACCGGTCGCTCTGCTCGGGATGCCATGGCCTGAATGGAGGGGGATCGGCGGATGGCACCTATCCATCACTGACCAACAACAGCACTCTCGGCGTAACCTCGCCTGAGAATGTCGTCATGACCATCCTTGAAGGCGTCAAGGCAGGTGGCGTCGCGGGCCGCAAATCGATGGCGGCCTTTGACGGCTGGCTCGACGACGGCCAGGTGGCGGCCCTTGCAAACTATGTGACAGCGCGCTTCGGAAACCCGCAAGTCAGCGTCACGGCAGCCGATGTGCGCCAGATGCGGGCAGGCTCGACGACGGAGCAGACGGTCATGGTTCTGGCGGCCCAGGCGCTGGTGGCCGGCAGCGCCGTGCTCGTGCTTAGCCTGGCGCTTCTGCTCGCCAGACGCCTTCGCCTGAGAATGCACCGGCGGCATCTCACATTCATGCATAGGGACGGGCGATGAGACGGCGTGCCGAAGCGTGGCCTACCCGTTCGGCGTTTCCGGGATGAACTGCCCTAGTTTGGCATCTCGACCGAGCCCTTCTGAGAGGAACTCCCGGCAGCGCCGCGAGGGGCGCGAAAGACGTCCGCCAGCCAATCAATGAATACCCTGATCCGCGAAGACAGATGGCGGCTCTGGGGATAGAGCACGGATACGGGTATCGGCGGGGGTGGAAAAGTTTCCAGTACCGGAACCAACTGTCCGGCGGCGATCTGATGCTCTACGCGATAACGCGGGACCTGTATCAACCCGAGCCCGGCGACGCCGGAGGCCGTGTAGATTTCGGCGCCCCGGACGACGATATCGTAGGGTAGTGGAACCTCCCTTGCCGCGCCGTCCATCTCGAATTCCAGCGGGTACGGCTGCCCTGTCGCGGAGGCGGTATAGGCAACCATGTGATGGCCGCCGAGATCATCCGGTGTCGAAGGGACGCCGTAACGTTCAAGATAGGCTGGGCTCGCCAGGGTGAGTTGCTCGAATGCGGTTATTCGGCGACCGATCAGAGACGAGTCGGACAGCTCGCCGGCTCGCACGACGCAATCGACGCCTTCAGTGATGAGGTCGACCATCCGGTCGCCTTCGCTGAGGCTGAGCGAGATGCCGGGATAGCGCGTGATGAACTCGGGCAAGGCGGGCATGACGAAAAACCGCGCGATGGTCCCCTGCATATCCACACGAAGCGGACCCTTGGGTTCAGCATTCCTGAAGACGCTCTCCACCTCATCCAGGTCCGCAAGGAGCCGGATGCAGCGTTCATGGTAGAGTGCGCCATCGAGCGTCGGCCTCACATTTCGGGTTGTCCGTTCGAGGAGCCGAACGCCGAGATCCGCTTCCAGGCGCTGAATCGCATGGGTGGCGGTGGGCCGCGGAACCTGCAGGTCCCGCGCGGCCTGAGCAAAGCTCCCACGCTCGACTATCCTGACGAAGAGCCGCATGACGTCGATGCGATCCATGACCATCTCGTAGTTGATTGTTATGGTTTTTGAAATGGTGATGTTGAAATCGGCCTTCTAGTGCTGGTTTTAAAAACGGCTACCTTCACACCATTCAAGTCATCAGATCGACAGGAGTGAAGATCATGCCCTTCGTCAATTTCAAGGTCCCCGAGGCGGCGCTGAACCGGGCCCAGAAAGAAGAGATCGTCCATCGGGCCACGGCGATGCTCGTGGAATATTTCTCCGAGGCCGCTCGGCCGCATACCATGGTCCTGATCGAGGAGGTCAAGGACGGCGGTTACGCCCGCGCCGACGAGGTCTTCGTGATCCCGCAGGAATATCGAGCGAAGGATTGATATCGGCAACAACACGGCAAAGGAACAACGACAATGACCACCTCAACGAACAAAGTTGCGATCGTCACGGGAGCGTCTCGTGGCATTGGAGCGGCCATCGCCCGCCGGCTGGCGAGCGACGGCCTCACGGTCGTCGTCAACTATGCAGGCAGCGCCAAAGCGGCCGCCAAGCTGGTGGACGAGATCGAAAAGGCCGGCGGTCGGGCCACCTCCTTCCAGGCCGATGTCAGCGACCCCCAAGCCGTGAGACGGATGTTCGATTCCGCCGAAGCGGCCCATGGCGGCGTCGACGTGCTGGTGAACAATGCCGGCATCATGAAGCTCGCGCCGGTCGCTCAATTTGAAGATGCGAGCTTCGATCAGACCATCGCGATCAATCTCAAGGGCACGTTCAACGGCCTTCGCGAGGCGGCGAGGCGCCTGCGCGACGGCGGCCGCATCGTGAACTTCTCGACCAGCGTCGTCGGACTCTACCAGCCGACCTATGGCGTTTATGCAGCCACCAAGGCCGCGGTCGAAGCGCTCACCCACATCCTGGCGAAGGAGTTGGGATCCCGCGCCATCACGGTCAACGCGGTTGCGCCGGGGCCGGTGGCCACCGAGCTTTTTCTCGAAGGCAAGGATCAGGCGACGCTCGATCGCATCAAACATATGAACCCGCTCGGCCGTCTGGGCGAGGTCGACGACATCGCGCGCGTCGTCTCCCTGCTGGTCGGACCGGACAGCGGCTGGATCAACGGCCAGATCGTCCGAGCGAATGGCGGGGTCATCTGAGGAACAGGATCATGAAGCAAGTCCGGCTCGGATAGGGGAAGGCTTTCCGTGAACGGGCTGCCTCGGACGGAGGTCGACAAGAGCGGCCTGATGGTCGCATGCCAAGGAACCCGATCGCGCCGTCCTCGTTGGGCAGGGATGCAGACCCACGCGCGCTTCATCATGCCGTCAACCGCGGCCACAAATGCTCGACATCGCCTTTCTGGAGGAAGGCGCGAAGCATGACACAGCGGCTTTGCTGCTGCACGGCTGGCCTGACGACGCTACCACCTGGGTTTCTGTCGCCGAGAGATTGTCCAGGGCCGGAATTCGCACCATCGCACCATGGCTGAGAGTTTCGGTCCGACCCGCTTCCTGTCGGATTCCTCGACAAGTCTCTGGATACGGAGGACGAGATGATTGCGAACTGGACTCTGCCTGAACGCTTCATCTACGGCGATCACGCGATCGCCTGGGGCACGCTCGGCGAAGGACAGCCTGCGATCCTCCTGCACGGCTCGCCATTTTCCTCGCTGGTGTGGCGGCGAATTGCACCGTGGCTCGCGCGGCACCGTCGGGTTTTCTATTATGATTTGCTGGGTTTCGGGCAGTCCGACAAGCCGGACGCCGACGTCCTGCATGGTCTTCAGAATGGAGTTTTCGCGGCGCTGGTAAAGCATTGGGGTATAGAGCGCCCGGACGTTGTCGCGCATGACTTTGGCGGGTCCGCCGCGTTGCGCGCCCATCTCATGGACGGCATCGACTACAGCAGCCTCATGCTGATCGATCCTGTCGCAATCAGCCCGCAGGGATCCGCGCTGGTGCAGGCGGCCAAGACGCACCAAGACGTTTTTGCCGGTCTACCGGCTTATATCCATGAAGCCGTCCTGCGCGCGTATATTGGTGCCGCAGCGAAGCACAAATTGCGCGAAGAGGAGATGCGGCTTTACCTCCAGCCTTGGCTTAGCGAGGAGGGCAAGAAGGCGTTCTGGCGCCAGGTGGCGCAGATGGACGACAAGTACAGCGAGGAGATCGAAGATCGTTACGGCGAAATCCGCTGCCCCGTGACCATTCTTTGGGGCGCCGAGGATGAATTCATCCCGCTGAAAGATGGTGAGGAACTCGCACGGCGCATTCCAAACGCTCCACTCGTTGTCGTACCGGATGCGAAGCATCTTGTTCAGGAGGACGCGCCAGAGGCTATTACCGCAGCCGTTCTCGACTTCTGGCACCGGGACGGCGCGCGTCACGATGCAGCGCGGACGCCGCCGTTTTCCGAGCCTCGAACAACGGCCCGGGCAGGCCCGCAGGCCGGAGCGAATAGATGAGCTGAAGCGTATCGGCGATGTCTGTGACTTGACGGTCGATGATCGATCGCACCGCCGTCGCCACGCAGGGCCTGCGAAGAGTGCGCTCGCTGTCAGCATTCGCATCCAGGAAGGGGCCGTCTGCACTGGCCCGCTTTGGTAATTTAGAATGTGTCGACCAAGGGACGAACGAAGCGCTCGAAATCCTTGTCGAGCGGCCAGAGCGGGCGCGGCGCGTGGATATAGGGACGCCGTTCTGCCCGCGGCGTTGCCAGCGCGCCCGCATCGCAGACGATGACCTTGCCCGCTATCGGCTCGAATGCCGCCCGGAAATGCTGCATCGACTTCAGGACCAACACGCGGCGAGCCGTCGGTTCTATTCCGAAGGCCCGCAATTGCTGAAGGTCGACCATCTGCTGCGCTTCTGAAACGACCAGGACTTCGATCCCGTCGACATCGATTACGGCGGTGGGTCCGAAACTATGGGTGAGCCCGCCTTGAATCGGTCCGTCACCGACATAGCTGCCCTCCGAAAGCCTGGTCAGCACACCCGTCACTGTTAGCGGGCCACCGCCGAAATTGGGGTCGCCCCTGCCGCCAATCGTCACCGTCACAGTCTCGCCTTGCCGGTGACGGTGCAATTCATTTGCCGCTTGAGGATCGATCATCGGCGCGAGTACCGCACCCTTTACTCCCGCATCAAGCAGGCCCTTCAACAGCGCGGTCGAGTCGCCGTAGGAACCGGCGCCGGGATTGTCGGCGTAATCGGCGATAACAAGCGGTTTGTCGCCGCGCCAGGCATGCGCCTCGGCAGCAGCCTCGTCGACCTCGATGAAAACATTGCGCTTCCTGGTCCGGCCCTGCCAGATCCTGTCCGCAAGTTCCTCTGTCACACGCATGGCGGCTGGCTTGGCGCCGGGATCACGGCTGTCATAGGTTGCGAGCACGGTGGGACCGACGCAGGACACGTCGGCGCCCGTGAAGGCTGCATTGACGGAAACCGCGAGCAAGCCCTCGGCCTCGGCCTCGCGGGCGCGGTCATAAAGGGCCAGCGTCTCGGGAATGTCGGTGCGGCCGGAATTCGCTTCGTCCAGCATCGGCACATGCGCCCTGACAGTCCGGGGCGCGATTTCACCTTTCATTGCGCGATCCAGGATACGGGCGGCATGCGCGCCGATTTCGCGCATGTCCACATGCGGATAGGTCTTGTAGGAAACAAGGATCTGCGCGTCCCGAACCATGTCTTCGGACACCATCGCATGAAGGTCGAGCGTTACCGCAACAGGAATGTCCGCTCCAAGTTCGGCCCGCAGAAGGCCCAGCAGATACCCTTCACCGTCATGGCAAAACTCCGGCACCATCGAGCCATGAAGTCCAAGAAGCACTCCATCGAGGCGGCCCTTGTTCGAACGCGCTGCCTCCAGGATAATACCGGCGATGTGGTCATAGGCGGCTTTCGTCACCCGCCCCCCGGGCACGGCATGTGCCGAAATCGCGTGGATCACGTTCCAGCCCGCCGGTTCCGCCACATCCATGAACCCAGCAAGTTCGGTGTTGGCGTTGCGGCGGGCGCGGATCGCTTCGTCGCCAAGGAGAAGCGTGTCCACCTGAAACTGCGGCAAGTCGGTGCGGAAGCGCGAGAACGTATTGCTCTCGTGCATGAATTCGCAGGTAAGGACGGTGAAGGTCATCGGCAATTCCTATTGCGCGAGGCGGACGCGATGACCGCGGCCGATCTCGACAAGCTCGCTTGGCTCGTGTTCTTCGTCGGGATCCGGACGGCGCGAAATGTCGGGCGAAAAGCGGGCGGCGTCTGGAACGAAGGCGGCATCCGGCAAGGTGCGTGCCCCGGTCAGGATCGCGTCGGGATCGGGAACCGAACCGATCAGGCGACGCGTGTAGGGATGCGTCGGGCGACTAAAAATCGAATGCCAGTCACCCTCTTCCACCACGCGGCCGAAATACATGACGGCAACCCTGTCGCTGACATGCTCGACCACGCTCAGATCGTGGGAGATCATGATGTAGCTCAAGCCCAGCGTTTCCTGCAGGTCCATCAGCAGGTTGATGATCTGCGCCTGGATGGACACGTCCAACGCCGACACCGGCTCGTCCAGCACCAGGATCTTCGGATCGAGCATCAACGCCCGCGCGATGCCGATCCGCTGGCGCTGCCCGCCGGAGAATTCATGCGGATAACGGTCGGCGTGATCGGGCGTCAGGCCGACGCGGGTCAGCATCTCGGCGACGCGGTGGCTGGCCTCGCTTCCCCTGGCGATTCCATGCAGGGAAAGCTGCGAGGACAGCATGCGACCGATGGTCTGGCGCGGATTCAGCGACGCATACGGGTCCTGAAACACCATCTGAGCGATGCGCGCGCGCTCCTTGCGGGCGGGAGCGCCAGGGCCTGCCAACGGCTTGCCCTGGAACAGTATCTTTCCCGAAGTCGGCTCCTGCAGGCCCATCACGGTCAGCGCGGTGGTGGATTTTCCGCAGCCGGATTCACCGACGATGGACAGGCACTCTCCGTCGTTCAGGGTCAGATTCACGCCCTGAACGGCACGAAGCGTCCGCTTTGGCCCCAACAGCGAGCGACGCGGCAGCGGGAAATGGACGTTGAGGTCGCGGATTTCCAGAAGAGGCTGGTTCATGCGGTCGCCTCCAGACCAAGGCCGCGCGGCGTGGTCAGCGTCGGTGCGTCGCGTCCACGCTCCTCGCTGCCCACGACCTGGTCCAGTTCGGTCAGGCG
This sequence comes from Mesorhizobium sp. B2-6-4, assembly GCF_006441495.1. Lineage (NCBI taxonomy): Bacteria > Pseudomonadati > Pseudomonadota > Alphaproteobacteria > Hyphomicrobiales > Phyllobacteriaceae > Mesorhizobium > Mesorhizobium sp. B2-6-4. The sequence goes on from NZ_VFUE01000025.1 coordinate 65,962, forward strand.
GGCGCGTCCAACCAGCGTTCGCGACCCCAGGCGAGGGCGTGCCGCGAGCAGGCCTCGGGTATAGGGATGCAGCGGATTTTCGAACAGAGCCTTGGTGTCCTGCTCCTCGACGAGCCGCCCCCGGTCCATGACCCCGACGCGCCGGCACATATTGGCGATCACGCCCAAATCGTGACTGACCAGCAGCACGGCCGTTCCTTCAGCCGTGCAAAGCTCGGCAAGCAATTCCAGGACGCCTGCCTGGACCGTCACATCAAGTGCGGTGGTCGGCTCGTCCGCAATCAGCAGGTCGGGACGGCAGGCCAGTGCAATGGCGACCATGACGCGCTGGCGCATCCCTCCCGACAGTTGATGGGGGTAAGACAGGGCGCGTTCCTCGGGCGCCGGCACACGAACACTTTCCAGTGCCTCGACGGCTTTCCTGCGCGCATCCGACCACCCGAAGCCCCTGTGAACGACGAACATTTCCGCGATCTGACGGCCAATCGCCATCAGCGGATTGAGCGCCGTCATGGGCTCTTGAAACACCATCGCCATACGGTCGCCGCGCAGACGGCGCCTGGCGCGGCTGCCAAGCTTCAACACGTCCTGGCTCCGGAAGAAGATCGAGCCGCCGGTCACCTCCAGCGGGCGTTTAAGCAACCCCATCACCGAAAGGCCGGTGATGCTTTTGCCCGAACCGGATTCGCCGACAAGTCCGTAAGTTTCCCCAGGCAGGATATCGAAAGACACGCCGTGAAGGATTTCGTTCCGCTTGCCGACGCCGATGCGCAAGTCGCGGATGGACAGAACAGGGTCGGGAAGAATGCCGCTCATGCCTGCCTTATCCTCATATGCGGATCCAGCATGTCGCGCAGCCCGTCACCGAGCAGATTGAAGCCAAGGACCGTGGCGAAGATTGCGAGGCCGGGGAACAGCGAGGCCCAGGGGGCGGTGCGGATCAGTTCGCGCGCGTCGGTCAGCATGTTCCCCCAGCTCGGCTGTGGTGGCCGGATGCCGACGCCGAGGAAAGACAGTGCAGCTTCCGCCAGAACCGCGCCGCCGATGCCAAGTGTCGCGATGACCAGCACCGGACCGACGATATTCGGCAGTATCTGCGTGCGCATGATGTTGGCGTCGCTGAAGCCGGCCGCCCTGGCGGCCTGCACGAAGCCCTGATTCTTGAGCGACAAGGTGGAGCTGCGGGCGATGCGGCAGGTCCAGGACCAGTTGGTCAGGCCCAATGCGATCAGGAGACTTGGCAAGCCGGGTCCCAACACCGCCATGATGGCGAGCGCGAAGACCAGGGATGGGATCGCCAGCATGACGTTGGTCAGCCCGTTCACCAGGTCGTCCCACCAGCCTCCGAAATAACCGGCCGAAACCCCAAGCGCCATACCGATGCACGAGTTGATCAACTGCGAAACGAGGCCGACGGTCAGCGACACCCTGGCGCCGTAGAGGATACGGGAAAAGACGTCGCGACCCTGCCCGTCCGTGCCCAAAAGATGGTCCCAGCTCGGCGGCATTTCAGAATTCATCAGGTCGGCGTCGAATATCGGGTTGTACGGGGCAATCCAGCCGGCGCTGACGGCTGCGGCGACCACGAGCAACGCCAGCGCCAGGCCAAGGGCGAAATTGAAACGCAACCGCATGGATCAGGCCACCTTGATGCGCGGGTCGATCATGGCATAGGCGATATCGACCAGCATGTTGATGACAAGGAACCACAACACGATCACGATGACCGTACCCTGAACCACGGGAATGTCGCGTGCCGACACGCTGTCGACCAGAAGCGACCCGATCCCTGGCCAGGAAAACAGTTTCTCGATCACGATCGCCTGCCCCATGAGCGAACCGATCTGAAGGCCAAGCGTGGTCAGGATCAACACCAGCACGTTGCGGGTGACGTGACTGCGCACCAGACGCGGTTCGGTCAACCCTTTGGCTCGCGCCGTTCGCACGAAATCCGCGTTCATCACGTCCAGAACGCCAGCGCGGGTGGTTCGCGCCAGGAGCGCCATCGGCGATACGCCGAGCGCGATGGCAGGCAATATGATGTAGCGGATGCCGCCGGGCTGGTAGCCGAAGCTCGGCAGCAGACCGAGCTGCAGCGCAAAGACGTACATTAGCAGCAAACCTAGCCAGAATTCGGGAACCGACAGGCCGGAAACCGCCAGCATCATCGTGCCGGTGTCCAACACGCTGCCGGGCTTCAGCGCGGCCAGAAATCCCAGAGGAATACCGACTGCCGCGGCAAAGCCCATCGCCGCCAGCGCCAGTTTGATCGAAGGCCAGAGCCGCGGCTCGATCACGTTCCACACCGGTTCGCGGGTGCGGTAGGAAATTCCAAGGTCGAAATGCGCCAGCCCCCACAGATAGTCCCACAGGCGGACCGGCAGAGGCTTGTCCAGCCCGAACTGCTCGTTCAGATGCGCCATCACATCGGCATTCGTGGCGTTGCGCCCCTCCGACATCAGGCTCGATATGAAGCTGCCGGGGACGACGCTGAATATCACGAAAATGATCAGCACGACCGCCAGCAGGGTCGGGATCATCTGCAGCGTGCGACGAAAGATGAAGCGCGACATCCGCGAATCCTGCCTTTCAACAACTGGGCGCCATGCGGCGGGCGAGGAGTGGGCGCCATGCGGTGGGCGGGGCCGTACAAACCGGTCCCGCCCGCCAGCCATGCCATCGCGCTACTTGCGTAATGCGGGTGCGCTGTCGTCGATCCAGATGTCCTCGTAATCCTGGATAGCCAGTTCCGCGCCGTTCGGCTTCAGCCCGTGGACCCATGGCTGGTAGGCCATGACGGCCTTGTTGTAATTGAAGAACCAGACCGGAGCCTCGTCCTGCAGCAGGTTGTTGGCTTGCCTCAGAAGATCGTTCTGTTTGGCCGGATCGGTTTCGTTGCCTGCCTGCTCGATCAGCTTGTCGAAGTCGGCATTGTTGAACTTGACGTAGTTGCAGGCGGTTTGCGATGTCTTCGAATAGAAGCAGTTCAGATATTTCAGCGGATCCGGGCCCGACGAGTTCGACCAGATAAAGGCATCAAAATTGTCGGACAGGATCTTGTCGGACAGGACCGAGCTTTCCACCGGGTCGGTCGTCACGGTGACGCCCACCTTCGCCAGCATCGGGATGATCGCCTCGACGATCGGCAGGCCCCAGCTTTCGTTCGAGGTCGCGGTGACCGAGAACTTCAGACCGGTCTCGAACCCTGCCTCCTTCAGCAGTTCCTTGGCCTTTTCCGGATCATAGGCATAGGGCTTGGCGTCCTTGTCGAAGGCCGGCGATGAAATCGGCAGCCAGGAGACCGCGGGATAAGCCTTGTTCTTCAAGAGCTTCTCGACAATCAGGTCCTTGTTGATCGCATAATTGATCGCCTGCCGGACGCGCTTGTCCTTGAATGCCTCGACCTTCGGATTGAAGCCGATATTGCGGGTGTAGACTTCGGCCACCTCAAGGATGTGATCCTTCAGCGCCGGATCCTGGCTGTAGGCCTCATACTGCACAGGGCCGAGAACGTTGGTATCGATCTCCGCGTTGCGGAAGGCGACGTCGCGAGCCGAAGCTTCGCCCATCAGCATGATGTCGAGCTTGTCGAGATGCGGCTTGCCCTCCTCATAATAGCCGTCGAACTTCTCCAGTTCGACCTTCGAGCCCGCAACGTAATTGGCGAGCTTGAACGGGCCAAGGCCGTTCGGCTTGGAGGCCAGCTGATCCTCCGGATAGTCCTTGGAGTAGATCGGCGCATAGTTGGACATCAGGTTCCAGCCCGGATCGGCCAGGTTGATGAAGGTGATTTCGATGGTCCTGTCGTCGATCTTCTTCAACCCGGAAATATGATCGGCCTTGCCTGCCTGAAATTCGGCGACGCCGGCGATCTGCAACATCTGCTCGGCGCCCGGCAGGGCCTTCTTGGGATCGGCAAGACGGTTGTAGGACCAGATCACGTCATCGGCGTCGAGCTTGTCGCCATTGTGAAAGGTCGCTTCCCGGAGCTTGTAGGTATAGGTCTTGCCATCCGCCGACTTCTCTACCGTTTCGGCGAGGTCGAGCTCAGGCTTGCCGCTTTCCGGGTTCCATTTGTAGAGGGAGCGGTTGATCGCTTTGGCCACGATCTCGTCTTGCGTATGCGGTGTCGCCGTGATGTCCAGCGATGTGATGGAGTTGCCATAGGGCGCGGTGAACACCAATTTCCCCCCATCCTTCGGTGTGGCGTCCTGCGCCAGCGCGGCGGTCGCCGTTCCAAGCGCAAGCGCCGCGATCAAGCCAAGTCTGTTCAACATCCCTCAATTCCTCCCTGTGGTTCGTTGTTGATTTCCTGTCAGAGACGGGCCCAACCGGCATCCCGCCTCAACTTCCTTCATAGACGATGCGCCCATCCAGAATTGTCATCTCACAGCGCGTTTCACGCAGGATTGTCTCCGGTGTGGCCGTCAGGAGGTCGTTGGAGAACACGGCGATGTCCGCGAGCATTCCAGGCTCCAACCGGCCCTTCACCATTTCCGCGCCCTGGGAGTAGGCACCGTGTTCGGTATAGGCGCGCAACGCCTGTTCGGACGTCAGTTTTTCGGAAGCGTCCATTACCGTGCCCTTGTGCGTCTTGCGCGTCAGCATGGCGTAGAGGTCCGGGAAGGGATTGGGCGAACAGACCGGCGAGTCGCTGCCGGTGGACGGCTTCATGCCGAGGCGATCCCAGGTTCCGATCGGATAGGAGCGCAACCCGCGCTCCGGCCCGAGAACCGAGACGTAGGCGTCGCCGAAATCATAGATGAAGGCCTGCTGCGGCGCAGGCAGGATGCCTGCCTTCAACATCCGCTGATTGATGGCATCATCGACATAACCGCAATGCTCGATCCGGTGCCGGTGCTTGTGATCCGGCCTGGCGGCGCGCACACGTTCATAAGCGCGCACGAGCTGGTCGATGGCGGCATCGCCAATGCCATGGCAGACCATGGTGTAGCCCATTGCGGTGTAGCGGTCGACCAGTTCGAACAATTGAGCGTCCGGCAGCATCCGGACACCGAAATTGTCAGGCTGGCCAATATATGGCTGGCGCATCCAAGCCGTGCGTCCGCCGGCCGAGCCGTCCGTGAATATCTTCACGCCGCCTATGCGGAACATGTCGCTGCCGACCCCGGTAACGAGACCCGCGGCATGGCAAGGCTCGACGATGGACGAACCGGGGTCGCCCAGAAGTGTTGCCCAGACCCGTACCGGGAGCCGGCCGCTGCGCTCGGCCTCATGATAAGCCTCGATCTCGGTCATACCGTCGATCTGGCCAGTGGCCGCGTCCATGCAGGACGTCATGCCGAACCGCAGGAGGTCACGGCCCCCCGCTTCGATAGCATCGAGTATCTCGGCGAAAGAGGGTGTCGGCTGGACGTCGTAGACGAAGTTCTGGGCGTTCTCAGCCAGCATTCCGGTCAGTTGCCCGGCCTCGCGCCCAATGACGCCACCATCCGGATCGGGCGTGTCGATATCGATTCCCGCCAGCGCCAGCGCCAGCGAATTCACGACAGTGACATGGCCGCAGGCGCGCGTGACCGAAACGGGATGATCGGGCAGGGCGGCGTCCAGTTCCTTCACGGTCGGCATCAGTGCGTCGGGATATCGGGTCTGGTCAAAACCCCGCGCGGTCACCCATGCGCCCTTGGGCGTTTCGGCGGCCCGCGCCTGCAACGCAGCCATCAGCGCGCCGCGGGTCGGCGCGGCATCGGGCGTCGCATCGACCTTGCCGCGCAGGAGCCCCGTCGAGATCAGATGCAGGTGCGCATCGTTCAGACCGGGCATTGCGAAGCGCCCGGCCAGATCCACGGCCCTCGTGCCCTTTCCGATCAGGGCCTTGATTTCGGCGTTGGAGCCACTGGCCACGACCTGGTTGCCCAAGACCGCAATCGCCTCCGCGATCGGATTTCCGTAACCGGTCCAAATCTTGCCGCCATGCAAAACGAGATCGGCTTGGTTCTGCGAATTCATGCTGCCTTTTCTTCTCCCCGGCGTTCACGGACGTCGCCGACATAGATTTGACTTTGAGTGGCATTCCGTTTCGCGCGCGGTCAGATTCTTCTCCCGCGCTCGACGTCACGTTCCCCCTGCCACCGGCTCCAGTTGCCAGCTTTTTCGTTTTGCAGACGTTGGGGCGTCGGCGATCACAAGGCCAATTCGGTTTTCGCAATCAAGCATGCAAAATTTGCATAACATAGCAATTATAATGAAATATGTTCCCCATTGCGGTTCGATCAATGCTCGAACGCAGTGGAGGAGAGGCCGCGTGGAAATCAAATGGCTCGAAGATTTCGTGACACTTGCAGAAACATCGAGCTTTTCGCGGGCAGCCGAAATCCGCAATGTCACCCAGTCGGCCTTCAGTCGGCGCATCAAGCAGCTTGAGACGTGGCTCGGAGCACCGCTCATCAGTCGTGCCACCATGCCGGCCGAACTGACATCGGCCGGACGCAATTTTCTTCCGATGGCGCAAGACGCCATCAGGATGTTCTATTCGGTGCGCGAGTCTCTGCGCCCGCCTGCGGAACAGGGGCTTGTACGCTTTGCGGCCCTTCACACATTGACCATCACGTTCTTTCCGGTTTGGCTGCGGGAGGTGCAGCGGAACACTCGCACCTTCGGCACATCCTTCATGGCTGACAGGGGTGGCATCGAGGCGAACCTGGCTGCACTGACCGATGGCGAAACCGACTTCTTCCTGACCTATGCGCACCGTGAAGTGCCGTTTCACCTGGATCGCGACAAGTTTTCTCATCTGGCTATCGGATCGGATCGGCTCATCCCGGTCGCGGCGCCGGAACTGCGCTTCGACAAGTCGACCGTGCCCGCGGCGGGCATTCTGGACAGTCCGGAAACGGCAAAGCGAGCTTTGCCCTATCTGGGCTATGGTTACAGCTCTTTCTTTGGTGTCGCCCTCGGAAAACTGTTCTCGAAGCACTCGCCGTTCCGGCGTCAGACAGTGCATGAAAGCACAATAAGCGCCGGACTCAAGGAACTTGCGCTGACCGGCGCGGGCATCTGCTGGCTGCCAGAAAGCCTCGTCGAGAACGACATCTCCAATGGAGCCCTTGTCATCTGTTCGAATGACAGCACATGGACGCTCGATCTCGAGATACGATTGTATCGCAGCTCGGAGAAGACGCGAAGCACCATGGTAGAGGCTCTTTGGCAATCATCCAAGGCGCTGGCGCAAACGTTGAAGCCCGCCGCGCCAGCCGCGGGCACGGCGACCTTCAGCTCTTCATGAAGCGGAAGGCGCGCAGCACCTCGAAATAGTCGTTCGATGCAAAGGCGACGGCACGTGGCCCGTGCCGGCGCACTCCGGGATACCAGGAGGCGCGATAGGCATCGACGGGGTTGCTGAATTCGATGATGATCTCGACCCTTTCCGGCATTGACGGCAAAGCTTGCCGCGCCCTGTCGCGCAACGCCCTTTCAACGCCCTCGCATATTGCGCCGCGCGCCGCCGCAGGCGCCAGGGAGATGGTGGCCGCGCCGATGCCTTTGAGGGTTTCGACAGTGGCTATCCCCGGGACGAGGGCTCTGGCGTCGGCGCAAATGCCTTCGTCGCCGGAAAGAAATACCGAGCGCACGCCATAGCGCGCGGCGCACAACGCATTCAATGTAAATTCGGACGCTGTTTCGCCATTCAGGATCAGCCGCGATATTCGCAATGTCGATGTGTGTGCAAGCGGGTTGTCCTCGACACCGGCCTTGGAATGGTAGCCGGTATAGAGCGCGGCATCGAAGCTTTCATCGATCCCGAACATCATTGCGTCCGGATGCCCCGACCAGCCCCTCACGATGCGCGCAAAAGGCGGCATGCGTTCGAGAATGAGGTTGCGCCCGCTGTCATGCGCATCCTTGATCATGATTTCAGTTGCGCCAGCGGCTCGCGCTCCTTCGCAGGCGGCCAGGACCTCCCCGGTCATCAGTTCGCGGAATTCCCTGTGGTCGGCATGCGTTCTTTCCGCCTCGTCCCAGGATTGAATGCCCGCGGTGCCTTCGATATCGGCCGAAATGAAAATCTTCATGCTCAAAGGGGCTCCTTCAGCCAGTCGGTCAACGCCGGAATCCTGCGTCCATTTCGTCCAACCACGCTTTGCGCGGCGCACAGGGCGTTCAGAACGGCCTCGACCGTGGTTTCCACAACCGCTTCGAAAACGAGGTCGATGTATCTGTCATCGACACGCGAAATCGAACTGAACGGTGAAGGCGAGACGTGCGGCAGAGGATCGGCGGTCGTGAACGCGATGGCGATATCGCCACTGCCGTGTCCCCAATACGAACCGATGCGGGCAATGCCGGCGCCGGCCCGGCTAGCGGCACGGTTCAATTGCCGGTCGTCAAGAGGAATATCCGTACCGAGAATGATGATGATCGACCCGCTTTCAGGCTCGCCGAGCCCTTTGGGATCGGCTCTGCGGCCATCCGGGAGGACAAGATCCCCTGCCCTGCCGAAGTTGGACAACACCAGAGCGCCAAGCGTGAAGGCGCGAGACCCGATCTCGACCGACCTGGACGCGCTGCCGATACCCGCCTTGAAGCCAAACGACGTCATTCCGGCGCCGGCGCCGATGCTGCCCTGTTCGACCGGACCGGCGCTCGCGGCATCCAGCGCCGCTTCGGCGTCATGCCGGGTGACCGCCATTGCCTGAATATCATTGATACCGCCGTCGTTGCATTCGCAAACGACGGGATTGACCGTGCTGGTCTTGCGCCCGATCTCCGGGTTGGCGGCAATGGCACGCTTGATCAGCGCCTCCGCACATGGCGCGACCGAGAACGTGTTGGTCAGAAGGATTGGCGTTTCGATCGTGCACAGTTCGGCCAATTGCATGAGCCCGACGGACTTGCCGAAACCGTTGATGATATCGACCGCCGCCCTGACCTTGGATCTGAACAGGTCGCCGCCATGGGGCAAGACGGCGGTGACGCCTGTCGCAAGTCCGTCGGCGATGATCGTCTTATGGCCGACCAGGACACCCGGCACGTCCGTGATCGCATTGTTCGGGCCGGGCGACAGCCGCCCCATGCCAAGGCCTAAACGCCGTGCCGCGCCCATTTTCACATCCCACTCATCAAGCAAGAGCCGCTCGTCCGGCCGCATGCCCGTTCATCTCTGCAAAAGCTGTCTGGACGTAAATTTCCTGCAGGCGGCGTGTCAATGGACCAGGTTGGCCGTTTCCGATCCTGTGGCCGGCAATACGGATGACGGGGGTGACCAGGCTCGAGGCGGAGGTCAGGAACGCTTCCGCCGCCGAAAACGCCTCCTCTGGCGAGAACGCACGCTCTTCAAACAAAATGCCCTGGTCTTCACATAGACGCGCCACTGCTCGCCGCGTACAGCCGGGCAGGATGGCTTGAGAATTGGCGCGAGTAATGACACGGCCGTCGTGCATAACGATGAAAGCCGTCGCCGATGCGCCCTCGGTCACCTGTCCACCCTCGACAAACCAGACATCATCGAAGCCTTTCTCGCTTGCAGCATGCTTTGCCAGAACCTGCCCCAGCAGCATGACAGTCTTTATGTCGCGCCGTGCCCAGCGCGGATCAGGCGCCAGGTCGACGGCGACGCCTTCGGCCTGAGCCTTGGTTCCTACGAGTTTGCGGGCGCTTGTGAAGGCGACCATGGTCGGCTCAAGATCATCGGGAAACAGGAAATTGCGCTTGGCTTCGCCGCGCGAAATCTGGAGATAGACCGTTCCTTCATCCAATCCGTTGAGCGAGATCAGTTCCAATTGAATGGCTTCCATCTCAGGCAGCGTCACGGGCATGGGAATACATATCTCGGCAAGCGACCGCTGGAGACGATTGAGATGGAAATCATTGTCTATCAGCCTGCCGCCGATCACGGCGGTCACCTCGTAGACCGCGTCTGCAAAGAGGAACCCCCGATCGAAGAGACCGATGCGCGCCTCGTCTTCGGGCATGTAACGCCGATTGCAATAGACTTGCGCCACTTTGGCCATCCTCGATCCCAGCATCAACTGACTGCTCGATAAATGCCAAGGCAGGTCGGCAAAGACCAATTCAAAAAATGCAATTCGGTATGCCGATACCGTCAAAGCGCAACTGGCACTCCCTGCGACGGCCGCATGATTCACGCCACGAGACGGCGCAGGTCGCTGAATGGTTTCCTTTAATCCCGCGGAGCCGGACGGGGGCTTGGACGACGCATCGTTGACCTCCCGATATTGACAGGTCGCGGCCATCGATTTAAGTTCGCGTTAGTGGCTACTAACGCGAACTACTGGACAGCGCTCGGAGATCCGACAAGGCGCACGATCTTCGAACTGCTGGTCGAACAGCCCTGTTCGGTCAGCGGACTTGCTCGTGCCCTGCCTGTAACCCGGCCGGCCGTCTCTCAGCACTTGAAGATACTCAAGGCTGCCGGGCTTGTGGCCGACACGCGCTCGGGCAAAGAACGCATATACCGTATCGATCAGGATGGGCTGGCAGGCCTGCGCGCGGAAATCGACCAGTTCTGGAGCAAGACCCTGGCGGGCTACAAATTAGCCGTCGAGTATCCAAAAAAGGACCAAGCATGAGTAAGGACCCTGCACTCGCGCCCGTAAGGCATTTCGTCGTTGTCGAGGCATCCATTGCGCGTGCCTTCAAGGTTTTCACCGAGGATTTCGGGAGATTCAAACCTCGAGAGCACAATCTTCTTGCCGTTCCGATCGCAGAAACGATCTTCGAACCCCGGGTCGGAGGGCACGTTTACGACCGAGGTGTGGATGGCAGCGAGTGCCGCTGGGCTCGTGTGTTGGCCTACGATCCGCCCAGCCGGCTGGTTCTGAGCTGGGACATCAGCCCTCGGTGGCAGATCGAGACCGACCCGAACAAGACGAGCGAATGGGAGGTCCGGTTCACGGCCGAGACCGAGAACAGAACCCGAGTTGAGATCGAGCACCGGCATTTCGAGCGCCATGGGGAAGGCTGGGTAGGCGTGAGGGGTGCGGTTGATAGCGATCAGGGCTGGCCGCTCTACCTGCAACGGTTCCACGACTTGTTCAACCATCGGACAGCCTGACAACCGCGTTGCAGTTCATGGGGTATGACTCGCAAGCACCGTATCGCCCACTGGGATTCCAGGAGCAGAGACAATATGGAAGTCTATTGGTTAAGCATCCTCGGCGTGCTTATGCTTTGTTTGCTGTCGGTGGTGTTGGCAGTCTATTCCGGTTCGTCCAAGGGATTTGCAGGGGTGCTTTCAGGACCGGTAGTCCCGGCGGACGACCACAACCCGCTCTACAGGATCGACCGCGTCCACATGAACTCGGTTGAGGCGCTGGCGCCCTTTGTCGTGCCCGCGGTGCTGGCGATGATGGTTGGTGTTGGACCGACCACTTTGGCGACGCTTGTGGGGCTGCACCTGGCGATACGCCTGATTCATCTGGGAATCTACCTACGTGGCGGAAACGCCGCAAAGGGAGGCAGTGTCAGGACGGTTCTGTACGTTTCGGGAGCGCTGGTTACGCTTGCCCTTATTCTTGTGACTGGATGGGCAGCACTCCATTGACGCGTTATCGGCACTTATCGGAGGCTACATCCGTTATAGTCCGCGTCCGGCATCCCCGTTCGGCAACAGCGCCACCGTCTCGGCCCAGGCAACTTTCGGGACCATTGTGCGGTTTTTTCAAAAAAGTGCCCTAGCCGCTCCAACCAAGGCATTTTTTCGTTGCAGCCGATCGGCATTCTCCCACCCCCATCGGTCCCGCTGTTATGTGTTATTTTTGCTACATGTCGCTGCTCATGACTGGGAAAACCCATTTAGAGTCGCCTAAATTAATATTCGCTCACGTATTTTCTGAATATATCGGGTAATTCGGCAATGGTGGGCCTGGGGTTGGCCCGCTTAAGCGCCTTGAGGAAGGCGTTGGGGAAACGGGTGGGCTAAATGAATAGAACTGGCATGTCGGCCATAGGCAAGCGCCTTGGTCTTTTGATGGCGGCTACGATGCTGACTTGCGGGGGGGCGAACGCCCTCACGCTCAAGGAGGCCGTGGCGGTAGCGGTCGAATCCAATCCGGAGATCGGCCAGGCGATAGAAAATCGCGAAGCGATCGAGTTCGAATTGCGTCAGGCAAAGGGCCTCTATTTGCCCAGCGTCGACCTGCAGGCGTCGGCTGGCGCTCGCCGTCTCGACAATTCGTCACGGCGCGCACTCTCGATAGAGGACGACGCGCTTTATCCGGCAGAAACCGACCTGACCGTTTCGCAGACGCTCTATGACAGCGGCGCAAGGCGCGCAGAATTGAACCGCCAGGCCTCCCGCGTCGATGGCGCGTCGTTTCGAGTGCTGGAACGGTCGGAATTCATCGGCCTCTCTGTCGTCCAGGACTACCTCGAATACATGCTCCAGGCTTCGATTGTTGCCGAGGCAAAGAAAAACCTGGGCTTCCATCAAGCAATCCTCCACGACATCCAGGAAGGCATTGCCGGCGGCGGGTTGAACGAAGCCGACCGGCAACAGGCCGAGGAGCGGCTGTTCGCGGCCAAGGCCCGCATGCAGGAAGCGTCGGAGGAACTGGAGGCCGCGCGGATACGGTTTTTCAAGACTGTCGGCAAGCCGCTGACCAATGCAGCGAGGCCGGCTGACGTGTCCGGCACGCTGCCAAGGTCGCTGGACGATGCGTTGGGCCTTGCGCGCGAGAGCAACCCGCGCGTCCACATGGCCAACAGCGATATTGCCGCGGCGGCCTCGCTGGTGGACGCGGCGCGGGCGAAATATGGTCCCTCGATCATTGCCGAAGGCTCTGCCCGGGCCGGCTACGACATTGACGGCGACAATGGAGACGCATCCGATCTGCAGGCACGTCTGGTGTTGCGCTGGAATCTCTATCGGGGCGGCATCGACAAGGCCAATGAGCAGGAGCAGATCCGCCGCACCAGCGAGCAGCGGCTCGCGATGCACCAGGTTCTGCGAGAGATCGAGGAAGCCGTTCGCACGTCATGGGATCGTCGCTTCCGGCAGGCCGATCTGGCCAAGACCCTGAAGCTACAAGCAGTCTCCAACGAAAAGCTGGTCGCGTCCTATCGCGAACAGTTTAAGGTCGGTCAGCGCTCGTTGCTCGACGTGCTCGATGCGCAGAACACGCGATTCAACACCGCGACACTGGCCGACACCGCGTCCTACGCATCCCTTTTCGCGCAATATCGGCTTCTGGCGGCGACCGGGCAGTTGCTGAAAACGATGGACGTCCACCCGCCAAAACAGGCTACGGCATACGCGCGGACCGAGTTCGCCGCGCCGGAAACGGCCGACACCGAAACCTATGCGCGCACGCCCTCGGAACAGAAAAACGACGTGCCGTTCGATATTCTGGCACCGGTCAGGAAAAAATAGGCGGGCCTAAGGATCGATCGAGAGTCCCCGCGGGCGGATCGTGAACCAGCAACCCAACATTCTGTCACCGAAAGAGGCTTTCAAGGCCTGCTTTTCGGCCGTCGCCGCATATCTCGGCCGCCCCAGCGCCGAAACCGTGCTCTTTGCCGGCGTGCCGCTGGCGGAAACGCGCATCGACATCGACGCGATCCGGCATCTTGCCGAGCGCGTCGGCCTTGAAATAACCGAGTTCAGCCATCGCGACTTTGTTCGGGGGCGCATCGACCTCCCCGCGATCGTCTTTCGCGTCAGCCAGCTGCCGGTCGCGCTGCTGGCCGATGGTGAAGCCGGCGAATATTTCACCGCTCCCCAGGAGGACGGGCGCACCAGGATCAGCCGGTCGGAACTGGCCAACAGCTATATCAGCGGCGGTGCGTCCTTCTCGATCACCTACGCCAACGCGACGGAGGCCATGAGCGTCGGCTCGGCGCCGAAAATCGAGCGGCGACATTGGCTGACGGGAACGATGGGGCCGTTCTGGCGCACCTATTCGAAGGTTGTCCTGTCGGCGGTGTTCATCAATCTGCTCGCCATCGCCTCGCCGATCTTCACCATGAACGTGTACGACAGGATCCTGCCGAACAAAGCGATATCGACGCTCTGGGTGCTGGCCATCGGCATCGGCGCGGTCATCCTGTTCGATCTGCTGCTAAAGACCTCCCGGGCATCGCTCATCGACTATGCCGGGCGCAAGGCGGATCTGCGCATTTCATACATGCTGTTCGAGAAGGTGCTGAACTCGTCTCTGGCGGCACGGCCGGGCTCGACGGGCGAATACGCAAATCGCGTGACCCAATATGAATACGTGCGCGAATTCTTCACGTCCAACACCATCAGCGTGTTCATCGACACGGCTTTCGTGTTTGTTTTTCTCCTCGTCATCTATGCGATAGGCGGCTGGCTGGTCATGATACCCGCGCTGGCCTTCGTCGCGTCGGTGATCGTCGGACTGGTCACGCAGCGGCGCATCGGCAAGCGTGTGGCGGCCTCCATGAACGAGGCCTCGCAGCGCCAGGCGCTGCTGGTCGAATCCATTTCCACGCTGGAGACGATCAAGTCGCTGCGCGCCGAAGCCTACCTGTTGCGAAAATGGGGAGAGCATTCCAAAAACGCCTCCAACACCTCCGAGAAGATCAAGCAGCTTTCGGCCGCCGCCGGCAATATAACGCAGGCCATCCAGCAGCTGGTCACCGTCGCGCTGGTGGTGGCCGGCGCCTACGCCTTCTCCGAAGGACATGTCTCCACCGGAGCCATCATCGGCACCGTCATGCTGGCCAGCCGGGCTGTGGCCCCGCTCGGGCAGATCGCCATCACCTTGTCCAGATTGCGCCAGGCCATGCTCTCTTTGCGGATGGTGAATTCGATCATGGCTCAGCCGGAGGATCGTCCGGACACTGTGGGCTTCGTCAACCGGCCCATCCGCAACGGCGCCATGGTGTTCCGGAACGTCGGCTTTACCTATCCCGGCTCCGAGAACGAAGTCCTGACCGGCCTGAATTTCTCCGTGAAGCCGGGGGAGCGGATCGGCATCATCGGCCGCATAGGATCGGGAAAGACGACGATGGGGCGGCTGATCGGCAGGCTTTTCTTGCCGAGTTCCGGCGAACTGCTGCTGGACGGCATCGACATCCGTCAATACCACCCCTCCGAGGTTCGCGCCGCCGTCGGCATCGTCGCGCAGGCGAACGATCTGTTTTCAGGCACCATCAAGGAAAATCTTTTGATGGCCTGTCCGGAGGCGACCGATGAGCAGATCGTCGAAGCGGCCAAGGCCGCCGGCGTCGACGATTTCGTCTCCCGCCACCCGCGTGGCTATGACATGAATGTCGGCGAGCGCGGCACCAATCTCTCGGGCGGCCAGAGACAGACGATGGCGATCGCCCGGCTGTTGCTGACGAAACCGAAAGTCGTCTTCCTGGACGAGCCGTCCGGCTCGATGGATCTGGCTTCCGAGCGTCAACTGATCAAGCAGCTCAAAGTGGCTTTCGATCGAAACACCACGCTGATCGTCTCGACGCACCGCTTCAGCATGCTCGAACTTGCCGACCGGCTTATCGTCATCGAGCAAGGCAGGATCGTTGCCGATGGACCAAAGGACCAAGTGATACAGGCGCTGCAGAAAAAAAGCACCTGAAGAACGAAAACTATCAAAGTATTCAATGCGTTGGGGCCGTGGGAAATGCTTGCAAGAGAAGACCGGCCGCCGCTCTTTGCGTCGGCGTCCATATTTATCATAGGTGCACTCTTCGTGTCTTCCGTTGCTTGGGCGTCCTTTGCCGAGGTGGATGAAATCGCACGCGGCGACGGCAAGGTCATACCTGCTTCCAAAACGCAGATCATCCAGGCCAGCGAGCCGGGCGTCGTCCAGGAAATTGCCGTCAAGATCGGGCAGGTCGTGAAGAAGAACGACCTCATCATCCGCCTCGACAATACGTTCAACACCTCCAGCCTTGGCGAGCAACAGGCCAAGGCACGGGCATTACAGACCCGCATTGCACGGCTGAAGTTCGAGCAGAGCGGCGATCTGCAAGGCGAATTTCCATGTCCGGCCGAAATCCAGAAGGTCGCCCCGGAAATCTGCGACAACGAGCAGAAGCTGCTCGTCGCCCGCCGCGACAACTTCGAAGTCAAGCTGTCGGTTCTCAAGTCGCGCCTCGATCAGCGCGAGAAGGAATTGGACGAGGCGACCGCCAATTCCGATCGCCTCACGAAGAATCTGGTCGTCAGCGACCAGGAGGCAAAGCTGGTCGAAGCCATGGTCAAGAAAGGCCTGATGGCGCGAACCGAGCAACTCCGGGTCGAACGCGAGCAGACCGAGCTCAATGGGCAGCTGACGCTTGCTGGAGAAACCACCAAGAAAGCCAAATCGGCTATCACCGAGGCCCAGCTTCAGGTCGACGAGCTCGGCCTGCAGCTGCAACAGGAGGCGCTGAGCGACCTCACGCAGGCGCTGGCTGACCTCTCGGTGGTCGATGAAACCATTCGCGGCGCGACCGACAAGGTGGCCCGCACCGACATCCGTTCTCCAGTCGACGGTATCGTCAACACGCTTGACATCAATACGGTTGGCGCGTTCGTGCAGCCCGGCGCGGTGGTCGCCGGCATCGTTCCGACTTCGGAGACCTTGCTGGTCGAAGCGCGGGTTTCGCCCCGCGACGTTGCCTTCATCCGGCCGGACCAGGAGGCGCTGATCAAGGTCACCGCCTATGATTTCTCGATCTTCGGCGGCATCGAAGGCAAGGTCTCGAACATCACCGCCGACAGTCTCGTCGACCAGAAGACAGGCGAGCCCTATTATCAGGTGCGCGTCGCGACCGACAGGTCGACGCTGACGCGGGATGGCAAGACCTATTCGATCATCCCGGGCATGATCTGCTCCGTCGACATCAAGACCGGCCGCAAGACGATCCTGACCTACCTGCTGAAACCCATAAACAAGGCACGAGAGGAGGCGATGAGTGAACGATAGCGCCACGCCTCCCGCTGTCCTTGAGCGGTTGCTCGTGCCGATGGCCACGGAAGACCTCGGCATGGAGTTCCGGGTTGTCGCGCGCCGCGGCATCCGCCGCGGCATCCGCCTGGAGCGGACGTTCTGGACGTCGCTCAGGCAGATGGCGGAAAGCCGCAAATGCACGATCGGCATGCTTGTCGATGAGATCGCCGAGAGCCAGCCTCCGGCCGGCAATCTGACATCGGCGATCAGGGTTGCCTGCATTCGTGGCTTGACGGAAGAAAACCTGACGTTGAAGAGGCTTGCGTCGATCAGGACGATCACCGCGATACTGGTCGCCTGCCCCTCGCCCGCCTTCGCCCTTTCATCGTCGAAAAAGATCCTGACCTTCAACGCTCCGTTCCAACAATTGGTAAAGCGCCAATTGCCGACGGCGCCGAGCGATGACGGGCGTCAGGATCTCAGGCTGGCGCTCGATCTCAACGTGGCGGACATCTTCGCGCGGCTGGATGCCAATGGCGAGATTCCGGTCGCCAGCGGGTTCGTCATCGGCGCCGGCGAACGCCGATATCGTGGCCAATTGAATGCCGTGCGGGCACCGCTGGTCGGGCAGGACCTGCTGATGGCATTCGTCAGCGGCTAGCAGTTCCAGGAAAAGTGCGAAACGCTTTTCCCGGGAAAGGCGCGTAGCGCTTTCCCTTGGGAATTGCGCAAAACAAGGAGATAGAGCGGTTCGGCGTTTTCCATAAAAACCGGCGAACCGCGGTTGCTCACCGACGGGCAAGCGCTCCAGAAGCCGTGTCGGGCTGCAATCCCTCGCCGGGCGCGACGCCTGCAAAACCGCCCTTGATCTCCGCGACCTGCGCGCTGCCCGATCTCGAACCATGGATCCAGGCTCGGTCCGTGCTGAAGGAATAAAGCGGCACATAATCGGGGAGATCGCTGTCGCGCAGCACGGTGTTGTTGAGGCTGTCGAGAATGAACACGCCACTTGCCGTGCTTACCGACAGGACCGCATGGAAGAATCCCCGCCTGCGATCCTGGAGAACAACCAACGCCATGCTTTGCGCGGGGATGCCGGCCCTCAGCAGCGCCGTCATCTTCAGTATGACGAAATCCTCGCAGTCGCCGGCGCGCTTATCGAGCACCTCGGTGGGCTTTGCCCAGTAATCGAGCTTGCCATAGATGACGCTGTCCTTCCTGTAGGCGATCAGGTGATTGATGCCGCTGTTGACGAATGACAGTTTCTCGCTGAACCCTTTGCCCTGTGCCGACGAGATCAGCCTGGCAAAAGCCGCACTCTTCTGCTCGCAGGCACTGCCCGCCGAGCAGCCGACAATTGCCTGGTAGACCGGTGCCCACCGCGCGGCGACGGGAAAGTTATGCATGGACAACGCGACCGAGCCGAACACGCCGGGGATAATCGTTGCCGTCTTGATGGGATCAATTCCGACATTCGCAGGCGCCGGCGCAACGCCCGCTTGGGCATCGTCGATCGTGTAACTCATGGAAACCAGGTCGGGCTGGTATCCTACCGCCGGTCGCCAAGGCTGGAATCTTTCCAGGGAAACGCCGCCCAGGCTGGGCGGCATCCGCACGTCTTCAACAAGCCCGCCGACCGAAGCGGTGCCCTCTAAATGGACGCTCGCGAGCGATGGCTGCGGCAGGCCTGCGAGGCTGATCGTCAGCAAGAGTAGCTTGAGGCCGGCTGTTCCCGGCGCGGTTTTTTCTTTTTTCATAACGCCCACCTTTTGACTGTGGACGGTACCGATCTTGTCTCAAATTATTGGCAATGAAGGTAGATAATGGCGACGAAACTTGTTTCCACTATTTTTCGTAAAATTTTATTTGAATTTATACTTCTATTTACCATGCAACAGGGGGCGAGGCCTCATCCGCACCGGCACATATCGACTTATATAACAGAATATATGCTCCCAGTTTACCACGCGTAAAAAATGCCATTGTAGGCATATAATGGTATATAAAGTAGATTGACGGACGGTTGCAAAGTAATGGTTGCCGCTGTCTCTTTCGGGGAAATGCCGGAGGGGTACAAGCAATGACCATCAATAACGAATTGGACGCCGTTTCGGGTTCGTGGGACGAGCATTCCATGGCCAGTGAACGTCACGACCAGACCTCGCCGGCAGAGTTCCAGGTCGCACAGGCGGCTTCGACGCAACAGGCCGCGCCGGCAGCGGCCGAACCAGTGCCGGTCGATGTGGGCAGTGGCGCGCCGGCGGAAGCACCCGCGGAGGCGAAGGCCCAGGCGGCAGCCGCGCCGCACGAATACGTCGCCGACGCCGGCAACGTCGTGAAGCTTCCGGCGAACGCCTCGATCGACAACATCAAGGTTGACGGCCACAATCTCGTGCTCGAACAGGCCGACGGCTCGGTCATCGTGATCAAGGACGGCGCGCTCAACGTGCCGACCTTCGTCCTTGGCGATGTCGAGGTGCCGCGCGTCGCCTTGATCGCCGCGCTCGAGGCGAGCCATGTGGATGTCGCCTTCGGCGCCGATGGTTCGATGTCGGCTGGCCCTGGAGGTTCGACCTCGAGCGCCGGTGGAAATTTTGAAATTCCTCCTGGCGGCATCGGCGATGGATTTGATCTTTCGGCGCTCTTGCCGCCGACCGATCTGCAGTTCGGGCAGGCCGAGAGGCGGGAACTGTTCCTTCCCAATGCGAACCCGGAATTTGGCGATCTCACCGTCCGCGTGTCGGAAGAAGGGCTTTCCGGCGCAAACCCGGACGGCGATCCCGGCTCACCCTTCGACGAATCGAATCTTTCGGTGATCAACGGCAGCTTCGGCGCTACGGATCCCAATGGCGATCCGCTGACCTACGGCCTCGGAGTGCCTGCCACGACGCTTACCTCGCACGGCACCGACGTCGTGTGGGAACTGGTCGATTCGACGCATCTCGTCGGCAGGGTCGGATCGGACGTCGTGATCAGCGTCACCATCACGGATGCGAGCACGGGAACCTTCCAGATCGCCCTGCTCGGTCCCCTCGACCACCCGCTGGCCGGTTTCGAGGATGACCTCTCCATCGTCGTCCCGGTTACCGTGCAGGATCCGTTCGGCGGCTCGGCAACGGCCAACATGACCGTGATCGTCGAGGACGACAGCCCTGCCCTGACGGTGGGCAACACGGCAGCCAGTTCCGCGGTGCTCGATGAAACCAATGCCGGTTCGCCGGCCGGCTTTCCGATCGATGTGACGAGCGCCAACCCGATTATTTCCGTTGCATCCAATTTCGGTGCCGACGGGGCCGGCGCCGGCGGCGGCATCGCCTATACGCTGGGCCTGACCGGCAATGTCGCATCGCTCGATTCGGGCCTGAAGACGGCCATTGGCGATTTTGCGATCACGCTGCAGCAGACCAATGCGACGACGGTCACCGGCATTTATCAGAACGGCGGCACCCACACCGCCTTTACCATCGTCATCAACGGCAATGGCACGCTTACGGTCACCCAATACGCTCCGCTGGAGCACACTGTCGATGGATCGAGCGCTGCTGCCCATGACGACGTGCTGACCCTCTCGGGCAAGATCACAGCCTCGGTGACCGTCACCGACTTCGATGGCGACAGCGCATTCGGCGGTGCCCAGATCGGCGGCGCGATCCAGTTCCACGACGATGGACCTTTGGTGACAGTCGTCGCCGACGCCGGCGCCGTGGTCTCACTCGACGAAACGCAGGCCTTGAGCATGGCGGCTGCGATCAACACAGGAACCATCGTCAAGGGCGATGATCCCGATATCGGCGGTACCGGGGCGATCACCTCCGGCACCAGCAACGGCGCCCTGGTCAATGTGACGGCGCTGTTCGGCGGCGACGGCCCGGCGGCAAGCACCGCCACCGTCTATCAGCTGAGCGTCACGAACGCCGTTTCCGGCCTGACCGTCACCGACGGCTCAACGATCACCTTGCAGACGCTTGCGAACGGAGTGGTTGTCGGAGTCGTGCAGGGCGGCGCGTTCAAGGGCGAGGCCGCGTTCGCGCTGTCGATCGATCCGGCCACCGGCAAGGTGACCGTCGAGCAATATCTGTCGCTCCACCATTCCGACACCGGTAATCCCGACGACACGGTTGCACTCACCGCCGGCTCGCTGGCCGTGAAGGTCACGATCACGGATAGCGATGGCGACTCCGCCAGCGCCAGCGCCGACGTCTCGGGCCAGATCAGTTTCGACGATGACGGGCCGAAGGTGACGGCTGTCGCCGCCACCGGCGTTACGGTAGCGCTTGACGAGACGGCGACCAC
>NZ_VFUE01000026.1:0-85709 GCF_006441495.1 Mesorhizobium sp. B2-6-4
GGCCTGCGCTCCACGGCGCCCCCCTCTGCCCTGCCGGGCATCTCCCCCTCTTGGGGGGAGATTGGCTGCTTGGAGGGCAGCGTCAATACAGCAATCAATCCGGCCCGAATCCCGGTGACGTCGCACTTCCATCATCCAACTTCGATAGCCATTCCACCAGCGTTGGCCGATACCGCGTCAGCCCCTTGTAGGTGGCAAGCTCCTCGGGCAGGTCGCGGATGACGCGGTGCAGGCGGCGCGCCCATTTGGGCTGCGTCACCAGCTCGTCCATCTTGATCAGGTAGCAGCGGATCGGGAAGACGATGGCGTTGGAGCGCGGCAGGCGCCAGAAGCTCTGCAATTCGACGCGCAGATGCACCTTGTCGCCGACATTGTCGGGCGTCACCGTCGCCCGGTCCGGACCCCATTTGTGGTAATTCTCGGGGCTGGTGTCGAGGCGCGGATTGACGGTCATGGTCCAGTTCAGGCGACGCGCCGGCTTGCCCTGCTGGATATTGGTGAGGAACTTCAGCGCCCTGACGAAAATCCCCTTTTCATGCGCCAGCGGCACCGGCGCGTGCCACTCGAAGAAGTTCATGCCGATGTCGAAGTCGAGCGACCAGTCGGCCTGGGTGGTGACCATTCCGGCATCCATCCAAAGATTGCCGTCGCGCTGGTCGAGGATGCAGAAATCGCCCTGGCTCTGGCGGGTGATGTATTCCATCGGCCCGTAAGGCAAAGTCGAGGTGTCGCCGAAGGTGAAGGTGTCGTCGATGCCGAGCGGCCGGTTGATCCAGCGCCAGCGATCGCCGTCGCGGGTCAGCGTGAAATGCTCGGGATAGCCCAGCGCCTGCTGCTCCATCAGAAGTTCGAGCAGGTCCCAGCCGGCGAGCGTCATGTGCGGCAGCGACTGGCAGCGCAGTGGATCCTCGGCCAGGACCAGAGCACGGTCCTGCATCTCGGCGACATAGTGCTCGTCGACATCGATCAGGTTTTCCAGCACGCTGCCCTTCGGACCGACGACATGCGGCTCGATGTTGACCGCATACATGTAGCTGTCTTCGTGGAACGGAAACGGGAACCGCCTGATGTGCTCAGGGCTGTTCCTGAAGGTGAAGTCGTCGCGGAACGTTTCCTTGCGAAAGGTGATGCCCAAGCTCGCCTCCTATCTTTCCAAGACCAGCGATTTGCCTTCGAAGCGCGACACGCACGGCATGATCTTGCAGCCGGAGCGATGATCTTCCTCGCTCAGCCAATGGTCGTTGTGGATGAACTTGCCGTCGGACGAGATGACGTTGGTTTCGCACTGGCCGCAGACGCCGCCGCGACAAAGATAGGGTGGATCGACGCCGGCCGCCTCGATCGCCTCGAGCAGGCTCTGCTGCTCGCCGACGCGGATGGTCTTGCCGCTGACGGCCAGCGTCACATCGAAGGGCAATCCCGGTTGCGGCGCCGCGAAATGCTCGAAATGCACGGTCTCCGGTGGCCAGCCAAGCGCGGCGGCGCGCTCGCGCACCCAGCCGATCATGCCTGCCGGACCGCAGACATAGAGATGCGTGCCGAGCGGCTGCGACGACAGCAGCCGGTCGAGGTCTATGCGTTCCCCGCGGTCGTCGTGATAGAGCCGGACCCGGCGGCCGTAGCGCTGTTGCAGCACATCGGCATAGGTGCCGAGCGAAGCCGTGCGGCAGGTGTAGTGCAGTTCGAAATTGCCGCCCTCGCCTGCCAACTGCGCGGTCTGGGCCATGAAGGGCGTGATGCCGATGCCGCCGGCCAGCATCAAATGTTTCTTCGCCCTGAGATCGAGCGAGAACAGATTGACGGGATAGGAGATCACCATCTCCAGGCCGGGCCTGACGCTCCGGTGCATGAAAAGCGAGCCGCCCCGGCCGACATCGTCGCGACGTATCGAGATCGTGTATTCGCGCGTGTCGAGCGGCGAGCCCATCAGCGAATAGGGATTGAGCCTTGTGCGATCGCCGTCGCGCATCTCGACCACGACATGGGCGCCGCCTGAAAAGGTCGGCAACAGCTCGCCGTCGCGGCGGCGGAAATGAAAGCGGGTGACCAGTTCGTTGACGGGAACAACATCGCTGACGACGACGTCGAGTTTGGTGGTGCCGGTGCTCATCGGAAGACCTCCTCGATCGGAGGAATTTCGCTGCGATCCTCGGCATTGATGCAGACGCCCTGGAACGCCGCCAGCCGCCGCGAATAGTGGTCGCGCACCAGAAGTAGCAGGCCGCAATGCGAGCAGGTGGCGGGTTGCGTCGTTACATTCTCGGTGATGCCCTTGCAATGCACGCACTGCACGCGGCGCGCCAGCGAGCCGCGATGTTCGGTCTGGATCGCGGTGTGGTCGATGCCGGCTTCGAGCGCCACCTGCATGGCCTGGCCGATCAGCCCTTCGGTACCGGCGAGATAGAGGCGCAGGCCCATATGCGCGTTATCAAGCGTCTGTTTCAGCCGCGGCAGCAGGCTGGCGAAGGACGGCGCCTGGTGGAAGCGCGCCGGTTTCAGCGCTTCGAGAGCGGCGACATGCCTGTCGTCCGGCCCGGGAATGAAGACGATTTCGGCACCGTCGAAGAACCTGTCCGGAGCCGTCTTGGCCATGTCCGCTATCGCGAGCGCACCCTCGGCATCGGCGATGAAAAGATGATGCTTGCCGGGCTGCGGCGACAAGGTTCCGTAGACGGGCCGGCTGATGATCGACTTGGCTGCCATTCTCTGCTTCGTGCCTCGAACCCTCGCCTTCGACTATGCCTCAGCCTTTCGCCGTGCGCTTGGTCTTCCTTGGGTCATCGAACGGCAATGGCTGCGCCGTCGCCTTGATCGATCCGCTCCTGTTGCGGATCTCGAGCCTTGTGTCCTTGACGGCGCAGTCGACGTCGAGGCGGGCGATGCCCATCGATTTCTCGACCAGCGGCGAATACATGGCGCAGGTGACGACGCCGACTTGTCTGCCATCGCGATAGACCGGGGCGCCCTCGTCGGCCGGCTCCTTGCCGTCGAGCAACACGCCATAGATCTTGAAGCGCTCCTTGCCCTTGAGACGGTAGTGCTCCTCGGCGCCGCGAAAGCCGGTCTTGCCCGGGCTGACGGTGAAGTCGAGGCCGAGTTCCCACAGCGTGTCGCCGGGGCCTTCATTCTCGAACGGATATTTCTGCGAATTGTCGTAGGGATAGAACAGGAGATAGCTCTCGACGCGCAGCATGTCGAGCGTGGTGAAGCGGCACGGGATAATGCCGGCGCTCTTGCCCTCGTCGAGGATCCTGTCCCAGATCGTGCCGGCATCCTGGCCGCGGCAGAAGATTTCATAGCCGCGCTCGCCGGTATAGCCGGTGCGCGAGATCATCACCGGAAAACCGAAGAGCTGCGTCTGCATGTGATGGAAATAGTTGAGGTCGCGAATGCCCGGCACGTGCCTGGCAAGATAGTCGACCGCCGCCGGCCCCTGCAGCGAGAGGTCGTGCAGATTGTCGTCGAAGCGCAGCGACACGTCCCTGCCCATCGCCGCCCGCTGCAACTCCTCATGTCCGGTTCCCGAGCCATGCACCACCATCCAGCTATTCGGCCCGGTGCGGTAGAGGATGCAGTCGTCGGTGAATTTTCCCGCCTCGTTGAGCATGCAGGCATAGGCCGATTTGCCGGGATAGATTTTTTCGACGTCGCGCGTGGTGGCGAGATCGATGAGGTGCGAGGCGTGCGGGCCTGTGATGTGGACCTTCTTCAGGCCCGAGACATCCATCAGCCCGGCCTTGGTGCGGATAGCGATGTATTCCTCGTCGGCATCCTTGTCGTAGGTCCAGGCGGTGCCCATGCCGCTCCAGTCTTCGAGTTTCGAACCCAGCGCGCGATGGCGATCCGCCAGGGTTGAAAATCTCCAGGATGCCGTCATCCGATCCTCCGTTCGATATTTTGATTATGTTCCCTGCTCCTGTGCGCGCGGGCTGGAGCTTTGAGCGAATATTGATCGCAAACGCGTGGGGCCTGCAATCCCCTGAAAGCAAATAATTTCATTGTCAGGCAAAATTCGTCATCCGAACAAGACGGTTAACTCTGCGTAAATTCGTCTTGACAATTTCCGAATTCGGTCTGAATTTATGAAAAAAATTTCACTCTCTTGAAAGAGAACGGCGGACGGTGGATTCGGAACCGGACGTCGAAAAAGGGGAAAACCGATGTCAGACCTGCAGCAGCGCATCGAGGCGCTGTACCGTTCCGACTTGCGCGGATCCGCGCTCCTGATCATCTGCCTGTGGGCGACGATCCTCTTCGTCCTCTTCATGACATGGCCGCATATCCCGCATGACGGCATCAAGGCCGTCGTCGCGATTGCCGCCGCCGCGGTGCTGATCTTCAACACGGCGGCGATCCTGGCCATGGTCAACCACTACAAGGAGGACAAGGAGTTCATCTATGGGCTCGACATCAAGAACTACGACCGCAACCGCAAATCCTGAGGGGGGAGAGAAGCATGTCCCGCTACACGCCGCCGCAACAGAGCAAGGCCGGGCAGGTCTTCGATATCGCCGTCGTCGTGGTCGCCATCTTCGTGGCGCTGTGGCTGCCGCTGAAACTGGGATTGGCGGGAGCAGCCAAGTCCATCGACGCGCTCGACGCCAAGACCTGGGAGGCGCTCGGCCAGAACCCGACCATGGCGTCGATCTGGGAAAGGCTCGGCTATACGCCGGAGACCGCGCACGACATAATCCAGAACCGTTTCCACTACATCATCGACTGGCCGACGCTTGTTGTCATGGCAGCCGTGTTGATCGGTTATTTCGTGTTCCTGTTCCGGGCATCCGACCGTGAATATCGCGACGTCATCAACGAGAAGTTCGACGAGAAATAATCCGGGGACAGACCATGTGGATAGTACTCTCTTACGCATGCTGGGGCATCTCGATCGTGCTTGCGCTGTGGATGCTCTACGATTGGTTCAAGGTCGATACGACCTACTCCGAGGATATGCTGACGTCCTCGCGCGAAGGCGAACTTGAAGCCGCTTCCGAAAAACACCGGATCTGAGTGGGGATTGATCGATGACGGTCGTGGTTGAAACTGCGGGTTCGGCAACAAATGGCGACAGGGTCTCGCTGCTTCGGGTGCTTGGCCCGGCCCATGTCTGGGCGTTGGGTGTGGGCATCGTCCTGGTCGGCGAGTTCACCGGCTGGAATTTCTCCGCCGACAAGGGCGGCGCGCTTGCCGCGCTGATTGTCTGCTGGGTCGTCGGGCTGCTCTATACCTCGGTCGCCATGATCGATTCCGAAGTGACGTCGACGGTCGCCGCCGCGGGCGGCCAATATGCGCAGGCCAAGCACATCGTCGGGCCGCTGATGGCCTTCAACGTCGCGCTGTTCCTGGTCTTTGCCTACACGATGCTCGAAGTGTCGGACGCCATCCTGCTCGGCGACACGATCGTCGCCAAGGCGGGCGTCGAGGGTCTCACCCACAACTCCTTCATCGCCGCCACCATCGTCGTCCTGGCATGGCTCAACTATCGCGGCGTGCTGATGACGCTCAACGTCAACTTCGTCATCACCGCGATCGCCTATATCTCCATCGTCATCCTGTTCTTCTCGGTCAGCCCGTGGACGCAAGGCGCGGTGCTGAAGCTCAACGAATTGGTCACCCCGGACAATGCGCTGCCCTATGGCTGGATCGGCGTCATCGCCGCTTTCCAGTTCGGCATCTGGTACTATCTCGGCATCGAGGGCACCACGCAGGCGGCCGAGGAAGTGCGCTCGCCCGCGCGCTCGCTGCCTTATGGCACGATGGCCGGCATGATCACGCTTCTGATCGCCGCCGCCATGACCTGGTATGTCTGCGCCTCGCTGATGCCCTGGGAATATCTCGGCATCACTTATTATCCGCTGTGGGACGCCGGCAAGCTGACCGGCAACCCGCTGCTGGAAAACCTGCTGTTCATCGCCACGCTGCTTGCCGCACTGGCGTCCGCCAATGGCTGCATCAACGACGCGGCGCGCGCCTGGTTCTCGCTCGGCCGCGATCGCTACCTGCCGAGCTGGTTCTCGGCGGTGCACCCGAGATACCGCACGCCCTACCGCTCGATCCTGTTCCTGCTGCCGATCGCGCTCGCCTTCGCCTTTATCGCCGACCTCAACCAGGCAATCACCTTCTCGATCCTGTCCGGCGTGCTGCAATATACGTTCATGAGCATCAACATCATGATGTTCCGGAAGAAGTGGCCTCTGGGTTCGATCCGCCGCGGCTACACGCATCCCTTTCACCCGCTGCCGGCGATCGTCTTGTTCTGCCTGTGCGTGGTCACCTTCTTCGCCATCTTCCTCGGCTTCGGCTCGCAGCTCATCGCCATGGTCGCGTTCTATTTCCTGATCTCGCTGTGGTTCCATTTCTACCGCTACAAATTCGTGCGGCGCGGCGACCAGTTCACCATGCCGTGGCCGAAACCGCAGGGCTATTGATGGGAGTAGGCCCGTCCGAATTGGGCGGGCCTGGCATGACGAAATGTCCGAGGTGACGTCAGCACTGCTTGCCGGGGCGGCTGTCCTGGCTCTCGTCCTGCACTTTGCCTGGCTGGCACGCCGCAGCCGCGACAGGGCTGCCGTGGCGCGCGCCGCCGACCAGGCCAGCATCCGCGCCGTCATTGCCGACGCCGAAGATGTCTCGGACGGTACTGCCGGCGTCGTTACGTGGGAAGGCTCGTGGAACGGCCAGCGCGTGCAGTTGCGCACCATCGTCGACACGCTGGCGACGAGAAAGCTGCCGGCGCGCTGGCTCAGCGTATCGATAACGGAGAAAACAGCCGTGCCCGGCACCTTCGACATGATGATGCGGCCGGGCTCGCCGACGACATTCTCCAATTTCGACCATCTCGACCACACGCTGCCGAAGGCGCCCGGCTTTCCCGCCGAGGCGGTGCTTCGAACGGACCGCAGAGGCGTGCGCTTCCCGCAAAACATCATCGCCGACCATCTGGAGCCCTTTTCAGAAGGACGCGCCAAGGAGCTACTGATCACGCCAAAGGGTGTGCGTATCGTCTGGCTGCTGGCCGAAGCCGAGCGGGCCCGCTACGGTGTCTTCCGGCAAGCCGCTTTCGGTGACGCGCAAATCGACCCGGCGCTGATCTCGCGGCTGCTCGTATCCCTTTCGGGACTGCGCGACGCGATCAACAGGAACGAACGGAAAGCGGCATGACCGGCGCAACCCCCTCGCCCGGACCTACCAGCCCATATATCGTCTTGGGCGCGGCAACCCTGCTGCCGGGCAGCGGCCACGTCATGCTGGGCGTTCCCACGCGCGGCCTGCAGTTTCTTTTCTTCATGGTCATCCTGGCCTGGGTGACGGCGAAGATCGCCCCGCCCGACGCCAGCTTTGTCGGCCGCCACGCCGGCGGCTTCCTGATCTATGCGCTGTCGATCCTTGACGCCTACAAGATGGCTCGTATCCGGACCGCCAAATGGGCCCATTCCATGCGCCGGCAAGGCGATGGGCCGCCGGATGGGACAAAACACAACGCGTAACGAGAGGAATATTTTTTTCATACCAATTGAATTCCCCGAACTCATTCGATACATCATTTTTAGCTACAAAGGGTCTGGAGGCTGGCATGTGCGGAATCGTTGGACTTTTCCTGAAGGACAAGGCGCTGGAGCCGCAGCTCGGTGCGATGTTGTCGCAGATGCTGGTATCGCTCAGCGATCGCGGACCCGACAGCGCCGGCATCGCGATCTATGGCGCGCCGTCCCGCAACGAGGCCAAGATCACCATCCAGTCGCCGAGGCCGGAGCGTGATTTCCGTGGACTGGACGCCGAACTCACCAAGGCGCTCGGCGTGCCGGTGAGCGTCATGGTAAAATCGACGCATGCCGTCATCAGGACCACGCCCGAAAAGGTCGATGCCGCGCGTGAGACCATCCAGTCGCTCAGGCCCGACATCCGCATCATGGGTGCCGGCGAAGCCGTGGAAATATACAAGGAAGTCGGCTTGCCCGAGGCTGTGGTCGACCGCTTCGACATCCGTGGGATGACCGGAACGCATGGCATCGGGCACACCCGCATGGCGACGGAATCGGCGGTGACGACGATGGGCGCGCATCCGTTCTCGACCGGCGCCGACCAGTGCCTGGTGCACAATGGCTCGCTGTCCAACCACAACAACGTTCGCCGCGAACTGGTCCGCGAAGGCATGAAATTCGAGACCGAGAACGACACCGAAGTGGCGGCCGCCTATCTCTCCTCCCAGATGGCGCATGGCAAGAACCTCGGCGAGGCGCTGGAGGGCACCCTCTCAGATCTCGACGGTTTCTTCACCTTCGTCGTCGGCACCAAGAACGGCTTCGGCGTGGTGCGCGACCCGATCGCCTGCAAGCCCGCCGTGATGGCCGAAACGGACCAGTATGTCGCCTTCGGCTCGGAATATCGCGCGCTGACCAAACTGCCCGGCATAGACAATGCGAGAGTCTGGGAACCGGAACCCGCAACCGTCTATTTCTGGGAGCATTGAGTTCATGCCGGCAACAAAACTTTCAACCGCGGCGGCGAGCGACCATGCCTCCCGGGTGTTCGACCTGGACCAGATGTCGCTGCGCGAGCTCAACCAGGCACTGCACAATCTGACGCCAGGCTCGAACGAGACCGCCTGGGAAGTGTTGAACCCGAAGGGCAGCCATTCGGTCGCCGTCGGCGTCGACCAGCCGGTCAGCATCGATGTGCGCGGCAGCGTCGGCTATTACTGTGGCGGCATGAATTCCGGCAGTGCCATCACCGTGCATGGTTCGGCGGGACCCGGCGTCGGCGAAAACATGATGTCGGGGTCGATAACAGTCAAAGGCGACGCCAGCCAGTATGCCGGCGCCACCGGCAAGGGCGGGCTGCTCGTCATCGAGGGCAATGCGTCCTCGCGGTGCGGCATTTCGATGAAAGGCATCGACATCGTCGTGCACGGCAATATCGGCCATATGTCGGCCTTCATGGCACAGTCCGGCAATCTGGTGGTGCTGGGCGATGCCGGCGACGCGCTCGGCGATTCCATCTACGAGGCACGGCTATTCGTGCGCGGCAAGGTCGACAGTTTGGGCGCCGACTGCATCGCCAAGGAAATGCGGCCCGAACACCTCGAACTCCTGCAAGGCCTGCTCGATCGCGCCGGCGTCACCGGCGTCAAGCCGTCGGAGTTCAAGCGCTACGGCTCGGCGCGCACGCTCTACAATTTCAATATCGACAACGCCGACGCGTATTGAGGCAGCATGACCTATCGCAACCCGCCGACGACGCCGCGCAAATCCGCGACTTTCGACGACTACACGCTTTCCGAGATCCGCCGCGCCGCGGCCACCGGCATCTATGACATCCGGGGCGCCGGCGCCAAGCGCAAGCTGCCGCATTTCGACGACCTTCTGTTCCTGGGCGCATCGATCTCGCGCTATCCGCTCGAAGGCTATCGCGAGCGCTGCGACACATCAGTCGTGTTGGGCTCACGCCATGCCAAGAAGCCGATCGAGCTGAAAATCCCGATCACCGTTGCTGGCATGAGCTTCGGCTCGCTGTCGGGCCCGGCCAAGGAAGCGCTCGGGCGCGGCGCGACGCTGTCGGGCACCTCGACCACGACCGGCGACGGCGGCATGACCGAGGAAGAGCGCGGCCATTCCAAGCAACTCGTCTACCAATATCTCCCCTCGCGCTATGGCATGAATCTGCGCGACCTGCGGCGCGCCGATGCCATCGAGGTCGTCGTCGGCCAGGGCGCCAAGCCCGGCGGCGGCGGCATGCTGCTCGGACAGAAGATCTCCGATCGCGTCGCCGAGATGCGCACGCTGCCCAAGGGCATCGACCAGCGCTCGGCCTCGCGCCATCCCGACTGGACCGGGCCGGACGATCTCGAGATCAAGATTCTCGAACTGCGCGAAATCACCGACTGGGAGAAGCCGATTTACGTCAAGGTCGGCGGCGCCCGCCCCTACTACGACACAGCGCTTGCGGTGAAGGCCGGCGCCGACGTCGTCGTCGTCGACGGCATGCAGGGCGGCACGGCGGCGACGCAGGAAGTGTTCATCGAGAATGTCGGCCAGCCGACGCTCGCCTGCATCAGGCCGGCGGTGCAGGCGCTGCAGGATCTCGGCATGCATCGCAAGGTGCAGCTGATCGTCTCGGGCGGCATCCGCAACGGCGCCGATGTCGCCAAGGCGCTGGCGCTCGGCGTCGACGCGGTCTCCATCGGCACGGCTGCCCTTGTCGCGCTCGGCGACAACGATCCCCGCTGGGAGGCGGAGTACAACGAGCTCGGCACCACATCAGGCGCCTATGATGACTGGCACGAAGGCCGCGACCCGGCCGGCATCACCACGCAGGATCCCGAACTGATGAAGCGGGTCGATCCGGTGGCCGCCGGCCGCCGGCTGGCGAACTATCTCAAGGTGATGACGCTGGAGGCGCAGACCATCGCCCGCGCCTGCGGCAAGAACAGCCTGCATAATCTCGAACCCGAGGATCTCGTCGCGCTCACGATCGAGGCCGCCGCGATGGCCGGCGTGCCGCTGGCCGGCACCAACTGGATACCGGGGAAGAACGGCTTCTGATCAACAAAGGGCCGAAGGCCATATGCTCTAGGGCCAACAATCGACAAAAAATGGGGAACTTCCGTGACAGTTGATCTTGCAGAGTTCGCAAGGGCGAAAAACGTCAAATATTTCATGATCTCCTACACCGACCTGTTCAGCGGGCAACGCGCCAAGCTGGTGCCGGCGCAGGCGATATCAGATATGCAGAAGGATGGCGCCGGCTTCGCCGGTTTCGCTACCTCGCTCGACCTCACGCCGGCACATCCCGACATGCTGGCGGTGCCGGATCCGAATTCGGTTATCCAGCTGCCCTGGAAGCCTGACGTCGCCTGGGTCGCCGCCAACTGCATCATGGACGACAAGGAGGTCGACCAGGCACCGCGCAACACGCTTAAGCGACTGATCGCGGAAGCCGCTAACGACGGCATGCATGTCAAGACCGGCGTCGAGGCGGAATTCTTCCTGATCTCGCCCGACGGCAAAACGATCTCCGACGAATATGATACGGCGGCGAAACCATGCTACGACCAGCAAGCGTTGATGCGCCGCTACGACGTCATCGCCGAGATCTGCGACCACATGCTGGCGCTCGGCTGGGGCGCCTACCAGAACGACCACGAGGATGCCAACGGCCAGTTCGAGATGAACTGGGCCTTCGACGATGCGCTGGCGACCGCCGATAAGCATTCTTTCTTCAAGTTCATGGTCAAGTCGATCGCGGAAAAGCACGGCCTGCGCGCCACCTTCATGCCCAAGCCCTTCCAGGGACTGACCGGCAATGGCTGCCATGCGCACATCTCGGTGTGGGACAAATCAGGCAAGACCAATGTCTTTGCCGACAATTCGATGGAGCTCGGCCTGTCGGCCAAGGGTAAGCACTTCCTCGGCGGCATCATGAAACATGCCTCGGCTCTCGCCGCCATCACCAACCCGACCGTCAATTCCTACAAGCGCATCAACGCGCCTCGCACCATTTCGGGCGCCACCTGGGCGCCGAACACGGTGACCTGGACCGGCAACAACCGCACCCACATGGTGCGCGTGCCCGGTCCCGGCCGTTTCGAGCTGCGGCTGCCTGATGGCGCGGCCAACCCTTATCTGCTGCAAGCCGTCATCATCGCCGCCGGCCTCGACGGCATCCGCTCCAAGGCCGACCCCGGCAGGCGCTACGACATCGATATGTACCAGCACGGTCACACGGTGGAGGGCGCGCCGAAATTGCCGCTCAACCTGCTCGACGCGTTGCGCGAATTCGACAACGACAAATCGCTCAAGACGGCGCTGGGTGAGGAATTCTCGTCGGCTTATCTAAAGCTGAAGCACCAGGAATGGAATTCCTATGCTTCGCACTTCACGCAATGGGAGCGCGACCACACGCTGGATATCTGACCGGCGCAGCGTGCGAGCGACCTCGGAATGAACGTATGAAATATTCGATCTTCTCGCTCGCCCGCGCCGCCTTCTCCGGCCACAAGAACTGGCAGCGCACCTGGCGCGACGCCAGCCCGAAGGACCGCTACGACGTGGTGATCATCGGCGGCGGCGGGCATGGTCTGGCCACCGCCTGGTTCCTCGCCAGCGAGTACGGCATCAGGAATGTGGCCGTGCTGGAAAAGGGCTGGATCGGCTCCGGCAACGCCGGCCGCAACACCACCATCATCCGCTCCAATTACGGCCTGCCCGGCAACACCGGCTTCTACGAATTGTCCATGAAGCTGTGGGAGCGGATGGAGCAGGACCTCAACTACAACACGATGGTCAGCCAGCGCGGCGTCATCAATCTCTACCATTCCGATGCGCAGCGCGATGCCTATGCGCGGCGCGGCAACACGATGCGCATCAACGGCATCGATGCCGAATTGCTCGACCTTGCCGCGGTCAAGAAGATGATGCCGTTCCTGAATTTCGACAATGCGCGCTTTCCCGTGCAAGGTGGGCTCTTGCAGCGGCGCGGCGGCACGGCGCGGCACGACGCGGTGGTCTGGGGCTACGCCCATGCGGCGAGCGCGCTCGGCGTCGACATCATCCAGAATTGCGAAGTGACGGGCTTCGTGCGCGACGCCAACGGCAAGGTGACCGGCGTGGAGACCTCGCGCGGCAAGATCGGCGCCGGGAAAGTCGGCATGGCCGTCGCGGGCTCCTCCTCGCGTGTCGCCGCGATGGCGGGCCTGCGCCTGCCGATCGAAAGCCATGTGCTGCAGGCCTTCGTCTCCGAGGCGATCAAGCCGCTCATCCCCAATGTGATGACGTTCGGCGCCGGCCATTTCTACGTCAGCCAGTCGGACAAGGGCGGCCTGGTCTTCGGCGGCGACATAGACGGCTACAATTCCTACGCCCAGCGCGGCAATTTGCCTGTGATGGAAGACGTCTGCGAAGGCGGCATGGCGCTGATGCCGATGATCGGCCGCGTGCGCCTGCTGCGCCAGTGGGGCGGCATCATGGACATGTCGATGGACGGCTCGCCGATCATCGACAAGACGCCGGTCGACGGGCTCTACCTCAATGCCGGCTGGTGCTATGGCGGCTTCAAGGCGACGCCGGGCTCAGGCCTCGTCTTTGCCCACCTGCTGGCCCGCGACCAATCCCACAAGGAGGCCGCCCGCTTTCGCCTCGACCGGTTCCGGTCTGGTGCGATGATAGACGAAAAGGGCCAGGGCGCCCAACCGAACCTGCACTGAAGGCCCTGCCATGCGCATCACCTGTCCCTTCTGCGGCGAACGCGACCTCGGCGAGTTCACCTATCTCGGCGACGCCAAGCCGATGCGTCCGGAGGCTGGCGCTTCGGAGGACGACGTCTTCGAGTACGTTTACCTGCGCGACAATGTCGCCGGCGTGATGGACGAGAATTGGTACCACGGCGGCGGCTGCCGAGCGTGGCTGAAGGTCACCCGCAACACGCTGACGCACGAAATTTCGGCCGTGGAGCCGGCGGCGGGCGCCGGGGCGAGGCAGGTTGCGAAATGAATTTTTCTGTCCAGCTCAGCGCCGCGGTGAAGGCCGGTACGTCTTTACCTCCCCCTTGTGGGGAGGTCGGACCGCAAGTTTGGGTGGGGGTCGGCGCCGCCCCCCCACCCCGCTGCTTCGCAGCGACCCTCCCCACCAGGGGGAGGGTAAGAAGCGGCAGGGCGATGAGGGGCAGCGCGACGCCAGTGCATGGGGCTGCATCGTGATTTCCTCCCAGTCCAATCGTCTCTCCACTGGCGGCCTCGTCGATCGTTCGTCACCGCTGAGCTTCCGCTTCGATGGCAAGACGTTCTTCGGCTTCGAGGGCGACACGCTGGCGTCGGCGCTGATCGCCAACGGCGTCAAGCTGGTCGGCCGCTCGTTCAAATACCACCGTCCGCGCGGCATTCTGACCGCTGGCTCGGAAGAGCCCAACGCGCTGGTCGAACTGCGCACCGGTGCACGCCGCGAGCCGAACACCAAGGCCACGACCGCCGAGCTCTATGAAGGGCTCGAGGCCGCCAGCCAGAACCGCTGGCCGTCGCTCCATTTCGACGTGATGTCGGTCAACCAGATCTTCGCGCCGATCTTCGTCGCCGGCTTCTACTACAAGACCTTCATGTGGCCGGCCAAATTCTGGGAGGCGATCTACGAGCCGGCGATCCGCCGCGCCGCAGGCCTCGGCCGCGCCGCCGGCGTTGCCGATCCCGACCACTATGACAAGGCCTGGGCGCATTGCGACGTGCTGATCGCCGGCTCCGGCCCGACCGGGCTTGCGGCGGCCCTTGCCGCCGGCCGCTCCGGCGCCCGCGTCATCCTGTGCGAAGAGGATTTTATTCCCGGCGGCCGCCTGCTCTCGGATGGCGGCACGATCGACGGGCTGCCGGCAGCCGAGTGGCTGTCGCGAACCCTGGCGGAACTCGAGGCAATGCCCGATGTCCGCATCATGACCCGCACGACGCTGTTCGGCGTCTACGATGGCGGCACCTATGGCGCGATCGAGCGGGTCAACGACCATCTGCCCTCGCCGCCCGAGCACCAGGTGCGCCAGCGCATGTGGCGCATCGTGGCCAGGCGTTGCGTCGTCGCGGCCGGCGCCCTCGAGCGGCCGGTCGTCTTTGCCGGCAACGATACGCCCGGCGTGATGATGGCTTCGGCCATGCGGACCTATGTCGCGCGCTATGCCGCCGCGCCGGCAAAACGCATCGCGCTGTTCACCAACAATGAGGATGGCTGGCGCACGGTCGAGACAGTACTCGGCGCAGGCTTGCAGATTGCGGCGGTCATCGACGCACGGCCTGACGTCTCGCCCGCCCATCGTTCGCTCGCCTCGAAGAGCGGCTTCCCGGTGCTGCATGGCGCCGTCAGCCGTGCGGACGGCGGCAAGGACGGTGTGAGGAAAATCTCCGTCTCTCTCACCGGCGGCGCGCGAGCCGAAGTGGAAGCGGACGGGCTTGCCGTCTCCGGCGGCTGGAACCCGGCGGTCGGGCTCACCCCCTATCATCGCGGCCGGCCGAAATGGCGCGACGACATCGCCGCCTTCGTGCCCGACGGAGCGCCTCCCGGCATGGTCGCCGCCGGTGCAGCCAATGGCTCGTTCGGTCTCGGCGCCTGCCTGGCGGGAGGGTTTGCAGCAGGCGCGGCGGCCGCGCTCGACGCCGGGCGCAGCGGCAAGGCCGGCACAGCGCCGATCGCCGATGACGAGGCGTTCTCGTTGACGCCGCTCTGGCATGTCGCCGGCAAGGGCAAGGCGTTCGTCGACCAGCAGCACGATGTCACAGCTTCCGACATCGAACTGGCGCAGCGCGAGGGCTTTGAATCGGTCGAGCATCTGAAGCGCTACACGACGCTCGGCATGGCGACCGACCAGGGCAAGACCTCCAACGTC
Organism: Mesorhizobium sp. B2-6-4; assembly: GCF_006441495.1. Lineage (NCBI taxonomy): Bacteria > Pseudomonadati > Pseudomonadota > Alphaproteobacteria > Hyphomicrobiales > Phyllobacteriaceae > Mesorhizobium > Mesorhizobium sp. B2-6-4. The sequence goes on from NZ_VFUE01000026.1 coordinate 15,355, forward strand.
GCCGGCCTCGCCATCATGGCTGCGGTGTCGGGCAAGTCCATTCCCGAAACCGGCACGACGATCTACCGCCCGCCCTATGTGCCGGTCGCGATCGGCGCCGTTGCCGGCCATCACCGCGACGAGACTTTCCACGCCACAAGGCTGACGCCTTCGCATCACTGGGCCGCCGAACAGGATGCCGTCTTCGTCGACACCGGCCTGTGGAAGCGCGCGCAATGGTATCCGCGCACGGGCGAGAAGGACTGGCTGGAATCCGTCACCCGCGAGGTCAAGGCGGTGCGTTCCGGCGTCGGCTTCTGCGATGTCTCGACGCTCGGCAAGATCGACGTGCACGGCCCCGATGCCGGCGCCTTCCTCGACCGCGTCTACATCAACACCTTTTCCAACCTCGCCGTCGGCAAGGCACGCTACGGGCTGATGTTGCGCGAAGACGGGTTCGTCTACGACGACGGCACGACCTCGCGGCTGGCCGAGGATCATTATTTCCTCACCACCACCACCGCCAAGGCCGGACTGGTGATGCAGCATCTCGAATTCTGCCGGCAGGTGCTGTTTCCCGAATTGGACGTGCAACTGACCTCGGTCTCCGACCAGTGGGCGCAATTCTCGATCGCCGGGCCGAAGACCCGAGATCTGCTGAAGGAGATCGTCGATCCGACAGAGGATCTGTCGAACGAGGGCTTCCCGTTCATGGGCGCGCGCGAAGTTGCGTTGCGCGGTGGCATCAAGGCACGGCTGTTTCGCATCTCTTTCTCCGGCGAAATGGCGTTCGAAATTTCGGTGCCGGCGCGCTATGGCGAGGCGCTCGTGCGCAATCTGATGCTGGCCGGCAAGCCGTTCGGCGTGACGCCATACGGCACCGAGGCTCTTGGCGTCATGCGCATCGAAAAGGGCCATGTCGCCGGACCGGAACTGAACGGCACGACCACGGCCGCCGACCTCGGCCTGGGCAAGATGATGTCGACCAAGAAGGATTTTGTGGGCCGCGTCATGGCCGGGCGCGAGGCGCTGGTCGCGCCGGACCGGCAGGTCGTCGTCGGCATCAAGCCGACCGACAAGGCGCGGCGGCTGCGCTCCGGCGCGCACATCGTTCCGAAGGGCCAGACGCCCGGACCTGATAACGACCAGGGCTATGTCACCTCGGTCTGCTTCTCGCCGACATCGGATCAATGGATCGGGCTTGCTCTCGTGGAACGTGGTCGCGAGCGTATCGGCGAGACCGTGCGCGCGCACGATCCGCTGCGCGCAGAGGAGTATGATGTCGAACTGTGCAATCCCGTCTTCTACGATCCGGATGGAGGGCGCCAGCGTGGCTGAATTTACCTGGGATGCGCGCAGCCCTCTCGACCGCACGCTGGTCGTCGGTCCGCATGGCGCGCAGGGCGATGCCGGCGTTTCGCTGACCGAGATCCGCAATTTCGACCTCGTGCAAGTGATGGCACGCCGCGGCAAGGCGGGTGACCTGGCCAGGGCTGCGACGGCGTGTTTCGGCATTGCCGGTCCGGATGCGCCCAAGGCGGTGCGGATTGCGGACGCCACGCTGATCTGGTCCGGGCCGGATCAGTTTTTCGTGCTGTCGAAGAGTGGCAAGCACGGGATGAAGGCGCTTGCTCCTCTGCTTGCCGGATCGGCTTCGCTGTCTGACCAGTCGCATGCGCGGGCGCTGATCAGCATCTCCGGTGACAAGGCGCGGGCGATGTTGGCCAAGCTTTCATCGCTCGATCTGCATGCCGGTGTGTTCGCGGTCGGCTCTGCCGCCGCAACCTCGATGGATCACACCAGCGTCTCGCTCTGGCGTGGGAATGATCGGGCGGACGGACAGCCGATGTTCAACGCTCTGGTCTTCGCGACCTTTGCCGAGAGCCTGTGGCACACGATGCTCGATGCGGCGGCGGAATATGGTGTGGATATCAGCCATTCCGAGGAAGTGACGTAGCCTTGCGCGCGCCCTTCCCTTCTCCCCTTGTAGGAGAAGGTGGCCGCGCGGAGCGAGGTCGGATGAGCGGTGCTCCAGCTTGGCAATGACGGCACTCCGTCACCCACCCCCTCGACCGTCTCGGCGCTGCGCACTGATCCACCGCCCTGGGGCGAGCCACGGATCTCGCCCCGTCCTTCAGACCCCACAAGGGGAGAAGGAAGAACCTGCCCCACCACCGCCTTGCCAAACCCACCCGCACTGCTATTCTTGCTGCTAAAATAATTTCACACACAGGCAAACTTGTTTCTCGAACCGCAAGGCTGAGATGAGCCAGTCGCCCTACCCTGCCGTCGCATCCGGACCACCCCGGCCGAGCCTGATCCTGCGGCCCGGCCAGATCGCGCTGCCGCCGGGCATGGAGCGCTATACGGTCCAGGGCAATGGTGCGGTGCTGATCGAGGTCGAGGCCGGCGACACCATCACGGTGCGCAATGTCGAGGGCGGCCAGGCTTGCGAACTGCTGGCGTGGGATGGCACCGGTGCGACCGATCCCTCCATCCTCGGGGAAAACTCCAACAGCAATGCCGCCGGCATCAAGGCGCTGCTTGCCGAGGGCGATGACAGCCTCGCGTCCCTGCGGCGCGGGCTCGCACGCCGGCAGGTGCGGCTCGACCAGGCCAAGGCGGTGCGCGTGTTCGGCGGCGCCACGCCGGCCGGCACCGAACAAGCTTTCACCGTCGTGCGCGACGGCTCGGTGGTGATTGCCGCGCCCGGCGGGCCGATGCTGGTCGACGGCCATGATACGGCGACGCCGCTTACCGTGATCGTGCGGCGTGCCACCATCCGTCCGGCGGCGAAGTCGCTATTGGCCGACCCGCTCGCCGATCCGGTGCTCGATTTGCGCGTCCATTCGGCGACGGCGGAATCCTACTTCGTCAAAGCCGGCGACTATCTGCAGATCATCGACGTCGACGGGCGCCAATGCACCGACTTCCAGTGCTTTTCGGCGCGCAAGCTGGACAAGGGGCTCGACCATCCGCTCGATGTGACGACGACACGCACGCTGATGGGCGCGAGCTATCCGATGCCGGGGCTGCACTCGAAATATTACGACCAGGACATGGAGCCGCTGGTCGAAGTGGTGCAGGACACATGCGGCCGGCACGACGCCTTCGCGCTCGCATGCGCCGCCAAATATTACGATGACATCGGCTATCCCGGCCATGCCAACTGCTCGGAGAACTTCAACCGCGCGCTGTCGGACAAGGGCGTCACGCCACGCGCCGGCTGGATGGCTATCAACTTCTTCTTCAACACGGCAATCGACGCGCATGGCGTCATGGTCTCCGACGAGCCATGGTCGCGGCCAGGCGACTATGTGCTGCTGCGGGCGCTGACCGACATCGTCTGCGTGTCCTCCGCCTGCCCCGACGACACGACGCCGGCCAATGGCTGGGACCTGACCGACATCCATGTGCGCACCTATTCCGGCCAGCACAAATTCTCGCGTGCGATCGCCAGACGCATGACGCCCGATTCGGAACCGAAAATGACCCGCGAGACCTCCTTTCATTCGAGCTTTGCCAAGCACACCCGCGACTTCGTCGAGTACAGGGGCTATTGGCTGGCCAATTCCTTCGCCAGGGAAGGCGCGATCGCCGAGTACTGGGCCTGCCGGCAGGACGCCGTGATCATGGACCTGTCGCCGCTGCGCAAATTCGAGGTCACCGGCCCGGATTCCGAAGCGCTGCTGCAATATACGCTGACCCGCGACGTCAAGAAGCTCGGCGTGGGCCAGGTCGTCTATTCCGCCATGTGCTACGAGCATGGCGGCATGATCGACGATGGCACGCTGCTCAGGCTCGGCAAGGACAATTTCCGCTGGGTCGGCGGCGACGATCTGTCCGGCGAATGGCTGCGCGAGACGGCGACAAAGCTCGGCCTCAACGTGCTGGTGCGCTCGTCCACCGACCAGATGCACAATATCGCCGTGCAGGGGCCGAAGAGCCGCGACATCCTGAGGAAGGTGATCTGGACCTCGCCGCTGCAGCCGTCGATCGAGGAACTGGAATGGTTCCGCTTCGCCGTCGCGCGCATCGGCGGCGGCAATGGCGTTCCGGTCGTCGTCTCGCGCACCGGCTATACCGGTGAACTCGGCTACGAGATCTGGTGTCATCCGCGCGACGCCGAAAAGGTCTTCGACGCGATCTGGGCCGCCGGCCAGCCGCATGGATTGAAGCCGATGGGCCTGCAGGCGCTGGACATGGTGCGCATCGAGGCCGGGCTGATCTTCGCCGGTTACGAGTTCTCCGACCAGACCGACCCGTTCGAGGCCGGCATCGGCTTCACCGTGCCGCTGAAGTCCAAGACCGACGACTTCATCGGCCGCGAGGCGCTGATCCGGCGCAAGGAGAACCCGCAGAACAAACTGGTCGGGCTCGACATCGATGCCAACGTCGCGGTCGGCCATGGCGATTGCGTGCATGTCGGCCGCGCCCAGATCGGGGTCGTCACGTCGGGCATGCGCTCGCCGGTGCTGAACAAGACCATCGCGCTGGCGCGGCTCGATGTCACCCACGCCGCCATCGGCGCGCGAGTTGAAATCGGCAAGCTCGACGGCCACGCCAAGCGGCTGCCGGCGCGAGTCGTGGCCTTCGCCCATTACGATCCGCAGAAGACCAGGCCGCGTTCCTGACCGCGGCCTTCCGGGCATACGGGATTGCCCGTCGGCGGCGCCGCGGGGCACATTTGTGCGCCCGCCCGCAAGCGTGATGTGCACGGCGCGACAAAACGCTTGACGTGAAAGCGCGCCGGATCAATCTTCACTCCTAAGAAAAAAATACGACTGAGTGGAAACACTGAAGTCGCGGCGATATTGGCCGGGAGCAAGCTTCGCACAGCCGAGGCGTCGCCGGCGGGGAACATCAAAAAGGGGAATTCACCGACATGAGCACCATAAGCACGGTCCTGGACCAGCCTGCCGAAAGCAAGCTGCTCAGGCATATCGACTGGCGCGGCGCCTTCTGGGTGGCGAGCGGCGTTCCAGCCCTCGTCCTGTTCTCGATCGGCGGCATTGCCGGCACGACCGGGACGCTCGCTTTCCTGATCTGGACGGTGTCCATGGTCATGGGCTTCCTGCAATCCTTCACCTATGCCGAGATCGCCGGCCTGTTCCCGAACAAATCGGGCGGCGCCTCGATCTACGGCGCCACCGCCTGGCTGCGTTACTCCAAGTTCATCGCGCCCTTGTCGGTGTGGTGCAACTGGTTCGCCTGGTCGCCGGTGCTCTCGCTCGGCTGCTCGATCGCCGCCGCCTATATCCTCAACGCGCTGGCGCCGGTGCCGATCTTTACCGACACGTCGCCCGAGGTCGCCGCCTATATCGCGGCACATGCCGGAACGAGCGCCGCCGACGCCATTACCGCGGTGACCGCGGCGGCGACCCCGGCGATCCGCACGTGGTCGGCGTTCAGCCACACGCTGGGTCCGGTGTCCTTCACCTTCAACGCCACCTTCTTCATCGGCGCCGTGCTGATGCTGATGATCTTCTCGATCCAGCATCGCGGTATCCTGGGCACCGCCAATGTGCAGAAATATATCGGCCTGCTGGTCATCGTCCCGATGCTGATCGTCGGCGTCGTGCCGATCTTCACCGGCCAGATCAACTGGGCCAATTTCTCGCCGCTGGTTCCCTTGGCCGCCGCCTATGCGCCAGAGCCCGGCGCCTGGAACATCGCCGGCTGGACGCTGGTGCTCGGCGGCATGTTCATCGCCGCCTGGTCGACCTACGGCTTCGAGACCGCCGTCTGCTACACCTCCGAGTTCAAGAACCCGGGCACCGATACCTTCAAGGCCATCTTCTATTCCGGCCTGCTCTGCATGCTGCTGTTCATCCTGGTGCCGTTCACCTTCCAGGGCGTGCTCGGCCTCAACGGCATGCTGGCGACGCCGATCGTCGACGGTTCGGGCGTGGCGGATGCTCTCGCCGGCATGGTCGGCGGCGGCGGGCTTATCCACAGCCTGCTGGTGATGCTGATGATCCTGGCGCTTGTGCTGTGCATCATGACGGCGATGGCCGGCTCCTCGCGCACGCTCTACCAGGGCTCCGTCGACGGCTGGCTGCCGCGCTACCTCAGTCACGTCAACGAGCATGGCGCGCCGACGCGGGCGATGTGGACCGACCTGTGCTTCAACCTGATCGTGCTGGCGATCGCCTCGGCCGATGCGACGAGCTTCTTCTTCATTCTCGCCGTATCCAATTGCGGCTACATCATCTTCAACTTCCTCAACCTCAATGCCGGCTGGATCCATCGCATCGACAACGGCCATATCGCGCGGCCATGGAAGGCCCCGACGTGGCTCTTGGGGATCGGGGCGGTCTTCGCCTATGTCAACGCGATCTTCATGGGCGCCGGCGCCAAGGTGTGGAACCCGATGGCGCTGTGGGCCGGGCTGATCACCGCGGCGCTGATCATCCCGGTGTTCTGCTTCCGCCATTACATCCAGGACGGCGGCAAGTTCCCCGACCACATGCTGGCCGACCTCGGCATGGGGGGAGCGGACCTCTCGGTGAAAAAGGCGGGCATGCTGCCCTATCTGACGCTGGTCGCCGGAGTGGCGGTAATGCTGATCGCCAACTGGTTTTTCGTCATCTGATTGCCTGACGGGCAAGCGGCCTTCGGCTCCGCAAGAACAGAAATCGGCCGGTCTCAAATGAGACCGGCCGATTTGGTTCATTCAGCCGCCAAAGCGAGTTGCGGCCTCTCGACGCCTTCGACGGTTTCCGGTTCGGGCGTCTGTTCGTCGGTCGGCACCTTCTTTCGCTCACGACCGAAGAACAGGGCGTAGCCAGCGGGCAGCACCAGGATGGTGAGCACGGTTGCAACCAGAATGCCGCCCATCATGGCGTAGGCGAGCGGCCCCCAGAACACGCCGCGCGAGATTGGGATCAGCGCCAGCACCGCGGTCATTGCCGTCAACACGATCGGCCGGAAACGGCGCACAGCCGAGCCGATGATCGCTTCGGAGCGTTCCATGCCTTTCGCGATGTCCTGGTCGATCTGGTCGACGAGGATGATGGAGTTTCGCATGATGATGCCGAGCAGCGCGATGACGCCGAGGATGGCGACGAAGCCGAACGGCGCGCCGCTGATCAAAAGGGCCGCGGCCGCACCGATGATGCCGAGCGGACCGGTGGCCAGCACCAGCATCGCCTTGCCGAAATGCTGCAGCTGGACCATCAGCAATATGACGATGACGGCCAGCATGATCGGCGCCTTGGCGGCGATGGAAGCCTGGCTTTCCGCCGAGTCCTCGGCACCGCCCTGGATCTCGATCTTGTAGCCCGGCGCAAGCCCGTCGCGCAGATCCTTCATGTCGTTGTACATTTTGGTGACGACATCGTTGGACTGCACGCCGTCGGGCAAGGTCGCCCGCACGCTGATGGTCGGCAAGCGGTCGCGCCGCCACTCGACGCCTTGCTCCAGCACCGGCACAACCTTGGCCACCTGCGACAGCGGCACGAAGCCACCGAAATCGGTCGGGATGTAGATGGAATCGACCGAGGACAGCAGGGCGCGGCTGGCATCCGGTTCGCGGGCGACGATGGACACCGTTTCTTCGCCGTCGCGGAAGTCGCCCAGCGGCGCGCCGGACATGGACGCCTGCAGCATCTGGCGAATGCGTTGCGAGGTGACGCCCAGCGCGCGGGCGCGGTCCTGGTCGATGACCAGCTTCATCGCCGGCACAGGTTCCAGCCAGTCGTCGTGGACGGCGCTGAGCAGCGGGTTGGCCTGGAATTTCGCCTTCACCTGGTCGGCAATGCGCCGCACTTCCTGGCGGTCCGGGCCCATGACGCGCATCTGCACCGGCCAGCCTGTCGGCGGGCCGAGGAACAAGCGGTCGACCTTGCCGCGGATGGAGGGGAAGTCCTGCGCCAGGATGGTGCGCAGCTTGACGATCAGCCGCTCGCGCGCCGGCTCGTCATTGGCCATCACAAGAAGCTGGGCGAAGTTAGGATTCCTGAGCTGCTGGTCCAGCGGCAGGAAGAAGCGCGGCGCGCCTTCGCCGATATAGGTGGCGATGAAGCGCTTGTCCTTGTCGTCCATCATCTTGGCTTCCAGCGCCTTGGCCTGCGTCTCGACTTCCTTGATGCTGGTGCCTTCCGGCAGCCAGAGATCGACGAGGATTTCCGGGCGCGACGATTGCGGGAAGAAGTTCTGTGGAATGAACTGGAAGGCCCACAGGCTGGTGGCGAAGGTCACCAGCGTCATCGTCAGCACGATGATGCGATGGCGCACGGCCCAGGTAACGGTCGAGCGAAGCCGGCGATAGAAGCTGGTGTCGAAGACGTCGTGGTGGGAGCCGGCATGCTTGCGCTGCTTGAGGATCATATATCCCAGCCATGGCGTGAAATAGACCGCCACGAACCAGGACACGACGAGCGCGATGCCGACGACGTAGAACAGCGTGCGGACATATTCGCCGGCGGTGGAGGCGGCGAAGCCGACCGGAATGAAGCCGGCGGTGGTGATCAGCGTGCCGGTCAGCATCGGGAAAGCGGTCGAGGAATAGGCGAAACCCGCCGCCTCGATCTTGACCAGCCCCTCCTCCAGCTTGCGTTCCATCATCTCGACGACGATCATGGCGTCGTCGACAAGCAGGCCGAGCGCGATGATCAAGGCGCCGAGAGAAATGCGCTGCAGGTCGATGCCGATCTCGTACATGATGGCGAAAGTGGCGGCCAGGACCAGCGGGATGGCGATCGCAATGACAAGTCCGGAGCGCCAGCCGATCGACAGGAACGAGACGACGAGCACGATCAGCAGCGCTTCGCCGAGCGCATGCATGAACTCGCTGACAGCGTCCCTGACGACCTCGGGTTGGTCCGATATCTGGTCGACGGAGACGCCATAGGGCAGCGCCTCCTCGAATCGCTTGTAGGTCGCCTCGACGTCCTTGCCGACATCGGTGACGTTGAAGCCCTTGGCCATGACGACACCGAGCTGGACGCTCTCGTGGCCATTGAACCGGTACTTGCGCTCGAAAGGATCCTCCAGCCCCGAGCTCACGGTGGCGATATCGCCAAGGCGCGTCACCTGGTTGCCGGCGCGCAAGCGCAGCTCGCGAATGTCAGCCGCCCTGGTGACGTCGCCCTCGACCGAAATGCGGACCGAGCGCAGGCCGGTGTCGACAGAGCCTGCCGGGTCGACATTGTTCTGTCCCTTGATCGCGTTCTGCAGGTCAGTCAGCGTCAGGCCGCGCTCGGCCAGCGCCTTGGACGAGACGTCGATATAGATCTTCTCGGGCTGGTCGCCGATGATGACCGCCTTTTCGACGCCGGGCGTCGTCAGCAGCATATCGCGGGCCTGGATGGCGAACTTCTTCAATTCGGGATAGCTGAAGCCATCGCCGCTGATCGAATGCAAGGTGATGAAGGTGTCGCCGAATTCATCGTTGAAATAGGGGCCGAGCAGGCCCTGCGGCAGATCGCCTGCTATGTCGCCGACCTTCTTGCGCACCTGATAGAAGGCGTCGTTGACCTGGGCAGCATTGGTGTCGCCCTTGATCTGAACCGTGATGATGGCGCTGCCGGCGCGCGTGTAGGAGCGCACGAAGTCGAGATGCGGCGTTTCCTGCAGCTTGCGTTCGATCTTGTTGACGACCTGGTCTTCCATCTCCTGGATCGAAGAACCCGGCCAGATCGCCTGCACGACCATGACGCGGAAGGTGAAATCGGGATCTTCCTTCTGGCCCATGCGCATCAGGCCGAGCGCACCGGCAAGGATGATCAGGCCGAACAGGAAACGTGCGATGCTCGGATGCCCGATCGCCCAACGCGAGAGGTTGAAAGGCCGCTTTTCAGTGTTGCTGTCGGTGGTCATGGCGCCAGTCCAGTCCAATTGATCTGCAGGGCAGGTTCATCATGCCGTTCATGCGTTCTTCGTCTGGCTTCCGGGCGGCGAAGCTCCCTCAAGCGGAGAGACTCGCATCGCGTGTGACGCGACAATGATGCGGGGGAGCCATCTTGCCGGCGTCTCGACGATCGGGCGCCTGCCGCCCGGAAACCATGGCCTGCCCGGCCTTGCGGCTCGCGCCGCCAAGACAGGGGGGCTTTCGTAGTGCCTGGCTGTCAGCGCAGGCTGCTGGTGGCAGCGTCGTCCGCCGCCGAGGCGGACTGCTGGAGACTATCGCCGGACAGCTTGACCTTCAGATTGTCGGTCATGAACTGGGTGCCAGCGGCAACCACGACGTCGCCCTGCTTGAGGCCGTCGGCAACCGCGACGCCATCGGCGGTGAAGTTCGCGATCTTGACCGGACGCGAATGCACGGTGTCGCTGCCGCGGTCCACGGCCCAGACGATCTTCTGGCCGTCCTTTTCAGCCAGGGCGCTGAGCGGGATCGAGACCAGCTGGGTCTTGCTGTCGATCGAGGCCTGCACGTTGGCGGTCATGCCGAGCAGCACGCGCGGATCGTTGGGAAGCGAGACGCGAACGGCGAAGGTACGCGACTGCGGGTCGGCGCTGCCGGCCACTTCTCGGACCTTGCCGGCAAGCGTCAGCGCATCGTCCGCCCAGAAGCTTGCCTTGACCTCCTTGCCCGGCCTGAAGCCGGCAATATCCATTTCCGGTACCGCGATCAGCACTTCCTTCTCGCCATCGACGGCAACCGTCATCACGGGCGTGCCGGCACCGACCACCTGGCCGACATCGGCACTGACCGCGGTGACGATGCCGTTCTCGCTCGCCTTGAGGTCGGTATAGTGGACCTGGTTCTGAGCCTGGGCGAGGGTCGAGCGGGCGGCATCGCGCGTCGCGACCGCCTGGTTGTAGGCCAGCGTCGCCTGCTCGAGCTGCGATTTCGGCGCGAAATTCTTGGCATAAAGCTGCTCGGCGCGCTTCCTGGCGAGATCCACCGTCTCGACCTGGCGCTCGGCGGCGTCAAGGCTCGCCGCGGCGCTTTTGACCGAAAGCTCGTAATCGGAGGGATCGATGCGGGCGAGGACGTCGCCCGAGGTGACATGCTGGCCGATGTCGACGAGCCTCTCGGTGACCTTGCCGGCAACGCGGAAGCCGAGATTCATCTCGGTGCGAGCACGCACCGAGCCGGAGTAATCGAGCTGGCGGGTGGTCTGCGCCGCGCCGATCTCGACGACCTTGACGGGGCGGATGATATCCCTGACCTCCGCCTTCTCCTGGGAACAACCGGCCAGGCCGAGTGCCGCGACGATCAGGCCGGCAACGGGCAGCCAGCGGATAATGGAATTGGACGAAGACACCTTAGCACTCCCAAACTGGAGATTGATTGTCATTGCCGGCGCCCGGCGGGCGGCGGCTATTTCTTCAAGGCCTTGATCGCATAGTCGATGAGGTCGTCGGGCATTGCCCGGTTGGTCTTGGCAAGACACTGGGCCACCATCTGCGGGTGGCACAAAATGACCGTGGCGGCGCCGAAGCAGCGCGACGCAATCACCGGATCCTGTTCCCTGAATTCGCCGGCCGCGATGCCCTCGCGGATCACCTCGGCAAAAAGATCGTGGATACTGTCGACATGCTTGTCGATGACGCCCCAATCGCGCTCGAGAGCGACGATGACCATCTCATGGACCTTCTGGTCGTCGAGCATGACCTCCATCGTCATCTTGTACTGCGCGTGCACGTAGCGCCGCAGCCGTTCCTCGGCGCTGATCGGCAAATGCATGATCTCGTAGGCCATCCTGTAGCTGGCCCCGAGCATCCGGCCACAGACCGCCTGGTGGATTTCGACCTTGGACGCAAAGAAGCGATAGATGTTGGCTGGCGACATGCCGAGTTCGCGGGCAATGTCGGCGACATTGGTCTTGCCGTAGCCATAGTGCCGGAACAGGCGCTCGGCGCAATCGAGAATGCGCGTTACATTCTCCTGGCGAGCGGCATCGGCGACGAGGTTGGCGGTTTCGGACATAGCCTCTTTCGATTTACTAGTGATGAATTTTGATTTTCGTCACTCGTAAATCGAAAGGAACGCGATGTCAACGCGGATTCGGCGTACGCGTACAAAATGGTGACAGATGGTGACAGTGAGGGGGGTGGCTCGCCTCGCACTTCGTCATCCCAGGGTGGAGCAGTCGCGAAGCGACGTCGCGGAAATCCTAGGATCCATGCCGTGGCCTTGCGGCCGTGCTCCGGCAGTCGAGGATGGCTGCTGTAGGCTACAGTAACTTCCTGATCCACCTCATTTTTTGACTGACATCAGGGCATGGATCCTAGGGTCTGCGCCGCGTCGCTTGGTCCTTGCTTCCCCCTGGGATGACGAAGTCACAAGGCCCGCCGCAAATTGTCGAGGTCATGGCAAGAGCGGCCATGCGGCCTACGCCTCCTTCGCCATCTCCCTTAGCCGGAATTTCTGGATCTTCCCCGTCGAGGTCTTGGGGATCTCGGCGAACACCACCGCTTTCGGCAGCTTGAAGCGGGCAAGCAGCGCGCGGCAATGCTCGATGATCTCTGCCTCGGTCGCCGTCTTGCCAGGCTTCAGCTCGACATAGGCGACCGGCACCTCGCCCCATTTCTCGTCCGCCCGCGCCACCACGCCGCAAGACGCAACGGACGGGTGCTTGTAGAGCGCGTCCTCGACCTCGATCGAGGAAATGTTCTCGCCGCCCGAAATGATGATGTCCTTGGAGCGGTCCTTGAGCTGGATATATCCATCCGCATGCATGACGCCGAGATCGCCGGAGTGGAACCAGCCGCCGGCGAACGCCTCGTCGGTGGCCTTGCGGTTCCTGAGATAGCCTTTCATGACGATGTTGCCGCGAAACATGACCTCGCCGATGGTCTGGCCGTCGGCGGGCGTCTGCGTCATCGTTTCGGGATCCATCACCGTGAGGCCTTCGAGCGCGGCGTAGCGGACGCCTTGCCTGGCCTTCCTCGTGGCCCTCTGCCCCTTCTCCAGATGATCCCACTCATTGTGCCATTCGTTCACCACCGCCGGGCCGTAGGTCTCGGTCAGACCATAGAGATGCGTGACGGCGAAGCCGGCATCGGCCATGCCGGTGAGCACCGCTTCCGGCGGCGGCGCGGCGGCCGTGTTGAAGGTGACGGCTTGCGGGAACTGGCGCTTGTCCTCATCCCTGGCGTTGATCAGCACCGACATGACGATCGGCGCGCCGCACAGATGGGTGACGCCATGGTCGGCGATGGCGTCGTAGATCTGCTTCGGCCGAACCCAGCGCAGACAGATATGGGTGCCGGCCTGGACGGCCAAGGTCCACGGAAAGCACCAGCCATTGCAGTGGAACATCGGCAGTGTCCACAGATAGACCGCGTGCTTGGCCATGCCGGCATGGACGGTGTTGGCGTAGGCCATCAGCGCAGCACCCCGATGATGATAGACGACGCCTTTCGGGTTGCCTGTCGTGCCCGAGGTGTAGTTGAGCGAAATGGCGTCCCACTCGTCGTCTGGCATCGACCAGGCGAAATTCTCCTCGCCCTCGGCAACGAAGGCCTCGTAATCAAGAGTGCCGATGCGACCACCCTTCGGATAGGGAGCGTCCGCGGCGTAGTCGGGATCGTCATAGTCGATGACCAGGGGCTTCACCTTGGCCAGATCGAGCGCTTGCCGAACCACTCCGGAGAATTCGCGATCGACAATAAGCACCCTGGTCCCGGCATGGTCGAGCTGGAAAGCGATCACGGCGGCGTCGAGGCGAGTGTTGAGCGAATGCAACACCGCCTTGGTCATTGGCACGCCGAAATGTGCCTCCAGCATCGGCGGCGTGTTCGACAGCATCACCGTCACCGTGTCGCCCTTGCCTATGCCGCGCCTGGAGAGCGCCGAGGCGAGCTGCAGCGAACGCCGCCAGAAATCGCGATACGTCACGCGCTGCCGGCCATGGATGATGGCGACATGATCGGGATAGGTCTTGGCTGCCCGCTCCAGATAGGTGAGCGGCGTCAGCGGCTGGTGGTTGGCAGCGTTCCTGTCGAGATCCTGTTCGTAAGGGTTGCCCATCGTGTCCTCCCCGTATGTCCCTTTGCCGACATGTTCTAACCACAGGCTGGGGCCGCGTCACCAGCAACGATGCCACGACAAAGCGCGTCTGGCGCAATGATGATCTAGATTTGGCGCGCGTAAAGGCATCGCGTACCTCCGCGCGGTTTGACTTTTGTCGAGAGCCGTGACTAATGTCAGCCGAGGAGAAGGCATGGCAATCCGACCGGCAGAACAACTTATCCACAAGGCCGCCTGGCTCTATTATGCGCATGGCCTGCGCCAGGACCAGGTGGCGAGCCAGCTTAACATTTCCCGCGCCTCGGTTGCCATGTATCTGCGCAAGGCGCGAGAGACCGGCATCGTCAACATCTCGACCTCGACCCAGCTTTTCACCGACGACGTCATGGCGCGTAAGCTCGAGGATGCACTCGGTCTCGACGCGGTCTGGATCGCGCCGGAAAACGGCCATATCGCCGATCCCGCCACCGACATCGCGGTGCTGGCGGCGAGCGTCTTTCTCGAACTGGTGAAAAAAGGCGACCGCATCGGCGTCGCCTGGGGACGCACCGTCTACATGATCGCCGACATCATGTCCTACGCCGATCTCCAGGATGTCACCGTGGTGCAGCTCTGCGGCAATCTCGGCGCGCCCTATTCCTATCGTCCCGACCAGTGCACGATGGAGATCGCCCGGCGGCTCAACGCCAAGGGCATCAATTTCTACGCGCCGCTCGTGCTGACCACCGAAGAGCTGGCGCGCGGCCTGCGGGCCGAGCCTGTAATCCGCGAACAGCTGTCGAGCATCCACGAATGCGATCTGGCGCTGTATTCGGTCGGCGCCGTCGATGCCGACAGCCATCTGGTCAAATGCGGCGCGCTGACATCAGACGAAATGGCCGACCTGCGCAAGGCGGGCGCGGCCGGCGTCATTGCCGGGCAGATCATCGATGCCGAGGGCAAGGTGCTCGACTGCGGCTACAACCGGCGGGTGATCTCGGCGGAGCTTTCCTCGCTGCGCGCCATTCAGAAGCGGCTGATGGTGGTGCAGGAGAACAGCAAGTTCGAACCCCTGCTCGCTGCGATCGCCGGCGGCCTTTGCACGCATCTGGTGGTCGGCGCCGATATGGCGCAGCGGCTTCTGGATCATGCCGGAGCGCCAGGCAAAAAGGTATCCTAGAGACCATTCCTGCCGCGCCCGTCATCAAGGCGTCGTGGCATTCCTGTTTCACCACTATGACAGCAACTGGACGAAGCTAATGAAGAACCTGTGGAATGACGGCGACGCGGAGAAGATGGTTGCCGACTATGCAAAGAAAGGCGTCGGACGCGATCTCGCGCTGCGCGTCTACACGACGCGCCTGCTGGGCGGCGAACCGCGACTGGTGCTGCATGGCGGCGGCAACACTTCCTGCAAGACCAAGGCGACCGACCTCGTCGGCGACGAATGGGACGTGCTGTGCGTCAAGGGCAGCGGCTGGGACATGGCCGTCATCGAGCCGCAGGGCTTGCCGGCGGTGAAGATGGGCGCGCTCATCAAGGCGCGCGCGCTGAACAAGCTCTCCGACGAGGACATGGTCGCGCTGCAGCGGGCGAACCTCATCGATCCGTCCTCGCCCAATCCTTCGGTCGAGACTTTGCTGCATGCCTTCCTGCCGCACAAATTCGTCGACCACACGCACTCGACCGCCATCCTGGCGATCGTCGACCAGGAGGACAGCAAGCCGCTGGTGAAGACGGTGTTCGGGGCCAAGATGGGTTACGTGCCCTACATCATGCCGGGCTTCGACCTCGCCAAGGCGGCGGCCGATGTTTTCGACGCCGACCCTGATGTGGAAGGACTGATCCTCGACAAGCACGGCATCTTCACCTTCGGCGACGACGCCAAGCAGGCCTACGACCGGATGATCCATTATGTGAATGTCGCCGAGGAGTATGTTGCCAGCCACGCCAAGCCGAGGGCGGCAAAGGCCGCGCTTCCGGCGAAGCTCGCGACGCCGGCTTCCATCGCTCCTATGTTGCGCGGCGCCGTGGCGGTGGCACGCGGCGAAGGCCGCTTCGACCGCATGATCAGCGATTTCCGCACCTCGGATGCGATCGTCGATTTCATCAATTCGGCCGAGATCGCCGACTACGCCGCGCGCGGCGTGTCGACGCCGGACCTGTCGATCCGCATCAAGACCGGGCCGATGGCGGTGCCGGCGCCAGATGCGGACAAGGCCGGCGACTACAAGGCCGTCATCAAGAACCATGTCGACGCCTTCGCCAAGGAATACCGCGCCTATTTCGAGACCAATGACGCGCTCGACGACGTCAAACGCACCATGCTCGACCCGATGCCGCGGCTGACGCTGGTGCCGGGGCTCGGCATGTTCGGCCATGGCCGCACGCTGAAGGATGCCAGGATCGCTTCCGATGTCGGCGAAATGTGGATCGAGGCCGTGCGTGGCGCCGAGGCGGTCGGCCGTTTTCATCCGCTTTCCAAGGCCGACCTGTTCCCGCTCGAATACTGGTCGCTGGAACAGGCCAAACTCGCCTCCAACAAGCCGAAGCCGCTGACCGGCCAGGTCGTGCTGATCACTGGCGGTGCCGGTGCGATCGGTGCGGCGACCGCCAAGCTGTTTGCGGATAATGGCGCGCATGCGGTGGTCGTCGATCTCGATGGCGAAAAAGCCGCTGAAACCGCCAAGAAGGCCGGCAACAATTCGATCGGGGTCGCCGCCGATATCACCGATCCGGACCAAGTGCGTGCAGCCTTCGACAAGGCGGTCGCCGTGTATGGCGGCGTCGACATAGTGGTGTCCAATGCCGGTGCCGCCTGGGAAGGCCGGATCGGCGAACTTGACGACGCGCTGCTGCGCAAGAGCTTCGAGCTCAATTTCTTCGCCCACCAGTCGGTGGCGCAGAACGCGGTGCGCATCATGCTCGAACAGGGTACCGGCGGCGCTCTCCTGTTCAACACCTCTAAGCAGGCGGTCAATCCGGGTCCGAAATTCGGCGCCTACGGCGTGCCGAAGGCGGCGACGCTGTTCCTGTCCAGGCAATATGCACTGGATTACGGCGCGCATGGCATCCGTTCCAACGCCGTCAATGCCGACCGCATCCGCTCCGGGCTGTTGACCGACGCCATGATCGCCAGCCGATCGGGCGCACGCGGCGTGTCGGAAAAAGAGTACATGTCCGGCAATCTGCTCGGCCAGGAGGTGACGGCGCAGGACGTGGCGCAGGCTTTCCTGCACCACGCGCTGGCCGACCGCACAACCGCCGACGTAACGACGGTCGACGGCGGCAATATCGCGGCGGCGCTGCGGTAGCACGGTCACGCACAGCGCAGACGGCAGGCTTGCAAGAACACCCGTTTGTAGCTACATTGTGGCTCAACAGTAAGGAGTCGCAACATGGCTACGGATACGGTTGTCCGCGCTCGAATTGATGCCGCGACAAAGGACCAGGCTACCGAAGCCCTGGCGGCAATGGGACTGTCGGTCTCCGACGCCATTCGCCTGCTGCTGGTCCGCGTCGCCGCCGACAAGGAATTTCCCTTTCCGGTGAAGGTGCCGAACGCAACCACCCAAAAGGCCATTGCCGAATTGGAAAAAGGCAAAGGCAAGCGTTTCGCGTCAGCCGACGAATTGTTCAAGGATTTGGGCATCTGACATGCCGACGCCCGTTCACTCCGGGCAATTCCGCAGGGACGTTAAGCGCATGGAGAAGCGTGGCAAAGACCTCGCTAAATTGCGCGAGTTGTTGGGCCTGCTCATCGCCGGACTGGAACTGCCGGCGCGTTATAAGGATCACCCTCTAAAAGGCGACTGGAAAGACTATCGGGATGCGCATGTAGAACCTGATTGGCTCTTGATCTACCGCATTGCCGACGATGAGCTGCGGCTTGCCCGCACCGGCTCCTACTCCGATCTGTTCAACGAATGAAGACAGCAAAAAAGCCGCCTGCACTTGCTGCAAGCGGCTGTTCCAAGTGTGAGCGAATTGCAATATCGATTGGCCTACTTCGCGTTCGGGTTCGGCATCCAGGCCGGCATGGCGACATCAGCATGGGCGAACTGCGGCAGCTTGGCCGATAGGTCTTCCATGTTCTTGATGTCCTTGTCGAGAAGGTCCTTCTGGGTGATCAGCGTCGGCGGCACGACGACGTTGTGGCCGGGGTCTTCGCCGGCCAGCAGCTGCGCCAGCGCACGCACCGAGACCTGGCCGACGACGGCCGGGTTGGTGGCCGCGGTTGCCGCCCAGGCGCTGTCGGGCTCGCGCATCGCCGCAATGTCGGAGGTCGAGATGTCGGCCGAATAGATCTTGATGTCCTTGTTCAGGCCCGCCTCGTCGACGGCGATCTTCACGCCCTTGGCGAACTCGTCATAGGGAGCAAACATCACCTTGATGTCGGGATGGGCGGTCAGCACCGAGCGCGCCTGGTTGGCGACCGAGTTGGCGATCGGGTTGTCCAGCGTGCCGAACATGGCGACTTCGTTGATGCCCGAGTATTTCTTCTTCACGTCGACCCATGTTTCATTGCGGCGGTCGAGCGGGGCTATGCCCGCGACATAGACATAGCCGGCCTTCCAGCTCTCGCCATTGTCCTTGACCGCCTGCTCGAGCGCGAGGCGCGCAAGGTCGCGGTCTGACTGCTCGATCTGCGGGATCTTGGGGTTTTCGACGTTGACGTCGAAAGCGACCACCTTGATGCCGGCGTCGACCGCGCGCTGGGCGGCGTCCTTCATCGATTCCGTCAGGCCGTGCTGGATGATGATACCCTGCACGCCAAGCGCGATGGCCTGGTCGACCATGTCGGCCTGGAGGGCGGCGTCCTGGCGGCTGTCGAGCACGCGCAGGTCGACGCCGAGGGCCTTGGCCTGCGCCTCGACGCCGGACAGATAGGCCTGGAAGAAGTCACCGGTCGAGAGATAGCGCACCAGGGCGATCTTGACGCCAGGCTTGTCGAACGGTGCCGGGCGATCGGCAGCCAGGGCCGTCCCCTGCATCAGCAACGCCGCGCCGGCGAGCCCGAGCGCTGCCTTGCCCAAAAGTCTTCTTGTGATGTTCACGTCGTTTCCTCCACTTGTTGAAATGCAACCCGGTCGAAATCTATGTCCTGCCCCTGCCGGAAAGAGCGAAGGTGAAGACAAGGGCGACGACCAGAACGGCGCCCTTGATGAAATCTTGCGTGTAGTACGGCGCGTTCATCATCGTCAGACCCTGGAGAAGGACGCCTACGAAGACCGCACCGACGGCCGTGCCGAACGCGTTCGGCTTGGCGGCGCCGAGCACCGCGTAGCCGATCAGCGCCGCGGCGACAGCGTCGAGCAGAAGATTATTACCCGAGGCGATGTCGCCGCGTCCAAGCCGGGCGGCGAGCAAAATACCGCCGATCGAGGCAAAAACTCCTGAAATGATATAGGCCCAGATTTTGTATGCCTTGACAGGCGCGCCGGCGAGTTCGGCGGCGCGCTCATTGGAGCCGACTGCATACATCATGCGGCCGAAGCGGGTGTATTCGAGGAAGAACCAGATCAGCACCGCGAGCACCGCCAGGACGACGACCGAGACCGGAACGAGATTGGGAATGAAGAAGTCGAAGCGGTGGCGGCCGAGCGCCAGGAACGCCTCGCCGAACTTGCCGTTGGCGACCGAGCCATCGGGCATGGTCATGCCGGTGGCGATCGAGCGGCCTTCGGTCGGGATACGCTGCAGGCCGACCAGCAGGAACATCATGCCGAGCGTCGCCAGCAGGTCCGGCACGCGCATATAGACGATCAGCCAACCATTGATGAGCCCAACGATAACGCCGATCAGCAGGCAGACGATGACCGCGATGACAGCGTTCTGCTCCAGCACGACCATGACATAGGCCGCCGCCATCATGGCTGACGTGGCGACCGAGCCGATCGACAGGTCGAAACCCCCAACGACCAGCGTGGCGGTGACACCAAGCGCCAGCACGCCGGTGATGGCGACCGACTGGAAAATGAAGACCGCACTTTGCGGCGAAACGAAACCGTCGGCGGCGATCGCGAAATAAGCGACGAGCCCGAACAACAGGACGATGAAACCGTAGCGGATGGCGTGGTTGCGCTGCGTCATTCAGCGCCCCCGCGCGCCGCTGCCGTTTTTACCCAACTCGAACCCATGCTCTCCATTCCAATTGTCATCGTCAGCTCTTCAATTCCAGCCGGTCAAGCCGCGCGGTGCGGCAGCCCGCCGGCCACCTCGGCCAGCAGGCGATCGAGATCGATGTCCGCGTTGCGGTGTTCGCCGACGACGGTCTGCTCCGACATCACCAGGATACGGTCGGCCGTCTCCAGCGCCTCGTCGAGTTCGGTGACGAACAAAAGCGTCGCGCGGCCATTGGCGCTTGCCCTCAGCTTGGCGGCGATGTCGCGCCTCGCCGAGATGTCGACGCCCTGAAACGGCTCATCGAGAATGAACAGGCTTGCATCCTGCGCCATCCAGCGGGCGACCATCACCTTCTGCTGGTTGCCGCCGGACAATGCCGACATCTCGTCCTTCTCGGAGCGGCAGACGATGCCCAGTTCCTGGATCTGCCGGCGCGCCGTGGCGCGTTCGAGGCGGCGCTTGAGCACGCCCAGGTTCGACATCCGCCTCAGGAACGGCAGGCTGACATTGCGCTCGATGTTGAAGCCGCCGACGATGCCGCTGGTGGCGCGATCCTTGGCGATGAGGAAGACGCCGGCGGCGATCGCATCGCCGGCCGAGCGCGGCGCGTAGGGTTTGCCGTTCATCGTCATGGTGCCGGCGATCGGCCTGCGCACGCCGAATAGCGTCTCGGCAAGCGCTGTCTTGCCGACGCCGACCAGCCCGGTGACGGCAACGACCTCGCCGTCGCCAAGGGTCAGCGAGATCGGCCTGGCGCCCTGGGCGATGCGCAGGCCTTCGACGGTCAGCACCGCCTTGGCCGAGTGCCTGGCGACGATCTGGTCGAGGTGGATCTTGCGGCCGAGCATGGCATTGACCGCACCTTCGTAGTCGAGCGGCTTCTTGTCGAAGACGCCGGACACGGCGCCGTCGCGCATCGAGACGATGCGGTCGGCAAGCCGCCTTATGTCGGACATGCGGTGCGAGATATAGAGGATCGCCACGCCTTGCGCGCGCAGCCTGTCGACCAGCGCAAAAAGCCGATCGGCTTCGGCGCTCGATAGCGATGAGGTGGGTTCGTCGAGGATCAGCACTTTCGGCTGATGTGCCAGCGCGCGGGCAATCGCCACCATCTGGCGATCGGCCAGCGAGAGATCGCTGACGCGCGCCTTCAAGTCGATCGCCAGGTCCATGCGGTCGGCAACCGCCTTGGCCTCGCGACGCACACGGACCGGGTTGAAGAGCACCGGGGCGCCACTGCCGCTCAGCCTGTCCAATGTCAGGTTGGTGGCCACGTCAAGGTCGGCGACGACACCGTCATTGATGTTCTGGTGAACGGTGACGACGCCAGCGCGGATCGCTTCCGCCGGTCTTCCCGGCGCAAAGTCCTGGCCGGCCAGGGTCATGGTGCCGCCGTCGCGCTCGTAGACGCCGCTGACGATCTTGACGAGGGTGGATTTGCCGGCGCCGTTGGCGCCCATCAGGACGGTCACTTCACCGGCATGGAGTTCGAGCGAGACGCCGCCAAGCACCTCGTTGCGGCCAAAGGATTTCCTCAGTCCCTCTACGCGGAACACGGCATTGCCGACCATGCGTTCCTCCCTGACGGTGACGCTATGGGCTACGTCGGCAATTGTCAACACGATTGACAATTGCCAGAGCGCTACCTAGCTTGGCCCCGCCGCCGTGGCTCCGCTACTATAGGGGACGAGCAGGAGAGGTGAGGATGACCGGGAAGACGCCGTTCGAAGCACTGTCGGTGGAGACGCTCGCCACGCGGCTCGGCAGCAACGAGGCGCTCACCCAGCGCATCGGCGAGGACACCAGCCGCTGGAAGGTGCGCGAGGTCGGCGATGGCAATCTGAATCTCGTCTTCATCGTCGAGGGCGACAAGGGCGCGGCTGTCGTCAAGCAGGCCCTGCCCTATGTCCGGCTGGTCGGCGACAGCTGGCCGCTGCCGCTGAAGCGTTCCTTCTTCGAATATCACGCGCTGACGCGGCAGGAGGCGCGCGCGCCGGGCTCGGTGCCGGCCATCTACCATTTCGACGAGACCCAGGCGCTGATCATCATGGAGTATCTGTCGCCGCACATCATTTTGCGGCGGGCGCTGATCGAGGGCCGGCAATTGCCGAACATCGCCAGGGATATCGGGCTGTTCATGGCCCGCACCCTGTTCCGCGGCTCCGACTTCTCGATGGTGACCAAGGAACGCAAGGCGGATCTGGCGCTGTTCGCCGACAATGTCGAGCTGTGCGACATCACCGAGAACCTGGTGTTCTCCGACCCCTATTTCGACGCCAAGATGAACCGGCACACTTCGCCGCAACTCGACGCCCTGGTCGCCGAGTTGCGCGCCGACCGCGACCTCAAGGTGGAAGCGCAGCGCCTGAAGCATCTTTTCGCCGCCAATGCAGAGACATTGCTGCATGGCGACCTGCATTCCGGCTCGATCATGGTCACGGATACAGAGACCAGGATGATCGACCCTGAATTCGCCTTCTACGGGCCGATGGCGTTCGACGTCGGCATGTTGCTCGCCAATTTCTGGATGGCCTTCTTCTCGCAGCGGGGTCATGAGCAGAGCGGCAAGCGCGACGCCATGCGCGCTTATCTGCTCGATGTCACGGCGCAGACGTGGTCGGTGTTCCGCACCGAATTCTCGCATCTGTGGCGCACGGAGCGCAACGGCATGCTTTATCAAAAGAGCCTGTTCGAGGATCAGGGCGACAGGCTGGGCGCAGAACAGGCGCTCGACCATGTGCTGCACCAGATATGGGACGACCTCCTCGGCTTTGCCGGCATCGAGGTGCACCGGCGCATCCTCGGCCTCGCCCACAATGCCGATTTCGAAACCATTGCCGACGAAGACCTGCGCGCCACATGTGAAGCGAGGGCGCTGAAGTTCGGCCGCCACATCGCCGTCAACAGGCGTCATATTCACAGCATCGACGAGGTCAACAACCTGGCCGCGCTGATCGAACAGGAGAACCGCATTTGAACGTCGGCGAGCGCCACTATCGCACCATCTGGCTGAGCGACGATGGGCGCTCGGTGGAGATCATTGACCAGCGCTGGCTGCCGCATGACTTCCGTATCGTGAAGGTCGACACCGTTAATGGCATCGCCACCGCCATCCGCGACATGTGGGTGCGCGGCGCGCCGCTGATCGGTGTCACCGCTGCCTATGGCGTTGCCATGCAGATGGCGGACGATCCGGCGGATGCCGCGCTCGATGCCGTCTGGGAGACGCTCCACGAGACGCGTCCGACGGCGATCAATCTGCGCTGGGCGCTGGATGAGATGCGGCGGTTCCTGCGGCCGCTGCCGACGGAACAACGCGCCGCAGCCGCCTATCGTCGCGCCAGCGAGATCGCCAACGAGGATGTCGGGCTCAATCGCGCCATCGGCGAGAACGGTCTCGCCATCATCAAGGACATCGCGGCGCGCAAAAAGCCGGGCGAAACCGTCAACATCCTGACCCATTGCAACGCCGGCTGGCTGGCTACCGTCGACTACGGCACGGCCACCGCGCCGATCTACCTGGCAACGGAGGCCGGCATTCCGGTCCATGTCTATGTCGACGAGACGCGGCCGCGCAACCAGGGCGCCCAGTTGACGGCCTGGGAGATGGCCGGCCACGGCGTGCCGCATACGCTGATCGTCGACAATGCCGGCGGCCATCTGATGCAGCGCGGCGCAATCGACATGGTCATCGTCGGCACCGACCGCACGACGGCCGACGGCGACGTCTGCAACAAGATCGGCACCTATTTGAAGGCACTCGCCGCCGCAGACAACGACGTGCCGTTCTATGTCGCGCTGCCTTCGCCGACCATCGACTGGACGGTGGGCGACGGGCTTGCCGAAATCCCGATCGAGGAACGCTCCGGCGACGAGGTTTCGCTGGTGTGGGGCAAGACCGCGAGCGGCGAGATCGCCCAGGTGCGCGTCTCGCCGGAAGCGACGCCCGCGGCAAACCCCGCCTTCGACGTGACGCCGGCGCGGCTGGTCACCGGCCTGATCACCGAACGCGGCGTCGCCAAGGCCTCGCGTGAAGGGCTGAAGGCGATGTTCCCGGAGCGTGGATAGCCGGCTCTCGCAAAGGCAAGGAACCACCTTTCGCTGTTCAGAAGGTGCTGCTCTTTGCGATCTCCAGCGAATTGACGAAATCCAGTGAACGCCGCAGCGCGCTCCGAATGGTGGCGATATCCACCGGCGCGCTCCGCCGTTGGGGATCACGGCGCTGGGGGCGCTGCAGCCGCAATGGCAGTTCGATGCTGACCGGCAGCGTCGCGGGAAGCGCTGCCCAGTACGGTCCGTAGCCGATCGAGCCGTCGCCGATGGCGCAAAACGCCCATCCCTCGCCGGTGCTCGCGACATCCTTCAGATGGGCATGCCCAATCGCCTCGATGGCATCAGCGATATCTGGCGCCGGCTGCACCGTCTCGTTGCTGTAGGTAAAGACATTTCCGGCGTCGTGGTTCAGGCGCACGTGTCGCGATGCGATGTCCCGAATGAAGCTTGCCCCCATCCGGGCACTGCCGAGCAGATCGCCTTGGCCATGTCCGGGATTCTCGAGCGCCAGCACGATGCCGACTTCCTCCAGCCTCGGCAGGAGGGCGTCAATCGTTTTGCGGATCGCCGCGCTGTTTCTCGCCGGGCCGGCATTGGTAATCAGGAAGGACGCACCAAGACCGGCGGCAAAGCCGATGCGCCGGGACAAGGCGTCGGGGGCATCGGCCCCCGACAGGTCGAGATGAGCCGACACGGCATTGATCCCGAGCCCGGCATGTTCCGCTGCCTGGCGCAGCTTCGCGGCGTGCGCAGCCGCAAACATGCCTTCATCGAAATCGACATAGCCGCGAATGAAGGCCGGCTCGACATGGAGGGCGCCGGCCGCCGCAATCTCCTCGATGGCCAATTCCATGGAATAGCCATCGAAGAGCGCGGTCGATACCGATATGATCCGGGCCGGCGAAGGCAGGGCTCAGGCTCCCTTGCCGTAGACGATCAATTCCGAAGCTTCCTTCACCTTGGCCGGTGTGAGCGCTTCGCGCCAGTCGTCCCGGACCACGACGCCCTTGGCGAATCGCATCAGGCGCAGCGCCGCATCGGACGGCACTTTCGGAGAGAAGCCGAACCACATGGCGATCTCGACGTTCAGATGACCTATCAGGAAGTCCAGCGCCGCCTTCCTGGGAATGCCATATTTGCGTTCGCACTCCTCGACAGCCTCGACCATGGTGTCGACGAAGGGCATGGCCACCATTTCGGACAGGCCCGGCTCCAGGATCGCCAGTTGTTCGACCGTGACGCGATGGCTGTCGATGATCGGCGACCACATGGCCCTGCACACTTCCTCGCCAAGCGCATAGTGCTCTTCCGGACCTTGCATCAGGGCACAGACGATCGATTGCCTGGCGATGCCGCCATGGTAATCGCGACGCGCGGCCCATTCCGTCTCGTCGCCGAACAGCGGGGGGTGGCAGGGATGGCCGACAAAATAGGTGAGATCCGGCCGATCGCCGGGCAAGTCGCCGGCATAGGGCGCTGCCGCATCCAGAATGAGGATCATGGTGCCCGCGGCAAGCATCGGCGAGATCTGCCGCGCCACCTGGCCGATGACATTGTCCGGCAGGGCCATTACCACCACCTTGGCGCCGGGAATGCCCTCGTCCATGGCGACGGCGCCGATATCGGCCTCTCCCAGCCGCTTGCGGCCGGCCTCGCCGATCTCCACGGCGCGGACATCGTAGCCCGCTTCGATCAACTTGCGTGTCACGCGGAAGCCCATCTTCCCTCCGGCCCCAAGCACCGCCACGGATGTCGTCATTTGCTTTCTCTCCCATTTGCCTTGATGGCGCGCCGATGGCGCAGATTCAGCCGAACGCTTGCAGCGCGGCTTCGAGCTCCGGATGCGTGGCGGCATAGTCGCGTGCGGGAATCCCTGCCGCCGCGGCTTCGAAAGCATCATGCAGGCTTCGAACGCCGGCGGCCGGCCCGCCTGGATGCGCCATGATCCCGCCGCCGCAGCAATAGATGAAATCGTCCGAGCCGAGCCTCGTATAGGTCTCGGCTGCCTGCACAGCGGTCTGTCCAGACGAAAACACCGGCATGACCGTATCGGGACGGCCAGCCCGCTCGAACATCGGGGTGAGACAGCCATGGGCCGACGCCATCACCGATTCGTCCGGCTCGCAGAACTTGTTGGACAACCCGTTGACGTGCATGTGGTCGATGCCCGCCAGGCGCCAGAATTTCTGATAGGCGAGATAGCTCATGCCGAGATCGGGAGAGCGGCTGAAGAGGCCCCATCCGGCCCGATGGCCGTGCAGCGCAACGGCGGAGTGGCGGCGCATCTCGATGACGGCGGACAGGCCGACAGAATTCAGGACCAGCATGGCGCAGGTCCCGCCACGGCGCTCGATCAGATCCAGCTGGCGACGCATGGCGTCGATGTCCCCGGAAATGTTGGCCGCATACATGACCTTGCGCCCGGTCCTGTCGGCGTGCCTGTCTATCACCGCCATGACCGCTTCGAACCGGTGTTCGAACGGCGAATGCGGAGGGTCCCCCATCAATTCGTCGTCCTTGATGAAATCAAGCCCCGCGGCAATCAGCGTGTCGGCCAGGGCCGCCGTCTCCTGCGGGGTAAGACCAACGCTCGGCTTGACGATGGTGCCGATCAGCGGACGCCCGTCGACGCCGGTCAGGCGACGCGTTCCCTCGACGGCGAAGGCCGGCCCTGGGTAGGCATCCGCGAAGGCATCGGGAAAGGTAACGTCGAGGAGACGCATGGCCGAGAAATGATGCAGCTCGAATAGATTGCCGAGAACCGTCGACCAGACCGAAGCCAGCACTGTCCCCGTATTCTCGATGTTCCAGGAAAGGCCCACCTTGGCCCGGTGCGGCCTCACGGTCGCATTTTTTGGCGAGCGCGAGAACGGCAACGCCTCGCTGTCGACCTCGGCAACATCGCTGATGAATTCGACGCGGGCTCCGAACCTGCGCAGCAGCTCCGGCGTTTCTCCGGGTATGGCGCGGAAAGTCCCGCTTGATTGTTCGCCCGCCATCGCAGCCGCGGCAACCTCCAGCGGGTAGCGGGTTTCGATCAGATAGGTGGCGCGGAGGCGACCGGACAATGCAGGCTTCCCGACTGGAATGACGTTCACGGAGTGACCGTTAGCACCAAAAAGAAATCATGTCATCATATGAGTTTTCTCGGGCAAAAAAATTTCGGCGGCCGCTCAGCCGGCTCCACCGCCGGCCAGTTTCGAATAGAGCTCGTTGGCGCGGCCAATGTGGTCGGCCATTGCCGCGCTCGCGCCTTCCGGATCGCCGCCGGCGATTGCCTTGTAGATCCGCTCATGCTCCTCGACCGTCAGCCGCTCGGCGCCTTTCATCGCCACCAGATCCCGCTTGAAACGGGACAGCCATTCGAGCATTCCCTTCGCCACCGCCGCTATCATCGAATTGCCGCTCATCTCCGCAATGACGGCGTGGAACTCCATGTCGGCCGCCACGAACCGGGCCTGGTCGCCCTTTGCCTCGCGCAAATGACGCAAGGTCTCCGCGAGGCGTTCCAGACTCTTGGCCGTGGCGCGCCGCGTGGCTATCCGAACCAGGCCGGTTTCCAGCAAGAGCCTGACTTCCTTGAGTTCTTCGAGCCCGCGAGAGTTCGTCGCCAGCATCATGACCATCGCCGCGGAGACCTGATCGACGATGACATCAGGCGTCGGATTGATGACGCGGGCACGTTCTCCGTGCGAGATCCTGATAAGTCCCATCTGCTGCAGCGACAGCATCGCTTCCCTGATCGAGGGCCGGCCGACGCCGATCATCGTCATTAGTTCCTTTTCCGACGGCAATTGAGAGCCGGGCGGGAATTCGGACGTCGAGATTGCCGCCATCAGCCGGTCAAGCACCTCCACATACAATTTCTTTTTCTGGACCGGCTCCATCTGTCCCTCCCTGGGGTGTTCGCGGAACAATCGATCCCGAGTCGCGTCGGCAGACAAGGGTCGCGCCATCGATTGACATTACATATATGATGACCTAACGTCCGTCTACGGCCGACTTTGGACTGGTCACCAGTTGCTGGAGCAGGCCGGCTCCGTTTGGCCAAGGAAGAACGAAGCTGACGGCCGAGCTTCGTCTCGTCCTTAAATCGAAGGAGGTTTCGGCAATCGAGGTTCCGGTGCCCGCTTGCCTATTTGGTATGCTGGTATAACATGTAGCTGGTATGGCGTCTTTCGGAGGACGTCGTAACGGAATGGCAGAAGGCCGACGTATCGGCCGGTGTTTTTTGGGAGGAAAATATCATGAAGTTTTCAACCGTGGCGGCGCTTGCCGGCGCCGCGCTGGTCAGCGTCTCGGCTGTGCCGGCAATGGCGTCACCGGATGCGCCGGTGATCGCGCTCGCCAACGCCTATTACGGCAACACCTGGCGGCACCAGATGGTGGAGGCTTTCGAAGCCTCGGCCAAGGAAGCCAAGGCGGCCGGCCAGATTGCCGACTACATCGTCATGAACGGCGACGGCTCGGTGGCGCAGCAGAACAGCCAGATCGCCGAGCTGATCCTCAAGAAGGTCGACGTGCTCGCCGTCGATGCCGCGTCGGAAACCGCGGTCAACGGGATCATCGAAAAAGCCTGCAAGGCCGGCATCATCGTCGTTTCGTTCGATTCGGTCGCCTCGGCGCCCTGCAACTACCAGCTCAACTTCGACTTCAAGGGCTACAAGGCAGCCCAGGCCGAGGCCGTCTTCAAGATGATCGGCGGCAAGGGCAACGTCATCCAGGTGCGCGGCGTCAAGGGTTCGGCGCCCGACAACGACATGTTCAACGCGCAACAGTCGGTGCTGGCCAAATATCCCGATATCAAGGTTGTCGCCACGGTCTATGGCCAGGCGACCGCGTCGGTCGCACAGGCGGCCATCGCCAACGTGCTGCCCTCCCTGCCGCATGTCGACGCCGTGCTCGCACAAGGCGGCAGCGACGATGTCGGCATCGCCCAGGCGTTCGTCCAGTATGGCGGCGACTATGCCGGCAAGATGCCGATCATCGAAGGCGGCGGCGGCACCGACTTCGTCAAATGGTGGGCCGAGGAGAACGCCAAGAACGGCTACCAGACGGTCTCGATGAACACCACGCCCGGTATTGGCGGCGCCGCGTTCTGGCTCGGCCTGTCGCTGCTCAAGGGCGCCAAGGCACCCAAGATGATGATCATGCCGGTGGCCACCGTCGATGCCGGCAACCTCAAGGAATATGCAAAGCTGCCTGGCGGCCAGATCATCAGCCCCAGCTATTCGCTCGACTGGGTCAAGCAGAACCTGCTGAGCAAGTAAGGTTGGCAATGCCAGGGACCGGGCGCCGCGGAACGGCCGCGCCCGGTCCCTGCCCGTGAAGAAACGGAGGACGAATGTCCCATCTCGCCGTAGCCCCGGAAGGCGCAGCCGCCGCGGTGCTCGCCGATCCGACCCGGCAGAGCGTTGTTTCGCTTTCCGGGATCACCAAGAGCTTCGGACCGACGCTGGCGAATGCAGAGATCGACCTCGCCGTCTCCACCGGCGAGATCATCGGGCTGGTCGGCGGCAACGGCGCCGGCAAATCGACGCTGATGCGCATCCTGTGCGGGGCGATGTGGCCGACCCTG
Organism: Mesorhizobium sp. B2-6-4; assembly: GCF_006441495.1. Lineage (NCBI taxonomy): Bacteria > Pseudomonadati > Pseudomonadota > Alphaproteobacteria > Hyphomicrobiales > Phyllobacteriaceae > Mesorhizobium > Mesorhizobium sp. B2-6-4. The sequence continues at coordinate 44,997 of NZ_VFUE01000026.1, forward strand.
GGCTCGATTTCGTTTGCCGGCCAGAATATCGGCTTCGCCGGCTACGACACGGCGGAAGCACAGCGCCGCGGCATCCGCATGGTGCACCAGGAATTGTCGCTGTGCGCCAACCTCTCTGTGGCCGAAAACTTCTTCCTGGAAATTCCGGCGGATGCCGCCAACCGGCCGGGCTGGCGGGCACTCTACAGGGCGCGCGCCCGCTCGGCGCTGGACGCCGTCTTCCCCGCAAACGGCATCGATGTGAATGCCGAAGTCGGCCACCTCTCCATCGCCGAACGGCAAATGGTCGAGATTGCGCGCGCCGCCGCGACCCCCGGTGTCAAGCTGATCGTTCTTGACGAACCGACCTCCTCGCTCGATCTCGATCGCTCGAGACAGTTGCGGGCCTTCATCCGCGAGCGGGCCAAATCCGGCCTCGCCTTCATCTTCATCAGCCACAAGCTTCAGGAAATCATCGACATCGCCACCCAGGTGGTCGTGCTGCGCAATGGACGCACCGCCTGGCGCGGCGATGTGGCCGAGACGTCGATCGGCAGGCTGGTGCAGCTCATGGGGGGCGACGCCAACTCGATCCACCAGCATGGTACCGCCACCACCGGCAGCCGCGAAGCGCTGGTGCGATTGTCCGGGTTCCTGACGGCCGAACTCGGCCGCGACATCGAGATCGGCCGCGGTGAAATCATCGGATTGGCAGGCCTCGAAGGCAGCGGCCAGAAGGAGTTGCTGCACGCAATCTTCAAGCCCGATTCCGGAACGGATGCGGCCGTCGCCAGGAACGGTGAAGCCGGTTTCATCGCGGGCGACCGCCAGAAGGAAGGCGTGTTCCCCTTGTGGAGCGTGCTTGGGAACATCAGCATCGGCGCCCTGGCACGCCGCCCGGCGCTGGGCCTGGTCTCGGACCGCGCCAACCGCGCGGCAGCGGCGGATGCCGCCGGCCGGCTGCGGCTCGACGAAACCCGCTTCGGATCCAACATATTGGAGCTCAGCGGCGGCAACCAGCAGAAGGCGCTCGTCGCCCGGGCGCTCGTCGCCGACACGCCGATCGTCCTGCTCGACGACCCGACACGCGGCGTCGACATCGCCACCAAGCAGGACTTCTACCGCCTCTGCAACGACATTGCGCGAGGCGGGCGCACGCTCATCTGGCACACGACCGAAGATGCCGAACTCCTGGCCTGCGACCGCGTGCTGGTGTTTTCAGGCGGCTGCATCGTCAAGGAACTGGCCGGCGAGGCGATCACGGAATCAGCCGTCGTTGGAGCGTCCTTTGCCCAGCAGACGGACAAAGCCGCCAGTGCGGGACGCAGCGGCGCTGCCGGCGCCGGGCTTGCCCGCAGGCTGGTGAATGCTGCCCCCTTCATCGGCCTCGCCGCCGTGCTGGCGGTGATGATCTCGGCCAATCCGGCGGTCGCCTCCATTTTCGGGCTCGACCTCTTGCTGATGCCGGCGCTGTCGCTGGTACTGGTGACCGCGGCGCAGATGTTCATCGTCGGCGGCAGCGAGATCGACCTCGGCGTCGGCGCGTTCGCGGGGCTCGTCAGCGTGCTCAGCGCCACGCTGCTCTACGACCAGCCGTGGCTCGGCGCGCTGGCGCTGGCTGCGGCGATCGCCGCCTATGCCGGCCTCGGCGGCCTGATCCAGGCGCGCAAGATCCCGGCCATCGTCGTCACGCTGGGCGCGTCCTTCATCTGGGTCGGGATAGGCTATGCGCTGCAGCCGACGCCGGGCGGCGCCAGCCCCGAATGGCTGTCGGCAATGTTCAACTGGTCGCTCGGCTTCGTGCCAACCTCGATCATCCTCATCGCCGCGGTGGCAATCGTGGTGTTCGTGATCGACCGGCTGCCGCTCGGCGTGGTGCTGCGCGGTTTCGGCAACAATCCGACCGCGATGATCCGTTCCGGCTGGTCGCCGACGCGCTACGCGCTGGTGCGCTACCTCGTCGCCGGGCTGTTCGCCGCCGCCGCCGGCCTGTCGCTGACGGCGATCAATACGGCGAGCGACATCAATTCCGGCAATTCATTCACCCTGCTCAGCGTCGCCGCCGTGGTGATGGGCGGCTGTTCGCTGTTGGGCGGCGTCATCTCGCCGGTCGGCGCCGTCGCCGGCGCGGTCACGCTGGCGTTGATCGGCGCCCTGCTCGGCACGCTGAGCGTGAGCAGCGACTTCAATGCGGCGACGCAGGGATTGATCCTCATCGCCCTGCTGACCTTGCGCAGCCTGACCGCGGACCGCAGGAGCGAACAATGAACGCGCTTGCCGCCTTCAGCCCTTGGGCGCAGAAAAACCGCTGGATCTGGTCGGCGATCGGGGTGCTGCTGCTCTGGCTGGTGCTGTCCATCGTCACCAACCGCTTCAGCCTCTCCAGCCTGTCGGGCATCGTTCTGTCGGCCTCGTTCCTAACGGTCGTCGGCATCGGCCAGATGTTCGTCGTCACCACCGGGCGCGGCAATATCGACCTTTCCGTGGCCTCGGTGATCACGCTCAGCGCTTTCGTGGCGCTGCTGACCATCAAGGGCCAGGACGCCAACCTCGCCGTCGGCGTCGGCGCCGCGATCCTGCTCGGCCTTGCGGTCGGCGCTCTCAACGCGCTGCTCGTCGTCGGGCTGAACATACCGGCCATCATCGCCACGCTGGCGACGGGCTATGTGCTGGCAACCGCAACGCTGCTGTCGAACCGCGCGATATCGGGCTTCGCCGTCAGTCCGCTGTTGAAGACGCTGGCGACGGGCCGCGTCGCGGGCGTGCCGATCATGGCAGTCATCGCCATCCTGGGCGTCGCCGCAACGTCGTTCGTGCTACGCTATACCGTTTACGGACAACTGCTCTCGGCAGTCGGCCAGAACCGCGCGGCGGCGCGGCTAGCAGCGATCCGCAACAACCGGGTCATCGCCTCGGCCTTCATCATCTCCTCGGTGCTGGCCTCGCTCAACGGGCTGCTGCTGGGCGCCTATATCGGCGGCGCCTTTCTTGAAATGGGCCAGCCCTATCTCCTGCAATCCATCGCCGCGGTGGTGCTGGGCGGGACGCTGATCTTCGGCGGCTCCGCGACGGCGCTCGGCACATTGTTCGCCAGCATCCTTTTGATCCTCATCGTCACGACCATGCAGATCATCGGCCTGCCGCCCGGCGCGCAGGACATCGTCCAGGGCATCGTGGTCATTTTCGTTCTGGCGCTGGCCGGCCGGCAGGTGCTGTCGCGGCGCGCCGCCATCGACCCCGCCGCCCTCGAGAGCGCAGCCGGCGACGGCACGGCGAAACCTAAGGCGGGCGCTGCGGCAATCAGGCCGCAGTGACAAAGCAGAGAATGATTTCTCTTGCCAAGATGGTAGAGTGATCATACCAGTATATAAGGTGACGATTGGCGAAACCATCGTTCAATGTTTAGGAGCAAGGCTAGATGACGACGATCGCGCTGTTCGGTGCCGGCGGCAAAATGGGTTACCGCCTATCGACCAATTTCCGCGGCTCGCCCTATACGATCCGCCATGTCGAGGTCAGCGACGCCGGGCGCGAGCGGCTGAAGACCGGGCTGGGCTTCGATACGGTCAGTGCCGACGAGGCGCTGGAAGGCGCCGAGGTGGTGATCCTGGCGGTTCCGGACACCCATATCGGCAAGGTCGCGGCAAGCATCGAAAGCAAGCTTGCGCCGGGCACGATGGTGATCGTTCTCGATGCCGCGGCGCCGTTTGCCGGCCATTTGCCTGATCGTCCCGACCTGACCTACTTCGTCACCCACCCCTGCCATCCGCCGATCTTCAATGACGAAACCGACATGGCGGCCAAGAAGGATTATTTCGGCGGCGTCAAGGCCAAGCAGCACATGGTCAGCGCACTGATGCAGGGACCGGAAGCGGACTACGCCAAGGGCGAGGCCATCGCCAAGATCATCTGGGCGCCGGTGATGCGCTCGCACCGCGTTTCCGTCGAGCAGATGGCGCTGCTCGAGCCCGGCCTTTCTGAGACCGTGTGCGCCTCGCTGCTGGTGGTCATGAAGGAAGCTGTCGACGAGGTCGTGGCGCGGGGCGTCGACCAGCAGGCGGCCCTCGATTTCCTGCTCGGCCACATGAATGTGCTCGGCGCCGTAATCTTCGGCGAAACCAAAGGCGTGTTCTCCGACGCCTGCAACAAGGCCATCGAATTCGGCAAGCCGGTGCTGATGCGCGACGACTGGAAGCGGGTCTTCGAACCGGAAGAGATCGCAGCCAGCATCCAGCGGATTACCTGAGTGGGCCGCCGCTTAGATACAGATCACCTGAATTAGTGGTTGACTCATTATACCAGTTAGCTTTAGCTGTTCCCGGACTCGGATCGGTCATGCTTCGTTGGAAGTTTGAAGTTGATGCGAGTGAGGACGGCGGGAGCGGAGCGAGGAGCAGTTCGGATGACAGCCGGCGATCGGCTCTGAAATCCGGGCGGCGCGCTGCCGGCCCTGCCTGACGAATTCAATCGTAGATAGAGGCCTCGAAACGATCGAGGCATGGGTTTCAACGGGAGGACTTCATGAAACTGACACGTAGAATGACGCTTGCCGCCTTCGCAGGCGTGCTGGCACTCGGCACGGCGATGCCCGCCTACGCGGCGGATCTCATCGCCATCATCACCCCATCGCACGACAATCCCTTCTTCAAGGCGGAAGCCGTCGGCGCCGAAGCCAAGGCCAAGGAATTGGGCTACGAGGCGCTGGTGCTGGTGCATGACGACGACGCCAACAAGCAGTCCGAACTGATCGACACCGCGATCGGCCGAGGCGCGAAGGCGATCATCCTCGATAATGCCGGTGCCGACGCCACCGTCGCCGCCGTGCAGAAGGCCAAGGAGGCCGGCGTCCCCTCCTTCCTTATCGACCGCGAGATCAACGCCACCGGCGTCGCGGTGGCTCAGATCGTCTCCAACAACTACCAGGGCGCCCAGCTCGGCGCGCAGGAATTCGTCAAGCTGATGGGCGAGAAGGGGAATTTCGTGGAGCTGGTCGGCAAGGAATCCGACACCAATGCCGGCATCCGCTCCAAGGGCTATCACGACGTCATCGACGACTATCCGGACCTGAAGATGGTCGCGCAGCAATCGGCCAATTGGAGCCAGACCGAGGCCTATTCCAAGATGGAATCGATCCTGCAGGCCAATCCTGACATCAAGGGCGTCATCTCCGGCAACGACACGATGGCGATGGGCGCCTATGCGGCGCTTGCCGCGGCCGGCCGCAAGGACGTCATCGTCGTTGGCTTCGACGGATCGAACGACGTGCGCGATTCCATCACCTCGGGCGGCATCAAGGCGACGGTGCTGCAGCCGGCCTATGCCCAGGCGCAGATGGCGGTCGAACAGGCCAACGACTTCATCAAGAACAAGAAGTCGCCCGAGAAGGAAAAGCAGCTGATGGACTGCGTGCTCATCAATGGCGACAATGCCGCCAAGCTGGAAACCTTCGCGCTCAAGAACTGAGCCGGCGCAACGCGAACAGCGGGGGGCGAACCGAGGTTCGTCCCTCGCTCCTTTTCACCAGGATGCCTCGACCGCCATGCAGAAAAAGCCGAGTTGGCCGATCCTTGCCCTGACCGCCGGCATCGCGCTCAGCGCCTGCAAGATCCTTCCGACGCCATCGGCGCAAGGCGACGGCAATGCCTCCGCCTTCAACCCTGACAAGATGGTCGAGGACATCTGGGCGGCGAAAGTCATTCCCTATCTGCAGCAGAAGGCTGGACCGTTCGCCGAGGTCCATGCGCTGGCGAAGACCGATCCGGCCGCGGCCGGCGCCAAATACGGCAATCCGAAGAAGCAGGCGAATTCGCCATGGACGTTCGCCGTGCGCGTCGAGGGCAAGATCGTCGCGGCAAACACGCAGTCGCGCGCGGCCACCATCGATGTCGACGCCGACGGTGACGGCAAGGCGGACGCGCGCGTTCAGATCGGGCCGGCGATGCGCGGCACGGCACTGCGCGACAGCCTCGACTTCGTCCAGTTCAACGACTTCACCAACCAGATCGACTTCGCCCAGTTCGGCAAGGCTTTCAACGCCCATGCGGCCAAGACGGTGCTCTCCAAGCTGCCGCGCGAGGCGCTGGAAGGCCGCACCGCCAAGGTGCTCGGCGCCTATACGATCGAAGGCGGCCAGGACCTGCCGCTGGTGACGCCGTCTGAGGCCGAGATCGGGCCGAAGCCATGAGCCAGGCCAATGGCCATGACGTCATCCTCAAGCTGGAGGATGTCTCGAAAGTCTATGCCGGCACGGTCGCGGTCAAGCAGGCGAATTTCGAAGTGCGCAAGGGCGCGGTCAACGTGCTGGTCGGCGAAAACGGCGCCGGCAAGTCGACGCTGATGAAGATCATCGCCGGCGTCGAGCAGCCGACCGTAGGGCGCATCCTGCTCGAAGGCGAAGAGGTCTCTTTCTCGTCGTCGGGAGATGCGGTCGACCGCGGCATCGGCATGGTGTTCCAGGAGCTGAACCTGTTCGGCAACCTTTCGGTCGCCGAGAATATCTTCGCCACGCGCGAGATCACCAACCGCTTCCGCAAGATCGACCGCAAGGAACAGGAGCGCCGGGCCGGTGAATTCCTGGAGCGGCTGGAAGCCGGCATCCGGCCAGACATGCTGGTCGAGGATCTGCGCATCGGCCAGCAGCAACTGGTCGAGATCGCCAAGGCGGTTTCGCTCGACGCCAAGATCCTCATCATGGACGAGCCGACCTCGGCGCTGAGCGCCGCCGAAGTCGAGATCCTGTTCAAGGTGATCGCCGACCTCAAGGCGCGCGGCGTCGCCATCGTCTACATCTCGCACCGGCTGGAGGAACTGATTCGCATCGGCGACTACATCACCGTGCTGCGCGACGGCCGCATCACCGGCCAGGAGGAGATGAAAAACGTTGATACGCAGTGGATCGTGCGGCAGATGATCGGCTCGGACGCCAAGGACTTCGCCAAGGCCGACGGCCATGTGCCGGGCGCGGAAATCTTCCGCGCCGAGGAGATCTGCCTGCCACGCGTCACCGGCGGGCTGGCGGTCGACCACGTCTCGCTGTCGCTGCGCGCCGGCGAGATTCTCGGCATATACGGGCTGATGGGTGCGGGGCGCAGCGAGCTGTTCGACTGCATCATGGGCCGTCACGGCCATGCCAGCGGCAGGATATTCATCGCCGGAAAGCAGGTGAAGGAGCGCGACACGACGCGCCGCATCCAGCGAGGGCTGGCCTTGATCCCAGAGGACCGCCAGCGCGAGGGCCTGGTGTCGATCCTGTCGGTCGCCAGCAACCTGACGATGGCGAGCCTGTCGCGCTTCGTGCGCCTGTTTCACATCCGCGGCGGTGCCGAGCGGCAGGCTGTGATGCAGATGGTGCGGGAACTCGCAATCAAGGTCGCCGACCCGGCGCAGGAGGTCTCGTCGCTGTCGGGCGGCAACCAACAGAAGGTGGTGATCGGCAAGGCGCTGCTCACCGGACCGAAAGTGCTTCTGATGGACGAGCCCAGCCGCGGCATCGATGTCGGCGCCAAGGCCGATGTCTTCCGCACCATGCGCAAGCTTTCGCGCGACGGGCTGGGCATCCTGTTCGCCACCTCGGACCTCGACGAGGTGATGGCGCTGTCCGACCGCATCGCGGTGATGAGCAATGGCAGATTGACCGGCATGTTCGACCGCGCCGAAGCGACGGAGGCGGCGATCGTCGCCGCGTCGGCGCTGGGCCACGGACCGGCCGCACATGGGGAGCAACGCTGATGACTGACATTCCGGCCAAGGCTGCCGCTTCCTCCGCCTCCAGCGGCTCGGCGCTGCTGACGCTGATGAAGCTCAGAACCTTCATTGCGCTGATCGCCGTGCTGGTGTTCTTCTCGATCGCGGCGCCGAACTTCCTGTCGGCCGCCAATCTGATCCTGATGGCCAAGCACGTGGCGCTCAATGCCTTTCTCGCCATGGGCATGACCTTCGTCATCATCACCGGCGGCATCGACCTTTCGGTTGGCTCGATCGTCGGCCTGTGCGGCATGGTGGCCGGCTACCTCGTGCTCAACGGCATCGACCTGCAGATCGGCTACACCATCTATTTCAATGTCGTCGAGATCGCCTTGATCACGCTCGCGGTCGGCATGCTGATCGGCGCCGTCAACGGGCTGCTGATCACCAGGCTCAACGTCGCGCCCTTCATCGCCACGCTCGGCGTGCTCTATGTGGCGCGCGGCTTCGCGCTGCTTTCCTCCGACGGCCGCACTTTCCCCAATCTCGTCGGCAAGCCGGAACTCGGCACCACCGGCTTCGGCTTCCTGGGTGCCGGCCGGCTGCTCGGCCTGCCGGTCTCGATCTGGATCCTGATCGTGGTGGCGCTGGGGGCGGCCTATCTCGCCCGCTACACGCCGCTTGGCCGCCACATCTTCGCCGTCGGCGGCAATGAGCGCGCCGCGCGCATCTCGGGCGTGCGCGTTAATATGGTCAAGATGTTCGTCTACATGTTCTCCGGCTTCTGCGCGGCAATCGTCGGGCTGATCATCTCGTCGGAGCTGATGGCCTCGCATCCGGCGACGGGCGAGAGCTTTGAGCTCAACGCCATCGCCGCGGCGGTGCTTGGCGGCACTTCGATGTCGGGCGGCCGCGGCACGATCGGCGGCACCATCGTCGGCGCCTTCGTCATCGGCATCCTTTCGGACGGGCTGGTGATGATGGGCGTGAGCTCGTTCTGGCAGATGGTGATCAAGGGCCTCGTCATCATCGTCGCCGTCGTCGTCGACCAGGCGCAGCGCCGGCTGCAGCAGCGCGTTACCCTGATGCAGATGGCAAAGGCGGGCTGAGCATGGCGGAGTTGCGTGGAGCGCTGATCGGTTGCGGCTTCTTCGCCGTCAACCAGATGCATGCCTGGCGCGACATAGAGGGCGCCTCGATCGTCGCCATCTGCGACCGCGATCCGGAGCGGTTGCGGATCGTCGGCGACCAGTTCGGCGTGGCGCGGCGCTACACCGATGCGGCGGAACTTTTCACCGCCGAGACGCTCGACTTCGTCGACATCGCCACCACTGTCGGCAGCCATCGACCGCTGGTCGAGATGGCGGCCGCGCATGGTGTTCCCGTCATCTGCCAGAAGCCGTTCGCGTCGACGCTTGGCGATGCCAAGGCGATGGTCGCGGCCTGTGCCAAGGCCGGCGTGCCGCTTATGGTGCATGAGAACTTCCGCTGGCAGTCGCCGATCCAGGCGGTGCGCGCCCTGCTCGACAAGGGCGAGATCGGCACGCCGTTCTTCGGCCGCATCTCCTTCCGCTCCGGCTATGACGTGTTTTCCGGCCAGCCCTATCTGGCGACCGGAAAACGCTTCATCATCGAGGACCTCGGCATCCACATCCTCGACATCGCCCGCTTCCTGCTCGGCGACGTCACGAGCCTGACCGCGCGGACCACACGCATCAACCCCGCGATCGCCGGCGAGGATGTGGCGACGATGCTCATGGATCATGCCGGCGGCGCCACGTCGGTTGTCGATTGCAGCTATGCGACCAAGCTTGCCACCGAGCCGTTCCCGGAAACACTTATCGAGCTCGACGGCGTCGACGGCACGATCCGGCTGGCGCAGGGCTACCGGCTGACCGTCACCGGCAAGAGCGGAACCAGAGTGAGCGATGTCTCGCCGCCGCTCCTGCCCTGGGCCTCGCGGCCATGGCACAACATCCAGGAAAGCGTGCTGGCCATCCAGCGGCACTGGGTCGACTGCCTTGTCGGCGGCAAGGAGCCGGCGACCTCGGGCGCCGACAATCTGAAGACATTCGCCCTGGTCGAGGCCGCCTATGCGGGTGCTGCGAGCCGCGAACCGGTGCAGATCGAAGCCTTGCTGCAATGACGGCCGACGTGTTCGATCTTTACGGCACACGGGCGGCCGAAGCGGCACCGATCCTGCTGCAGGCGGGCGCGCTGAGTGCCGAGCTGGTCAATGGCAATCTGCGCACAATCCGGCATGCCGGCACCGAAGTGCTGCGCGCCATCGCCTATATCGTACGCGACCGCGACTGGGGCACTTATGAGCCGGAGCTGACGGACCTGACCATCGACCAGAAGGTCGACCGTTTCTCGGTAAGCTATGAGGCGAATTGCACCGGCCCGGGCGGCAGCAGCCTGCGCTTCCACGCGACGATCGAAGGCTCCGCCGACGGCAGGCTGGTCTTCGATGTGGCCGCACTGCCGGAGAGCGATTTCGAGACCAACCGCTGCGGCTTCTGCATCCTGCATCCGATCGCCGGCCTCGCCGGCAGCCCGGTGACGGTGGAGCACACCGATGGCAGGGTGGTGGACACGGAACTGCCTGATCTGATCGACCCATGGCAGCCCTTCAAGGACCTGCGTGCCATCACCCATGCAGTGCGTCCCGGCGTCAGCGCCGAATGCAGGATGGAAGGCGATACTTTCGAAATGGAGGACCAGCGCAACTGGTCGGACGCCTCCTACAAGACCTATGTGCGGCCGCTGGCCTTGCCGTGGCCCTATGTGCTGCCGGCCGGCGAACCGCTGCGCCAGACGGTGAGCCTGCGCCTCACCGGCAGCGCCGGGATGCCCGCCGCGACCGCGAGTGCCGAACCGGTCCGCATCGAACTCGGCGAGACCGGGCCGAGGCTGCCCGATGTCGGCGTGATCGTCTATCCCGAGGACGTCGAGGCAACGCTGGCCGAACTGCCGATGCTCGCAAGGCTCGGTCCGCAGCAACTCCTGTTCCACTTCGATCCGACGCGCGGCCACGGCCTGGACGCGCTGCGCGCCCATGCCCGGCTCGCCGCGGCGCATCCCGCCTCGACCACGCTCGAATGCGTGGTGGCCTGCACGGGCGACCTCGATGCCGAATTCTCCGATGTCGCCGATATGGTGCGCCGGGTCGGCCTGCGGCTCGATGCGGTTGCCGTCTCGCCTTCGGTCGACCGCCAGTCGACGCCGCCGGGCAGCGCCTGGCCGGCATGCCCGCCGCTGGAAGAAATCTATGCCGCGGCGCGGCGCGCCTTTCCCGGGATCCGCCTCGGCGGCGGCATGTTCAGCTATTTCACCGAGCTCAACCGTAAGCGCGTGCCCGCCGACCAACTCGATTTCGTCACGCACTGCACCTGTCCGATCGTTCACGCCGCCGACGATCTCAGCGTCATGCAATCGCTGGAGGCGCTGCCCTTCATCACCCGGTCGACCCGGGCGATCTTCGGCGACAAGCCTTACCGGATCGGCCCGTCGACCATTGCCATGCGACAGAACCCCTATGGCGGCGCGACCAAGGACAATTTTGCCGGCCAACGCATTGCCATGGCGAACCGTGATCCCCGCCATGCCGCGCAGTTTGCCGCCGCCTGGACCATTGGCTATGCCGCGCGCGTCGCGCCGGCCGGGCTGGAGATGCTGACACTGTCCAGCATCACCGGACCATTCGGCGTGCTGGCCGCATCCGGCGAACCTGTCGCCGAGGGATCGCCGCGGCCGATTTTCCGGGCCGTCCAAGGGCTTTGCGAACTGGCTGGGCTCGCGCATGTTGCCGCGAAAACAAGCGACGAGACGCGTGTTGCGGCGCTGGCCGGTCGCGCCGCCTCGGGCGACATTGTCGTCTGGCTGGCGAACCTGACGGCGAACGACGTCCCGGTTGATGTTTCGGCACTGGGTCAGGGCCATCTTACGATGTCGCCCTACGCCATTGTCCGGGTTGGCTAGAGCTACTTATCGGAATTCATCACATAGAGCGCACGCGAGCGTTCGAGATGCTTGATCATCGCCTTTTCGGCGCCGTCGGCATCACGGTGCTCAATGCGGTCGATGATCTCCTCATGCTCGGTAAGCGTGTATTGTTCCTTGCCGGTCCAGATCAGCATCTCGGTGTGGTATTCCTTCAGCCAGCCGAGCGTGGCTTCGCTGACTGCGACATAGATCGGATTGCCCGATATCGCCGATATCTGGGTGTGGAACTTCATGTCGGCGGAGATGAAGGCTTCGGAATCACCGCGCGCGGCGCGCTGCTCGGCCACCGTTGCCCTGAGCCGCTGCACATCCTCGGCGGTCGCCTTTTCCGCGGCTTCCCTGACCATGCCGCGCTCGAAGAAGATGCGCGCCGTCTTCAGGTGCTCCAGCGTGTCCCTCGATGAAGACAGGATGATCTTGGCCGCGCCGTCGACCTGCTTGATGATCGATTTGGCGGTTAGTTGCAGCACCTTGGCGCGCTCGCCATGCGAGATGGCGACCAGTCCCATATTGCTCAGCGCCTGCATGGCCTCGCGGATCGCCGGCCGGCCGACCTCGAAGCGCTCCATCAACTCGCGTTCGGACGGCATGTCGTCGCCCGGCTGCAGCTCGCCGCTGGTGATCAGCCGCTTCAGCCTTGCAAAGACTTCGTCGGAAAGTTTGCGCCGGACGATCGGCTCCGAACGGTTCATCGTGACGAATCACTCCCTGGCCCGGTTCCTGTTTAGCATTCCAGGCAGGATTACCGGAATGCCTGCGCCTGGAGCGGTCCCGCGATTTCATGCAATCGCCAAGCCGCGCCAGCTGTTTGTTCCAGGCATTCCGAACGAAAAACGCCGCTCATTTCCCGGAATTGCCGAAGCCGGCCCTCTTGCCGAAGTCGGGATATTGCTTGCAATACTTAGGTACTCATTATACCAGATTTCCTGCGCGACAAAACTTTTTTCGAACCCTTTTCGAGCGGCCGACAGACCATGATCACGCTTACCTATCGCATCGAAACCTCTGGCAGCATCGAAGCGCTGGCGGCCAAGATCGCGAGCGACCAGTCGACCGGCACCTTCGTCCCACTGCCCGGCGAGACCGAGGAATTAAAGGCGCGTGTGGCGGCTCGTGTGCTGGCGATCAGGCCCCTGCCCGATGCCGAGCAGCCGTCGCTTCCCGGATCCGGGAACGGCCCCTTCCGGCGCGCCGATGTCGATATCGGCTTCCCGTTCGACGCCATCGGCACCGACCTGTCGGCGCTGATGACGATCGCCATCAGCGGCACCTATTCGATCAGGGGCCTGTCCGGTATCCGGGTCATCGACATGAAGCTGCCGGAACAATACCGGGGCGCCCATCCCGGCCCGCAATTCGGCGTTGCCGGCAGCCGCAGGCTGACCGGGGTCGAGGGCCGTCCCATCATCGGCACCATCGTCAAGCCGGCGCTTGGCCTCAGGCCGCACGAGACAGCCGCGATGGTGGGCGAACTGATCGAAGCCGGCGTCGATTTCATCAAGGACGACGAGAAGCTGATGAGCCCGGCCTATTCGCCGCTCGCTGAGCGGGTGAAGGCGATCATGCCGCTGATCCGTGACCACGAGCAAAAGACCGGCAAGAAAGTAATGTACGCCTTCGGAATCTCGCATGCCGATCCCGACGAGATGATGCGCAACCACGATCTGGTGCTCGAAGCCGGCGGCAATTGCGCGGTCGTCAACATCAACTCCATCGGATTCGGCGGCATGGCTTTCCTCAGGAAGCGCTCCGGGCTGGTGCTGCATGCGCACCGCAATGGCTGGGACATTCTCACCCGCCATCCCGGCCTCGGCATGGATTTCAAGGTATGGCAGCAATTCTGGCGGCTGCTCGGCGTCGACCAGTTCCAGATCAACGGCATCGGCTCGAAATACTGGGAGTCGGACGATTCTTTCATCCGCTCCTTCGAAGCGGTGACCACGCCGCTGTTTTCATCAGACGATTGCGCGCTGCCCGTGGCCTGCTCCGGCCAATGGGGCGGCCAGGCGCCCGAGACCTATGAGCGCACCGGCCGCACGGTCAATCTCCTCTATCTCTGCGGCGGCGGCATCGTCAGCCATCCGGACGGGCCCGGCGCCGGCGTGCGCGCGGTGCTGCAAGCGTGGCAGGCCGCAGTCGAGGGCATTGCTCTCGACGAATTCGCGCGCGACCATGCCGAGCTGGCACGCTCGATCGAGAAATTCAGCGACGGCAAGGCGGCCTGAGCGAAGCCATGCAGAACCTGCTCCTGAGCTACTATGGCGACGACCTCACCGGCTCGACCGACGTCATGGAGGCGCTCGAGCTCGGCGGCGTGCCGACGGTGCTGTTCATGCGTCGGCCCGACGAGCGCCTGCTGGCGCGATTTGCCGATTGCCGGGCCGTTGGACTGGCCGGCACCAGCCGAAGCGAAACGCCGCGATGGATGGAGGAAAATCTGGCGCCGGCCTTCGAATGGCTGAAAGGCCTCGAAGCGGCGGTCTGCCATTACAAGATCTGTTCGACCTTCGATTCCAGTCCGACGGTCGGCAATATCGGCCGCGCTATCGAGATCGGCCGGCGCATCTTCGGCCAGAGCAGCGTGCCTATGGTCGTCGGCGCGCCGCAGCTCAAGCGCTACACGGCCTTCGGCAATCTTTTCGCGGCGTTCCGCGGCGAGTATTTCCGCATCGACAGGCATCCGGTGATGAGCAGGCATCCGGTGACGCCGATGAACGAAGCAGACCTGCTCGTGCATCTCTCGCGCCAGACCAGTCTCAGCTCCGGCCTTGTCGACCTGGCTGCATTGCAGACCGACGATCTCGCGCAAACGGTCGACCAGGCCGTGCAAAACAGGGCGATCATCCTGTTTGATGTCGAAAGCCGCCAGACACAGAGACGCGTCGGCGAACAGATCTGGCGCATCCATGACCAAGGCCATGGCTTCGTCGTCGGATCCTCGGGCGTCGAATATGCCTTGCTTGCCGAATGGGCCGGCAAAGGCATTGCCTCCGGGCAGGCGTCGTTCGCGCCGCCGGGACCGGTAGACCGCCTCGCGGTGGTCTCGGGCAGCGTGTCGCCGACCACCGAAAAGCAGATCCGCCACGCCCTTGCCCACGGTTTCGACGGCGTCGAGATGGATGCCATGCAACTGGTCACGGAGGGCGCCAAGGAGGCAATCGAGCGCGCCGTCGCGAGCGGATTGGCAAGCCTGGCTGCGGGGCGCAGCGTCATCCTCTACACTGCGCTTGGCCCACAGGCCGACCGTGGCGCCGAGATCGACCGGATCGAAGGTGCGCGAAACACGCTCGGGCGAGCGCTGGGAACAATCCTGCGCCGGTTAATCGTGGAACAGAAACTCAAGCGCGCGGTGATCGCCGGTGGCGACACCTCCAGTCACGCGCTCGGACAATTGGCCATCGACGCGCTGACCGTGCGCATGCCGTTGCCGCAATCGCCGGGATCACCGCTCTGTGTCGCCCATGGCGGCGGTGCGATCGATGGACTCGAAATCGCGCTCAAGGGCGGCCAGGTCGGCACCGACGCCTATTTCGAGACGATCCGGCTGGGAAGCTAGACGTTTGTTTTTGCGCAATTCCGGACGGAAAACCGTACACACTTTTCCTGGAATTGCTCTAAGCCGTTGCCATGATGACGTGGGCCTGAATTTTGGCGGCCACCGCGCCGCTGCCATGTCTGTCTGCAATCGCGGATGCGGCGTAGTCGGTCGCGGCTTGCAGCTTCCCTGCCTCCCGGGCCTCGATTTCGGTGCGAAGCACAGTTCCCTGGCAATAAGCGACGGCGGGAAGGCGCGGCGAGGATGCACGGCTTTGTTCGGCTCTCGTCTCGATCATCACAGGAGAAAAGCCAGCCTCCTCCAGCTCGCGACGGATCACTGCCTTGTCGTGGTAGCCATGCGGCGTGCGTGCCAGAAAGCGCGGCGGATCGTCGGGGAAGATCCTTGCGAGAGCATTCGTCACATCATCGGCAAAGACGTTCTCCTCGATGCGATCCCATACGCTGAACAGGAAATGTCCGCCCGGCCTCAGGACACGCCTGGCTTCGCGGTAGGCAGATGGCCGGTCGGGAAAGAACATCGCACCGAACTGACAGCAGACGAGGTCGAAGGCCGCATCTTCAAACGGCAGCGCCAAGGCGTCCGCCCGACGCCATGTGATGCGACCGTCGGGAGGTTGTCGCGAAGCGGCGTAGTCGAGCATCGGCTGGTTGAGGTCGGTTACGGTATAGCTTGCGCCGGGAGACAATTTCGGCGCCAATGCTCGGGTAACGACCCCGGTGCCGGCGGCCGTCTCCAAAACCGCGGCGGGCGACAGGGACGCTGCTCGCGCTACAAGATCCGCAGCGAACGGCTCGAAAATCAACGGCACCATATAGCGGTCGTAGTTTTCCGGTATGGAGCCAGCGAATACCTTGTCCGTTTCCAGCGTTGCCATCACCCGCCCTCTGCCTAGAGGCTCGGGAGATTAGCATATCATTGCTTGTTTTGCGCCGTTTTCGGCGGAGGCGGCGAGTCCAGCTCCAAATCAAAGAGATAAAGCATGACGTCGTCCGAAAACCGCTTCGCGCTTATGGCATCAGGCCTTAGTACAGGGGCTCGGCCATGTGCCTGGGCGCCGGCCACTGCGTCGTGACGCCGGGCTGAACCGGCCGCTCGAGATAGGTCGACAGCACCACGTAGCTGCGCGTCGAGGTGACGCCGGGTGTCTCGTAGAGGCGCGACAGCAGGCCTTCGAGCGCCCGCGTGTCCTCCGTGCGGACCTTCAGCAGCATGCAGGTGTCGCCGGCAACCGTGTGGATCTCCTCGACCTCCGGATATTGCGAAACCGCCATCAGCTCCGGCGTCTTGCCCCAGCCCTTGGTGTCGATATGCACGAATGCCAGCAGCGGCTTCTTGACCGCCTTGGGGTCGATGATGGCAGCCGTGCCGCGAATGGCGCCGCTGCGCCGAAGGCGCTTGACGCGCTCATGCGCGGCGGGCGGCGAGAGGCCGACACGATCGCCAAGCTCAGCATAGCTGACCGTGGCGTCGTCGACGAGAACGCCTAATATCTTTCTGTCGATCGCGTCGAGATCGCGGGGCGCCGGCCTGTTCTGCGGAATGCCATTTGTTTCTTCGTCCATAGTGGAAATTCCCGATTGTAGCCGAATAAAATACGGCCATTATGAATATATGTCGAACAGCGATCAAGCAGCAACCCTGGGTGCGAATGCCCGGCCGCCCATCCCGGCGCTGGCCTATCTCTTGACCGGATGCATCGCCGTCATCGGCTCGAACTCCCTGGTGCTGGGTCCGATTGCTCCCGCCGTGGCCGTGTCGTTCGCGACCAGCGTGCCTGTCGTCATGATGGCGGCCGCCGCGTTCGGCCTCGGCACCTCGGCGAGCGCCTTGTTCCTGGCGCGCTACATCGACCGGGTCGGCGCGCGCCGGATCCTTCAGGCGGCCTTGCTGCTGCTGGCGTTGGCGCTTGTCGCAAGCGCTGCGGCGCCGACGGTGACGGCGCTGGTCGCCGCGCAGCTTCTCGCCGGCGTCGCCGCCGGCGTCGCCATGCCGGCAATCTATGCCAGCTCCGCGGCGATTGCCCCACCTGGACGGGAAAGCGGGACGATCGGCGTTGTGCTGACCGGATGGACGCTGAGCATGGTGGCCGGCGTTTCGCTGTCGGCGGTGCTTGCCGATCTCGTGCACTGGCGGGCCGTCTTCGCCGCCGTGGCGCTGCTGGCGGCGCTGGCGCTTGGCAGCCTTACCGCGTCGTCACTCCCGGATGTCAGAAAGGCCGGCCCGGCGCCGGCGCCGCTCGAGGCGCTCGGCATTCCCGGCATCGTGCCGCTTCTGATCGCCTGCGGCGCCTTCATGACCGCCTTCTATGGTGTCTATGGCTATCTTGGCGACCATCTGCACAGCGGGCTGGGTCAGCCGGTCAGCGCCAACGGCCTGGCCGCACTCGCCTATGGCGCCGGGTTCGGCACGGCGGCGCTCTTCGACGGCATCATCGATCGCCTGGGGGCTCGCCGCGTCATGCCCTTCGCTTACCTGCTCGTCGCCATCGTCTATGTCGCGATCGCCGCGACAAGCAACAGCTATGGCATGATGCTCGCCATGGTGGCGGCTTGGGGTCTCGCCAATCACTTCGGTCTGAACGTGCTGGTGATGCGTCTGTCGGCGCTCGATCCGTCACGGCGCGGCACGATCATGGGCCTGAACAGCGCGGTGACATATCTGGCGGTCTTTGTCGGCACCACCGGCTTCGGGCCGCTATATTCGGATTTCGGCTTTGCCGCATCGGCAATGGTGGCGGCGTTGCTGATGCTGGTCGCGGCTTCGGCCGCCGCCTGGCGCACGCGCCAGCCACACAGGACGTGATGGGCCACCAGCCCGCGCGCGGTTGACAGCGGCGCCCCTGCCCTTCCATACAAAGCCGTTAATGTTCTCAGGGCGGGGTGAAAGTCCCCACCGGCGGTAAGGACTCCTGATTGCGCATGATTTCTTTCCGAAAACCGGTCCGGTTTTCGGGGTCATGCGCGGGACCCAAGCCCGCGAGCGCTTTCCGGCAAAACCGGAAGGGTCAGCAGATCCGGTGTGATTCCGGAGCCGACGGTTACAGTCCGGATGGAAGAGAACGAAACGGAAGACGGACCGCCCCGGCGGCCGGTTTTCGTATCGTGCGTCCTGATTCTGGTTCGAAACGGAAGGATGGACCCATGAATCAGCATTCCCACAAAGACTATGAAACGACCCGCGTTGCCGTTGTCAGGGCGCGCTGGCACGCGGATATCGTCGACCAGTGTGTCGCTGCCTTCGAGGCGGAGCTTGCTGCACTGGGCGACGGCCGCTTTGCCGTCGAAATCTTCGACGTGCCCGGCGCCTACGAGATCCCGCTGCACGCCAAGACATTGGCCGAGACGGGTCGCTACGCCGCGATCCTCGGCGCTGCCTTCGTCGTCAATGGCGGCATCTACCGGCACGAATTCGTCGCCGGCGCGGTCATCGACGGCATGATGAATGTGCAGTTGACGACCGGCGTGCCGGTGCTTTCGGCGGTACTGACGCCGCACAATTACCACGACAGCTCCGAGCACCACCGCTTCTTCCTCGAGCACTTCCAGGTAAAGGGCAAGGAAGCGGCCGGCGCATGCCTCCAGATTCTGGCGGCGCGAAGGCACATCGCCGCCTGAAACAGCCGAGAGCGGGGTGGAAATCGCGGTAACAGCCTGTAGTATCTCGGGAAAATGCCGAGTTCGGGAGGATGCCGGTGCAGACCAAGAAGATCATCAATGACGGCAACCGTGCCGTCGACGAGATGCTAGAGGGGATTCTGGCCGCGCATCCCAGCCATCTCAGGAGCGCGGACGGCAGCCCGCGCTCGATCATCGCCCGCAACGGACCGCGTCCCGGCAAGGTCGGGCTCGTCGTCGGCGGCGGCTCCGGCCATGAGCCGACCTTTCTCGGTTTTGTCGGCAAGGGCCTGGCGGATGCGGCGGCGATTGGCAATGTCTTTGCCTCGCCGCCACCCGATCCCATCCTTGAATGCGCCAAGGCGGCGAACGGCGGCGCGGGCGTCCTGTTCACGTACGGCAACTATGCCGGAGACGTGATGAATTTCGACATGGCGGCCGAAATGGCCGCCATGGACGACATTGAGGTGCGCACGGTGCTGACCACCGACGATGTCGCCTCGGCACCGCGCGACCAGCGGCAGAAGCGTCGCGGCGTCGCCGGCAATTTCTTCGTCTTCAAGGCGGCCGGCGCGGCCTGTGACCGCATGCTCTCCTTCGACGAATGCGAGCGCATGGCGCGCAAGGCCAACGACCATACCTTCACCATGGGCGTGGCGCTGTCGCCCTGCTCGCTGCCGCAGACCCGGCGGCCGAATTTCGAGATCGGCGCCGACGAGATGGAGATCGGCATGGGCATCCATGGCGAGCCGGGCATCGCGCGCGGCAAGCTCGGGACCGCCGACGAGATCACCGACGAGATGCTGGACAAGATCCTCGCCGAGATGGCGCCTTCGCCTGGCGACAAGGTTGCGGTGCTGGTCAATTCGCTGGGCTCGACACCGTTGATGGAGCTCTACATCATGAACCGTCGTGTCAAACAGCGTCTCGACGACATCGGCGTTTCCATCCATGCGACCTGGGTCGGCGATTACTGCACGTCGCTCGAAATGGCCGGCGCCTCGGTGACGCTGTTCCATCTCGATGGCGAGTTGCAGACCATGCTCGACCATCCGTGCGACTGCGCCATGTTCCGCGCCGGCTGAGGAGTGATCCGTGAGCATCGATAGCGCTGACCTGAAGAGAATGTTCGATGCGATCGCGGTGGCGATCGAAGCCGACAAGGACCGGCTCTGCCACCTCGACGGCGTCATCGGCGACGCCGATCACGGTATCGCCATGGCGCTCGGCTTCAACGCAGTGCGCGACGCGCTGGCGCCACTCGACCTGGCGGCGACCGAGCCGACCGCGCTTCTCAACATGGCGGCTAAATCGTTCCTCAACGCGGTCGGTGCGTCGTCTGGCCCGCTCTATGCCACCGCCTTCATGCGCGCCGCCGCTGCCGTCAAGGGCAAGACCACGCTGGCGGATGCGGATGTCGTCGCGCTGTTCCAGGCGATGGCGCAAGGCATGCGCGATCGCGGCAAGGCCGAGATCGGCGAGAAGACGATGATCGACGCCTGGCTGCCGGCGGCGGAAGCAGCCGGCGCCAGCAATGCGGCGGGAAAAGGCCTTGCCGAAAGCCTTGATGCGGCAGTGAACGCGGCGCGCCGGGGGGCCGAGGCGACCAAGGACATGATCGCCGCCAAGGGCCGCTCCTCGCGGCTCGGCGAACGCTCGCTCGGCCATATCGACCCCGGCGCCGCCTCGGCTGTGACCGTCATCGAGGCGTTGCGCGAAAGCCTGGCTTAGGCCTGCTTCGCTTCATCGAGCTTGTTGATCGCCTGGACATTGCCGGCCGACGGGCCCTTCTCGTCGAACTCCGAGGCCAACCAGGTATCGACGATCGCCTTGGCGAGTTCCGGGCCGATGACGCGGGCGCCCATGGTGATGATCTGCGCGTTGTTGGATTTGGCCGCGCGCTCGGCGGAATAGGTGTCGTGGGTGAGTGCCGCCCGGATGCCAGGCACCTTGTTGGCCGAGATCGAGACGCCGATGCCGGTGCCGCAGAACAGGATGCCGCGGTCGTTCTCGCCGTCGATGATCGTCTGCGCGAGCTTTTGTGACAGGTCGGCATAAAAGCCGGCCTGGCTGAGATCGCTGACGGCAAGTCCGGGCTTCGTCGCCAAATGTGCGGCGATGACATCGAGCAGCGGCTTGCCGGCGCTGTCGGCTCCAATGGCTATTTTCATGGTCGTATCCTTCCTTGAATGAGATTTCGTTCGTTCAGATCGCCGCCGAGGCGCGCCTGAGGATGTCGAGATAGCCCTCCGCCTGCCAGGCCGAGCGGCCGATAAAGAGGCCGTCGATGCTGGGCTGGCCGATCAGCTCGGCCGCGTTGCCGGGATTGACGCTGCCGCCATAGAGCACCGGCGGGATGGACGGCAGCAGGCCGCCGGCCACTTTCTTGATCAGCGCCTGCTGTTTTTCGGCATAGGCGGAGCTGGCCGGAATACCCTTGTCGCCGATCGCCCAGACCGGCTCATAGGCAAACAGGATTTTTGCCGCCTTCGCCTCGCCTTCGAGGAACAGCAGCGCACCCTCGACCTGGCCGGTCAACACCGCATCCGCCTTGCCGTTTTCGCGCTCCGCCAGCGTCTCGCCGACGCAGATCAGCGGTATCAGTCCGTGCTTGACGGCGGCCGCCGTCTTCAGACCGACGGTGCGATCGGTTTCGCCGAAATGCTCGCGCCGTTCGCTGTGGCCGAGTTCGACCAGATCGAGGCCGCAGTCGCTCAGCATCAGCGGCGAGATCTCGCCGGTCCAGGCGCCGGCATCGGCCCAGTGCATGTTCTGGGCACCGACCTTGACCCGCGTCGACGACAGCGCCTGCTTGACCTCGCGCACCGCCGTGAACGGCGGGATGACGAAAGGCTGGATGCGCTCGTCGAAGCCTGGCACGAAGCCGGCCAATGCCCCGGCGAAATCCAGCGCCTCGGCGAGCGTCTTGTTCATCTTCCAGCTTGTACCGACCCAATAAACCACGCCTGCGCTCCTTGATCCTCAATCCTTGTTGGCGACCACCGTCAGCGAAACGCCGGCGGCATCCAGTGCGGCGCGCATTCCGGGCTCGGGCGCGCGACCGGTGAAGACGGCATCGAACGCCTCGAGTTCGGTCAGGAAATGCAGCGCCGTGCGGCCGAACTTGCCGTGATCGACCAGAAGGTATTTGCGGGTCGCTGCTTCCATCATCAGCCGCTTGATCTGCACCACCTCCTGGTCCTGGTGGAAAGCGGAGGCGCCGTGGATAGCCGATGACGACAGGAAGGCGACGTCCGCGCGCAGCGATCTCAGCGAAGCCTCGGCAAGCAGTCCGAAGAAGCCGTGGAACTTCTTGCTATACTGGCCGCCGAGCGCAATCAGGTCGATGCCCCCGGCGCCGGCCAGGTCCTGGATGACGGCCAGATTGTTGGAGATCACCGTCAGCGGCCTGAAATCGGCGAGATGCCGTGCGATGCCGCCAGCCGTCGAGCCGTCGTCGATGATGACAGTCTGGCCGGGTTCGATCATCGCCACGGCGGCCGCCGCAAGGCGCTGCTTTTCCCCTGTCGCCTGCTTCTGCCGGTAGCGAAAATCGCTTTCGAAGAGACCGCTCGGCTGGATCGAAGCGCCGCCACGCACCTTGCGCAGGAAACCGCTCTCCTCAAGGTCGTCGAGATCACGATGCACCGTCATCCTGGAGACGCCAAAGCGTGAGGCAAGATCGTCGACGCTCGCCGCGCCGACGTCCATCAGAAAGTCCATGATGCCTTGACGCCTGTTATCGCTCTTCATCGCCGATGTCCGCTAACCGACGCTGGCTCCTCGATAAAGGTAACATATTTCTTCCTGAAACTATCATGATTTTTGTGATAATGAGATATTTTCCTGGGACATTCCCGTGGCTTTCATCACGACCCTGTAACAAGAATTGCTGCCGGGACAGTGTCTGACGGTTGCGGTTGCAGGGAAATCCGGCCAGAAGCATCGGTGGGCTGGACGATGCGCGGACAGCCCGCAACCACAGGTTCGAAACCAGATACGGGAGACTATTCGTTGGCTCGCATCACACTGAGACAATTGCTCGATCACGCCGCCGAATACGGCTATGGCGTGCCGGCCTTTAACATGAACAACATGGAACAGGGCCTCGCCATCATGGAGGCGGCGGAAGAGACCAAGTCGCCGGTCATCCTGCAGGCAAGCCGCGGTGCGCGTGCCTATGCCAATGACGTGGTGCTGGCCAAGCTGATCGATGCGCTGGTGGAGATCCATCCCGACATCCCGGTCTGCATGCATCTCGACCACGGCAACAACGAAGCCACCTGCGTCACCGCGATCCAACATGGTTTCACCTCGGTAATGATGGATGGATCACTCAAGGAGGACGGCAAGTCGCCGGCCGACTACGCGTATAATTCGGGCATCACCAAGCGCGTTGTCGACATGGCGCATTGGGGCGGCGTTTCGGTCGAGGGCGAGATCGGCGTGCTGGGCTCGCTGGAGAGCGGCGGCGGCGAGCAGGAGGACGGCCACGGCATTGAAGGCGCGATCAGCCACGACCAATTGCTCACCGATCCGGTGCAGGCCGAGCAGTTCGTGCGCGACACCCATGTCGACGCGCTGGCGGTTGCCATGGGCACCAGCCACGGCGCCTATAAATTCTCGCGCAAGCCGGATGGCGCGGTGCTGGCGATGAACGTCATCGAGGAAATCCACCGCCGCCTGCCGAACATGCACCTGGTCATGCATGGTTCGTCCTCGGTGCCAGAGGATCTGCAGGA
Source organism: Mesorhizobium sp. B2-6-4 (assembly GCF_006441495.1). NCBI lineage: Bacteria > Pseudomonadati > Pseudomonadota > Alphaproteobacteria > Hyphomicrobiales > Phyllobacteriaceae > Mesorhizobium > Mesorhizobium sp. B2-6-4. The sequence continues at coordinate 68,579 of NZ_VFUE01000026.1, forward strand.
GATCATCAACAAATATGGCGGGCAGATGAAGCCGACCTGGGGCGTGCCGGTGGAAGAGATCCAGCGCGGAATCAAGCATGGCGTGCGCAAGATCAACATCGACACCGACAACCGCATGGCGCTGACCGGCGCGATCCGCAAGGTGCTGACGGAAAATCCCTCGGAATTCGACCCGCGCAAATATCTGACGCCGGCGATGGCGGCGATGAGGAAGCTGTGCAAGGAGCGTTTCGAGCAGTTCGGCACCGCCGGCAACGCGCCGAAGATCAAGCCGCTGCCGGTCTCGGAAATGGCCAAGCGTTACAAAGCGGGCAGCCTCGATCCGAAATTCGGCTAAACGACCAGTTCCCGGAGCGGTTCAGTGTTGGATAGAACCGCCGAACCGCTCCAGCTCTTTACGGGATGAGAACACCGGCCGAGGTCGCGGAACGTCCTGCGCGGCGAAGCCCAACCGTGTCAAACAGGCTCGCGCCAAGGCTGCATTGCTGTCGATGACGACCAATCCGTTCGTAGGGTTGAGGCTGGCGGCCACCACCGACAGTTCGGTGCAGCCGAGAACGGCCGTATCGGCGCCGGCCGATCGCGCGATTTCAAGCGCGCGCTCGGTTTCGCTCGCCGCCTCCGCGATCGAACCACCCTTGACCAGGCCGATCGCGCTATCGACGCGGCCCTGGAATTCCGTGACGGCGGGAAAGCAGAGCTCAAATCCCGCCGCCGACATCCTGTCCCGATAGAAGCCGGAGACCAGCGTGCCCTGCGTGGCGAGGATCGTAACCTTGCCTCGGCTCAGGCTACGATGGGTTTCAGCCACGACCGCGTCGGCGATATGGATGATCCGCGCCTGCGAGCTCGCCGCCAGCTGCTCATACCAATGATGGGCGGTGTTGCACGGCATCGCGATACAGGCAACGCCGAGCGCATTGAGCGTCGAGACCGCGGCTTTCAAAGACGGCAACGGACCGTCATGGCCGGCAAGGATCGCCTCGGTCCTGTCAGGCAGCTGAGGCACGCTGAGGATGACGGCGGGCACATGCTCATTGTCCCGGAACGCCTGGGTCATTCGGGTCAGCTTGAAGTAGAAGTCAGCCGATGCCAACGGCCCGAGACCGCCGATGACGCCGAGCTGGAGGCTGACGCCATGGTCGATCATCGGACGGGCTCGGCTTCGAGCTGTTCCGACGCCGCTTCGACAGGCTGCGTCGTCTCCCTGTGGCTGGGCGCGATCATTGCGGTGCTCGCCGCCACGGTGCAGACGCTGGACAGCGTCATGAACGTGTCGACGGCCGCGTCGACCGCGACGAACAGGGCGAACGCCGCCTCGAAGGGAATCTTCAGGTAGCCACAGACGATCGACATCTGGGACAGGATGAGCAGGCTGCCCATGCCGCCAGTCGTCAGCGCGAGAAGCGCCGAGGTGATGCCGACGAGCAGGAGGTCGGGGATTGCCAGGGGACGGCCGTAGAGCTGAGCGATGAAAAGAACACCCGACGTGTAAAGCAGCGCCGGGCCTGTCCGCAGCAATGCCGCCTGCAGCGGCACGAGCAGTTCGACGACCACAAGGCTGAACCGCAGACGCTCGCTCAGCAGGTTTATGACCCACGGAAGCGAGGCGACGGTAGAGCGCGTGGTGATGGCTACCATGAGAAGGGGCTGACAGGTCTTGATCGTGGCCCAGTAGCTTCGCCGAGAGCGGATGGCGATAACGCCAAATGCGCCGGCGATGAATGTGAGGCAGGAAAGACCCATCACCAGCAGATAACCGCCCATCAGCGTGAGCGGCTTGGTTCCGGTCGACGCGGTCTGATCCGCGATCAGGATGAAGGTTGCAAACGGCAATCCCCAGATGAACCAGTTGGTAAGGACCGTGCAGGCCCGGTAAACCGCGTTCAGCGCCTGAGACAGGCTCATGGACGAAGGCTGGGGAATCTTGCCCATCGCGAGCCCGAAAAGCAGGCAGAACAGCAGGACCTGGATGGTTTGACCGGAGGCCAGCGCGCTGAAGACGTTGTTCGGCACAAGATCGAGCAGTATCGAATGCCCGTTGTCGGAGCCTTCATTGGGTGGCGGTTGATAGGGGAATGCGAGATCGGTGGATACGCTACCCTGCGAATTGATGAACTCGCCAAGCTCGATGCGCGATTGAGGATTCTCGATCTGGCCCGGCTGAAGGACAAGCGAGTAGGTGCCACTCACCAATACGCTCAGGAACGACACGACCAGCACCGCCATACCCACCCGGCCAAGGTAACGGACCGAGTTCGGATCCTGAACCATCGACATGATCGAGAAGATGACCGACGAGACCAAGTAGGGCAGGACGACCATCTTGAGGAAATTCAGGTAGAGCTGCGCCACAGGGCTGATCGCATGGGCAAATGCTGGATAATAGAGGCCGCAAAGGATTCCCGCCCCGATCATCGCAATCGTCGTCGCGGGCGAGCGCAATATGCGCCTCGCCGCCAGGCGCCAATCGAAAGCCAAGGGTCCGGCTGCTTCCGTGACGGCCATCGTCAGGCTTTGCTCCCCAACCGGTAGCGCGCGATGATCTCGTCAGTGTTGAGAACCTGCTGACCGCGCGCGAGATCGAGGTAAAGGTCGATAAACGCCGCGAGATGCGGATTGTCCGGTCGCACACCGATTGCGATCGTGTCTACCTTGTCGGTCAGCGTGATCGAGCGCGCGGCGACCGTCATCGACGGATCGTCGACCATCAGCTTCTTGATCTCGAAATCGTCGCGATACGCCATGTCGATCGTCCCATCGCGGATCGCATCGACAACCATGTCCCAGCCTGCAAAACGATAAACTTGTGCATGCGGGAAGGTCGTCGCCGCATAGGTTGCGAATGAAGAGCCCTCGATCACGCCGAGATCGCCCGAGAAATCGCGGATGATCTGCTCGGGTGGTTTGCCTTGCGCGATGCGCGCCAGGTTGAGGCGATTGGCGATGAGGCCTTGGTGCAGCATGGCATAGGGCCGGGAATAGAGGATTGAGCGGCCACGGCGAAGGGTTCGGCTGAGCTTGCCGATGGCTATGTCCGCCTGGCCGGAAGTCAGCTGTTTCACCATGCCGTCGAACGTTGCGGCGGATCGGTCGAACACCGGCTCGACGCCAAGCTCCGCTGCTATGCCGCGGGCCAGTTCCATGTCTATGCCGCTGTTCCCCGATCCATCGGCCGGGAAGAATGGATCGGAGGCAAAGGCCGGCATTGCAATGCGCAGCGCATTGTCGCCGACGACAGGAGCGATCTCCGCCTGCTGTCCTGGAGTATTGGCCGCCCGAGCTTGCGCGACCAGCAAGCCGACGCTTCCGGCCGTGAGCAGCGTGCGACGTGTAACCGACATGCGGATTCTCCAGTTCGCGAGGGAAGCCGGACAAACAAATCGGACCAATTCGCAGTATGCATGGCGAAGTTAAACAAAAGTATCTTTCGCATTGTACTTTTATAGCAATCAACGATGCAGGCTGCCGCAATACTCGCATTATCTAATATATCTGGGATATCTGATTGCTTCGCTGGCGGGCCAACCGGTTGGACCGCCAACAGGCGCGAGTGGCATCGGCTCCCCACTCCGACCTCTACCCGTTTTTCGGCAGCAGGTCAGGCCTGCCCGTGTCGATAAAGGGCGCCCAGTAGTCGACCGATTCGCGGATCATGGCGACCACCTGGTGGTCGACCGGTTCGCGCTCGCGAAACGACAGTTCGAGGCAGATCTCGTTGTCGGTGCCGCCGCCGCGCCGCACCGTCTCCAGCAGCTTTTCAGGCGTGATGCGGCCGTCCCTGTTGTGAGCCGCGGTGAACGGCCAATGGCCACCCTTGTTCATCGACGATTGCTTGATGTGGATGATCGGCGACTTCCTGGGGAAAGCCTCGGCCCAGGCATAGGGATCGATATCGGCCGGGTTGCTGGAGGTGACGTCGCCATGGTCGATGTCGACCATCATCTCCAGCGGAATGGCCATCCCGGCCGCGTCGATCGCATTCTGCAGCAGCCTGCAATTCTCGATCGTGTGGCCGAACTCGCGGCCGACCGACATCGGCTCCCAGAACAGGTAGTTAAGCCCGGCCGCGCGGGCGTGTTCGGCGACCTCGCGCCAGCATTCCAGTGCAATGTCGAACAGGCGCGCGCGGCGCGCGGGATCATCATAATCGCGATGGGTGAAGATCGCGAATTGGGTACCCATGCCGCCGGCGCCAAGCTCGGCCGAGATGTCGGCAAAGGTCTTGAACCAGCCGACATAGTAGCGGCGCACGTCCGCGTCTGGATGGCCGAAATGGTTGAGCCGGCCGTAAGGACCGGTCATGCCCGAGGTCACGCGCACGCCCGTGCGGGAGAGTGCGCCACGAAACAGGCGGACGAATTTCACGATCGTCGCCGCTGGCCAGCCCGGATTGACGAATTCATGCGTGAGCTGAATGTCCCTGATGCCGATGTCGTAGGCGATGGTATCGACCAGGTCGTCAGGCTCGGCAAAGCGGTTGACCAGCGGATTGGTGTTGAGGGAGAGCGTGAATGCCACGATCGCGATCCTCTCAGCCCTGTCGCGCTACATTGGCGATGATTGCCATCACCCTGCCCTCGCCAGCCGGCTCGCGCACCAGTGTTCGAAAGCCGATCTCTCCTCGGCGGAAAGATGCAGGCCGTGCTTGGTGCGCCGTTCGAGAATGTCGGCCGGTGTCTCAGCCCATTCCTGCTCGAACAGGTAACTGGCCTCGCGCTCGAAGAAATCCTTGCCGAAGCATCGCCCGAGTTCCGCGAGCGAACGGGCCGCGCCGACCAGAAGACGTGTCCTGGTGCCGTAGAGCCGGCCGTAGTGCTTGAGCAGCGATGCAGGCATCCATGGATACTCCCGCCCGAGATCGCCTAGAAACTGTTCGAAATCGGCATTGGCGATGTCGCCGCCAGGCAGATGGGCCTTCGCCGTCCAGGGCTTGCCCATCCGGGGGAAGAACGGAGCGATCCTGTCCAGCGCATGCTCGGCGAGCTTGCGGAAGGTGGTGATCTTGCCGCCGAAGACGGACAGCAGCGGCGCCTCAGCATCCGGCGCGTCGAGTTCGAAAATATAGTCGCGGGTCACGGCGCTCGGGTTGTCGGCATTGTCGTCATAGAGCGGCCTGACGCCGGAGAACGAATAGACGACATCGCCGCGCGCGAGGCCGCGCTTGAAATAGCGGTTGACCACCCTGATCAGGTATTCGATCTCGCTCTCATCCGCCGCCACGTCCTCGGGTCGGCCGTCATAGGGAATGTCGGTGGTGCCGATCAAGGCGAGATCGCCCTGATAAGGATTGATGAAGATCACCCGCTTGTCGCTGTTCTGAATGAGGTAAGCTTGGCGGCCCTCCCAGAATTTGGGCACGACGATATGGCTGCCCTTGACCAGGCGGACATTGCGCGTCGAGTTCTGGCCAGCAACGCGGTTGATGATGTCGTTGACCCAAGGGCCGGCGGCATTGACCAGCGCCCGCGCCCGCACGGTGGTTTTCACGCCGGTCTTGCCGTCGCGCATCTCCACCGACCAGAGGCCGCCTTCCCGGCGTGCGGCGGTGCAGGCGGTTCGGGTGAAGATCTTCGCTCCGCGCTCGCGCGCATCCAGCGCATTGATCAGCACGAGACGGGCGTCGTCGACCCAGCAATCGGAATATTCGAAACCGCGCTTGAACTCGTCCTTGATCGGCGCGCCCTCGGGCGCGGTGCGCAGGTCGAGCGTGCGGGTGGCCGGCAGCCGCTTGCGGCCGCCGAGATGGTCGTAGAGGAACAGGCCGAGCCGCACCAGCCAGGCCGGCCGGTCGTCAGGACTGTGCGGCAGCACGAAGCGCATCGGCCAGATGATGTGCGGTGCCGATTCCAGGAGTACCTCGCGCTCGATCAGCGCCTCGCGCACCAGGCGGAACTCGTAATATTCGAGGTAGCGCAGGCCGCCATGGACGAGCTTGCCCGATCGCGAACTGGTGCCTTCCGCCAGATCGTCCTTTTCGCACAGGATGACGGAGAGGCCGCGGCCTGCCGCATCGCGGGCTATGCCGGCGCCGTTGACGCCGCCGCCGATGACGAAAAGGTCGACGATTTCGGGTCCGCCGCTCATCTCGTCACGATCTCGCTGCCGGATTTACACACCATGGCTGCCGCCTCAGCACGGATTGACCGGAGGCAGCCCGGCGAGATAGCGGCGCACTTCCTCGGCGGCCTGCTCGGCCGCATAGGTCACGGTGCGCACCGAGGCGCCGGCGATATGCGGCGTCAGCGTCACGTTGGGGAGCTGCAGCAAGGGCCAGTCCGACGGCACCGGCTCGACCGCGAACGTCTCCAGCATGGCGCTGGCGATCTGGCCTGAAACAAGCGCCTCATAGAGTGCGTCATAGTCGACCAGCGGCCCGCGCGCCGTGTTGACGAAGATCACGCCGGGTTTCATCCGCGCGATGGTGTCCTTGCCGATCAGGCCGCGCGTCTCCGGCGTCACCCGCGAATGCAGCGTGACCACGTCGGAGCGGGATAGGAGATCGTCAAGCGCGACCAGTTCGACGCCGGCGTTGCGGTCCTCGGCGCTCAACTGCACATAGGGGTCGCTGACCAGAACGTGGCAGCCGAAAGCGCGCAGCAGCCTGACTACCTTTGTTCCGATATTGCCGTAACCGACGACGCCGACCGTCATCTCGCTAAGCTCGCGGCCGGTGCGGTCGGCGCGGTAGAGATCGCCGCGCCATTCGCCCCTGCGCAGCGCTTCGTGGCCGACCCGGATCAGCCGCGTTTCGGCCAATATCGCGCCGATGGTGAATTCGGCCACGGCGGTCGCGTTGCGGCCGGGCACGTTGACGACGGTGATGCCATGCGCGCGCGCCGCTTCCATGTCGATGTTGATCGGGCCGCCGCGCGACACCGCGACCAGCTTCAGGGCCGGCAGGCGGCGCATCATGCCCTCCGACAATGGTGCAAGCTGGGTGACGAGGATCTCGGCATCGCCAATGAACTCGACGACCTCGTCGGGACGGCCGAAATACTCCTTGACCTTGTCGAGGCCGAGCGCCGGATCGCCGAATTCCATCGGCTCGTCGGGCCAGGCGGTCTGCAATGTCCTGACATCGAGGTCACCGCTCGCGACCTTCTCGATTTTGGCGCGAAACACCTCCGGAAGCATGAAGTTGTCACCAATGATCGCTATTTTCCTGGGCATACTCGACTTCTCAATTTGCCTGCACCGAAGCCATCGCGCGCCAGACCGGCCGCAGCGCCTGGTGCGCCAACATGTAGGACGGGGTCATCCTGTCGTAGATCGCGGCGAGGTCCCGATCACTCGGCTCCGCCTCGCCAAGCAGCGGCGTCACCCATTCCGCGACGCATTCGTCCATCGACTTGTACAGGCCGACGCAGACCGCGGCTATCATCGCCGCGCCGGCCGCCCCGGCCTCCTCGCGCTGGCTGGTGCGGATGTCTGCGCCGACGGCGGCTCCGAGGATCTTGCGCAGCGCCGGGCTTCGGGCGGCGCCTCCGGTCAGCCGGATCTCGCGCGGCAATGGCCCCATGGCGGCGTAGCAATCGCGCGCGGCGAAGGCCAATCCCTCGAAGACGGCGCGCACCAGGTCGGCATAGCCGTGGCGCGAGGATATGCCGACGAAGCCGGCCCTGGCATTGGCATCGACGAACGGCCCCCGCTCGCCGGCCTCGGACACATAGGGCTGGTAGAGCAGCGAGGCGGGCTGCGAGGCGGCGATCCAGGTGTCGACGAGCGCGATCATCTCGCCATTGCTGCGGGTGATGCCTTGCGAAGCGAGGATGCCGGAAGCGAGCCCAAGCACCCAGTCGATGTTGAGGGTCGCCGCCATGTTGGACTGCATCTGCGCGAACACGCCGGGCGCCGGCATGGCCATGGTGTAGCCGGTTGCCGCCTCGTTCAGTTGCACGTCGTCCGGCGTCTCGGCCAGCCGCATATGCATGCCGGTGGAACCGATGATGGTGCAGCCGGGCTTGCGCTCGCGGTCGAGCAGGCCGGCGCCAAGCGCGGTGCAGACGACGTCGACATAGCCGAGCACGACCGGCGTGCCGGCAAGCATGCCGGTGGCGGCGGCCGCCGCCTGCGACAGACCGGCGCTGTGCCTGGTGCCGTCTGTGACCGGCGGTAGCAAATGCCTGAGGTCGGCGACGCCGAGCACGTCGAGCACATCCTCGCTATAGTCGCGGGTGCGGAAATCGCCAAAGGTGAAGGTTCCCTCGGAAGGATCGGTGGCGCGTTCGCCGGTCAGCTTGAAATAGAGCCAATCCTTGCAATGAAACGCCGTCGCCGCCTTGTCGAGCATTTCAGGCATGTTGCGCTTCATGAACACGAACTGCGAGCCCTGCTGGCAGGCGGCGAGGCCGCTGCCGGTCTTTTCGAAGCGCAGCCTGTCTTCCGGCCGCGCGCGGATCTCCTCGACGACGCCGGCGGCGCGCGCGTCGAGCCAGAGCCAGCCCTTTGCCACCGGCTCGCCCTTGCCGTCGATCAACCAGGTGCCGTCGCCCTGCCCAGTCACCGCGATGGCGATCGTCCGGCTGGCGAGATCGGGCACTTTCTCGGCGAGCTGGCGCAAGGTCGCCGCCGCGTCGGCCCATGTGCAAGCCAGATCCTGTTCGGCGCCGCCGCCCGGCAGCGTCTCGTAATGGTTCGGCGTTGCCGCGGCGGCGATCTGCCGGCCTTTCGTGTCGAAGGCGATGGACTTGATGACGGAAGTACCGGCGTCGATACCGATCAAGAGATCACGCATCAGGCGAGCTCCATGCCGTGCGAAATGGCCTCGCCGCTCGCCTGGTCGAAGACATGCAGGTTCTTCGGGTCGATGCTGACATTGATCGGCGCGCCAAGGTCCAGCCGGGTGCGGTCGTGCTCGACCAGGACCAGCGAGCCGCCGGCGAAATCGGCCGCGATATGGGTCTGGTCGCCAAGCCACTGGTTGGCCGAGACCCTGGCGGGAACACCCTCCTTCGAGCGCCGCACCGCATAAGGCCTGATGCCGATGACCACCCGCTCGCGGCTGAGCAGCTGGTCGCGGACCGGAGCGCTGAAGGCGTCCTTGTCGTAGTCCAGCGACAGCCCGTCGGGAAGCCTGAGATTGATGCGGCCGGCGGCCGTCCCGACATAGGCCTCGAAGACGTTCATCGGCGGCTCGCCAACGAAGGTGCCGGTGAACAGGTTCGCCGGACGCTCCTTGATCCTGTCCGGCGTATCGAACTGCTGCAGCACGCCGCCTTCCATCACCGCGATGCGGTCGGCAAGCGCATTGGCCTCGGTCTGGTCGTGCGTGACCAGGATCGCTGTCAAGCCGCGCTCCTTGATGAAATGCTTGATGCGGCCGCGCAGCACGGCACGCAGCTGCGGTTCGAGCTGCCCCATCGGCTCGTCCAGCAGATGCAAATCGGCGTCGCGGATCAGCGCCCGGCCGAGGCTGGCACGCTGCTGCTGGCCGCCGGAGATGGAGCTTGGGTAACGCTCCAATATATCCTCGATCTCGAGCAGCTTGGCGATGCTGGCGACCCTGGCCTCGACCTCGCTTCTGGGCAGCCGGGCCGCCTTGAGCGCGAAGGCCATGTTCTCGCGCACCGTCAGCGGCGGGTAGAGCGAATAGCCCTCGAAGGCCATCGCCACGTTACGCCTGACCGGCGGCAGCGTGTGCACCTGGCGGCCGGCGACCGAGATCGCGCCGCGCGACACCTCCTCGAAGCCGGCGATCATGCGCAGCGTCGAGGTCTTGCCGCAGCCGGACGAACCGAGCAGCGCCACGATCTCGCCCTTGCCGATCTCCATCGTCAGCTTCTTGACGGCGTGGACGCCCCGGTCGATCGGGCCATAGAATTTGTCGACCCCGGAAATGGTGAGTGCGCTCGCGCTCATGCGGCTTCTCCGTTGCGCAAACTGACGACATTCTTCGAGCCGATGCGCTCGCCGCCGGCGCGATCGAACAACAGGGCGCTCTTGCCGTCGACGGCAATGTGGGCCTTGCCTTCGCTGCGGCCCGGTGTTCCGGCCGGCCGCGAAACCAGGATCTCGCGGCCGCGCAACGTGCGCACCAGCGTGACGATCTTTTCGTTGAGCGGGGTTTCGGCCTCGACCGTCACCGGAATGGCGCCGGGTTCATTTTCTCCGACGAAATGCAGTGCTTCCGGCCTGAGCCCGATGATGCAGTCGCGGCCGACCGCGGTCTCGGGAGCCCCGCCGAGATGGACCTGCACATTCGACAGGGCGACATGGATTCCCTTGGCGCCAAGCGCCGGCTTGACGTCGAGCAGGTTGATGGTCGGGTCGCCGAACAGCCGCGCGATCTCGATGTTGGCCGGCTCGCGATAGATCTGTTCGGGCGTGCCGAGCTGGCTGATGACGCCTTGCGACATCACCGCGATGCGGTCGCCGAGCGCCATGGCTTCCTTATAATCCTGGGTGACGTAGACGACGGTGGCGCCGCGGTCGGCTAGCAGGCGCGGCAGTTCGAGACGCATCTCGAAACGCAGCTTGGCATCGACATTGCGCAAGGGATCGTCGAGCAGCAGCAGCGGTGGCGAGCCGACCAGCGCACGGGCAAGCGCGGTGCGCTGCTTCTGGCCATTGGAGAGCGCACGCGGCTTGTGGGAGAGCACATGGGCGATCTTCAACAGCTTGGCGACGCTCTCGACGCCGGCCTTGATCGCGCCCTGCGACGACCGCTTGGCCTCCAGCGGCGTCGCGATGTTGTCGAACGCGCTCATATGCGGAAATAGCGCGAAATTCTGGAACGCCATGCCGACGCCACGAAATTCGGCATCGACGTCGGTCATGTCCTCGCCGCCGATGAGGATCTTGCCCTCGTCGGGGTCGATGACGCCGGCGACGAGGCGCAGCAGCACCGTCTTGCCGGCGCCGGAGGGTCCGAACAGGACCAGCGTCTCACCGTCGGCGACGGTCAGCGAAAGATTGTCGAGCACGGTCTGGCTCTTGTAGCGCTTGACGAGGTTTCTGAGTTCGAGGCTGGCCATGGAACTACCCCTTCACCGCGCCGAGCGACAGGCCTTCGACAAGGTAGCGCTGCGCATAGAGGGCGAGCGCCAGCGTCGGCGTGATCGACAGGACGATGGCCGCCGAGATCTGGCCGTACTGGATGCCCGAGGAGGTGATGAAGGCGAGCGCGCCGACCGTCACCGGTTGCTTGTCGGCCGAGGCCAGCACCAGCGCGAAGACGAAATTGTTCCAGGCGAAGATGAAGGCAAGCAGGCCGGCAGCGGCGATGCCGGGGCCGGCGAGCGGCAGCGCGATCTTGCGGAAGGTGGCAAACCAGGAATGGCCGCCGATGCGATAGGCATATTCGATGTCGGCCGGAATATCCTCGAAATAGCCGCGCACGATCCACAGGATCAGCGGCAGGCAGATCAGCTGATAGACCCAGATCAGCCCGATATAGGTGTTGGCCAGCCCGAGCTTCTGGAAATAGAGCGTAAGCGGCAACAGCACCAGCAGGGCCGGCGCGAACCTGAACGACAGCAGCGTGAAGGCGATGTCCTCCGAGCCGCGGAACTTGTGCCGCGCGAAGGCGTAGGCCGCCGGGACGCCGAGCAGCAGCGAGACCGCGACCGAGGTCACCGACAGGAACACCGAATTCCACAGGTTGCGCATGAAGGCGATGTCGAGCGTCCCGGCGGCGGTCGTCAGCTTGCCGGTGATCAGCGCTGTGTAGTTGGCAAGCGTCGGCTCGAAGACCAGCTGCGGCGGAATGCGCAGGATGGTCTCGTTGGTCTGGAACGACATCATCAGGATCCAGACGATCGGGAACATGAAGAAGATCACGACCAGCGTGAGTGCCGCGCCGCGCAGGGTGCGTTCAAGCAAGGAGGTGTGTTCCATGGCTGCCTCCTCCTATGCCTGGCCACGGGCGCGCTCGCGCAGCCTGAGCCAGTTCTTGATGAAGATGTTGGAGAGGAAATAGGTGATCGCCCACAGGATGATCATCAGCGCCGCCGAGCGGCCGACATTGGTCGACTGGAAGAAGTTGAGATAGGCCTCGACCTGGAAGACGGTCAGCGTGTCGCCCGGTCCTCCTTGCGTCATGGCGTAGATGATGTCGAACTGCTGGATGGAATCGAGCAGGCGGAACAAAGTCGCCGTCAGGATATACGGCGTCAGCATCGGCAGCGTGATGCGGAAGAAGACGAAGCTCCTCGGCACGCCATCGAGGGCCGCGGCCTCGAAGGGCTGCGTCGGCAGGCTGCGCAGGCCGGCAAGCAGCAGGATCATGATGAAAGGCGTGTAGACCCAGATATCGACGAGAACGACGGTGAACAAAGCCGTCGACGGCGACGAGGCCCAGCGGAAATCCTGTAAGCCGATGAGGCTGGCAAGATAGCTCAGCACGCCGAAGCCGGGATTGGTCATCAGCTTCCACATCAGCGCGGCCAGTGCCGGCGCCGTCATCAGTGGCATCAGCAGCATGATCGAGATGAAGTTGTTCAGGGTCGAGCGCTTCTGCAAAAGCAGCGCGATGGCGAGGCCGAGAAGCAGTTCCAGCACCACCGTGGTGCCGGCATAGAGCAGCGAGATCTTGAGCGTGTTCCAGAACTTCGGATCGGTGAAGAAGGAGATATAGTTGTCGCCCCAGTTGAACTGCCGCGCCCAGGGCTGGCTCAGCCGATAGCGCTGGAAGGAATAGACGACCGAGGTCAGGAACGGAATCAGGATGCCGATGCAGACCAGCAGAGCCGGCAGGCTGAGCACGTAGGGCAGCACTCTCTTGCTGATCCTGAAGCCCGAGGGCTTGGGCCTTTGCGATACCACCGCAGTCATCGTGCTGCTCCGTTGTCCCTGTCGCTCCGCCCTGCCGGCCGCCCAAGGGAGCAAGGCGGCCGGTCGGGCGAATTGGCGGCCACCTTACGGCCCCGCGTCGCAATCTTGAAAAGGTCAGGTGAGGACCGGCCTGCCAAGGCTGGCCGGTCCTCTGTTACATCTAGCCGAGGCCGGCTTCCTTGAGCTGGCCGTTGATGCTTTCGGCCAGCTTGTCGAGACCCTCGTCCACCGGCACTTCCTTGGCCACCATCTTTTGCAGCGTCGCCGCCCATTCGGTGGTGAGATCGAAGAACAGCGGCTGCGCCGTGAACTTGATCGAGGCGCCCGGCGCCGAGGCGTCGAACATTTCGACATAACCGGGATAGCTCTTGTTCAGCTTCTCGCGGAACGTCTCATCCTTCCAGACCGACTGGCGGACCGGATTGACGAAATCCATCTTGGTGGCGCCGAACAGAGCATGCTCGGGTCCGGAGGCCCACTGCATGAAGTACCACGTGGCGTCCTTGTCCTTGGAGAAGTTGGACATCGACAGCGACCAGATCCAGATGTTCGGCGTTGGCGCCTTGGCCTCCGGGTTGGCCTTGAAGGCGGCAAAGGCAAGCTTGCCGGCCATCTTGTTGTCGCCGCCATTCATGAAGTAGCCGAGGATGTCGGCGTCGAAGATCATCGCCGAGGCGCCGGCGCCGAGATCGGCGCCAACCTGGTACCAGGTGTAGGTCGACCAGTCCTTCGGACCGCTTTCCTGGATCATCTGCACCCATTGCTTGTGGAAAGCCTTGGACTGGGCGGTGTTCATGGCGGCCGACAATTTGCCGTCGGCCGACACGTTCAGGTCCTTCTGGTCGAAATTGGCGTAGGCCGAAAGGAAACCCGGATGGATCGTCGCCCAGGAGCGCGACCCGCGCACGCCAATGCCGTAGACGCCGCCGCCGACATCCTTGGTGAGCTTGGCGGCCGCGGCCACCATCTCGTCCATATTGCCGGGAACCTTGACGCCTGCCTTGTCGAACATCCCCTTGTTGTAGGTGATGTTGTTTTGTTCGAAGCCCCACGGAATGCACCATTGCTTGGCGTCTTCGGACCCCAGGGCCCCGCCCGGCTTGCCGTTCCAGGCGCAGGAGTTCTTGACGCCGGGCAGGAAGTCATCCCAGGCATAGTTGGGGTTGGTCTTGGCCGGATCCTTGATCCATTCATTGAGGTCGGTGATCCAGCCGGCTGGGCCGTAGGTCCAGGTCATATAGGCGCCGGTCATGAAGGCATCGTATTCGGGCGAGCTCGCCGACAACGCGGCCGTGACCTTGTCGAAATAGACGTCTTCCGGGAACACGTCGTAGACGACATTCATGCCGGTCAACTGCTTGAAGTTTTCGAGGTTGGCGATCATCGCATCCGCATAGGGATGCTTGTTGAGCAGGAGCTTGATGGTCTTGCCCTGGTGCGCCTTCCAGTCGAAGTCGGCGGCCAGCGCCCGGGTCTGCCCAAAATTGAGCAGCGTACCGGCCGTGCCGGCGGCAAGGCCCATCGCACCCAGGCCCTTGATCAGCCCACGACGGTCGACTTGTCCGCGCAGGAAAGCGTCAATGAGGTCTTTCTCTTTCTCATGCATTTGGTCTTCTCCTCCACAGGGTAGTTTTAACTGAACCGACGCCGGCTACCCGACTGGCGTCTCCTCCACGAGCGATCGCGCTGTCCGCTCATCAGTTATCAGGCCCTTGAGATAGCGGCCCTCCAGCACCGCTTTGACGGCTCGAACCTTGACCTTGCCGCCGGCGACCGCGACGATCCGGCGGCTGGCGATGTCCTCGCGCGCCAGCGCCAGCGCCCGATTGGAAAGGGTTGTCGCCACCGCTTTGCCGGCATCGTCGAAGAAATGGCCGAGCAATTCGCCGACGCCGCCATTGCGGCGGATCTCCTCCATCTCGCCCTTCTCGATCATGCCGGTGGCGACGAGCGAGGCTTCGCGTTCGGCCGTGCCGATGCCGGCAAACAAAAGGTCGGCGGATCTTGCGAGATCGAAAACCTCGCTGATGCCCTTCTGTCCCAGCAACACCGCGCGGTCGTCCACCGTGTTGGCGAACATTGGCACCGGCATCACATAGGCTTCGGCGCCGGTGCGCTCGGCGAGGCGGTGAATGACGTCATGCGGGTTGGCCGAGAACTTCCGCGTCAAGCCGCCGAGCAGCGAAACGAAGCGGATCTTGTCTGTCGAGCTGCGCGGCAGGTATTCCACGCAGGCGGCGAGCGTGCGGCCATGGCCGACGCCGATCAGCGCCTGCTCGCCGCGTTCGATCTCACGCTTGAGGAATTGCGCGCCGGCGATGCCGAGCGCCTTGAGCGGCAACTCCTCGGAATCGAAATCGGGAACCACCTCGCAATAATCGAGGCCGTAGCGGCGCGACAGCTCGTCCTCGAGCTCGACGCATTCCGAGACTTCGCCGTCGATATAGACCTTCACCAGCCCTTCCTGATTGGCCTTGGTGATCAGGCGGTGGGCCTTGAGGCTGGTCAGCCCGAGGCGCTTGGCAACCTCGGATTGGGTCAGGCCGCCGGCGTAATGAAGCCAGGCGGCGCGTGCCGCCATGCCGGTTTCATCATCGCGCAAGAGGCCGTTTCCAAATCCAACCACGTTCCGCCCTCTGATATTTTTTTCAGTTTCTGCAAAATTTTTCACATGGACGCATCGGAGTCAAGCGCCAAGCGCCTGCAAACGCTGATTTTCAACGAGAATGGACGAGCGAACACCGGGCGTGGCACCGGTCAGGGTCACAGCGGCAGCGAAAGAAAGCGGTGTCGACTTACGTTTCGCACAGGAACTCGATCACCATCGTCGCCGTCCAGGCGAAGCGGCGGCGCCCAGCATTCGCCGGTGAGCGGATCGCACCATTCGGCAAGCCGCTTTCGGGTGATCAGGTCCAGGCTGAACTTGGTGGTGCGCCGGCGACGTCGAGGTGCCCGGCAGCGGCCAAGGCCGCCGGCGAGCAGCGCCTATTGCAACGTCCGCGCCGCGAATGGCATGGAATGGTCGTGCGCCATGCCGGCATCGGCATCTTCCACGCCGAGCCCGCGGTCGAGGCCGGTGGCCACCACCGAAACCCTGAACCGGCCTTCCATGCTCTTGTCGAAGATGGCGCCGACGATGATGTCGGCGTCTTCATAGACCTCTTCACGGATTCTCGTGGCGGCCTCGTCCACCTCGAACAGGGTCATGTCGCGGCCGCCGGAAATCGAGACCAGCACGCCCTTGGCGCCCTTCATCGACATTTCGTCCAGCAGCGGGTTGGCGATGGCGGCTTCCGCCGCCTTCATCGCCCGGCTATCGCCTGACGCCTCGCCGGTTCCCATCATGGCGCGGCCCATGCCGCGCATCACCGATTTGACGTCGGCGAAGTCGAGGTTGATCAGGCCTTCCTTGACGATGAGATCGGTGATGCAGCTGACGCCGGCATAGAGCACCCGGTCGGCGATGACGAAGGCATCGGCGAAGGTGGTCTTGGCGTCGGCGATCCGGAACAGGTTCTGGTTGGGGATGACGATCACGGTGTCGGCGCTTTCGCGCAGCCGCTCGATGCCTTCTTCGGCCATCTGCATGCGGCGCCTGCCCTCGAAAGTGAACGGCTTGGTGACGACGCCGACCGTCAGGATGCCTGCCTTGCGCGCCGCTTGGGCTATGACCGGCGCGGCACCGGTTCCGGTGCCGCCGCCCATTCCGGCGGTGACGAAGCACATGTGGGTGCCGGCCAGATGGTCCATGATCTCGTCCAGCGATTCCTCGGCCGCGGCGCGGCCGATCTCGGGAAGCGATCCGGCGCCCAGCCCTTCGGTTACATGCGCGCCGAGTTGGATCAGCCGCGTCGCCTTGGACATGGTGAGCGCCTGTGCATCTGTGTTGGCGGCAATGAATTCGGTGCCCTGAAGCTGCTCGGCGATCATGTTGTTGATGGCGTTGCCGCCGCCGCCGCCGACGCCGACAACGGTGATCTTGGGTCTCATCTCGGAGATCTCGGGCTTCTTGAACTCGGCCATGCGTCTTCTCCTTCGCCAGTCGCTCGCGCTTCACGCCCCGCCAGATCGATCACACCGCAAAACGGCAATCGACGCAGAGCGGCGTGACGAATCAGTCCGCTCGGATGGGTGTCCCAAAAAGCCAGAGAGCGGCCAGAGGTGCAAGTGCGGGGAAGGTCAAGATTTGTGATAGGGACGTTTCATATCCCCACGACGGCCGCGCATGCCCGAGAGTGATGCCGGCATCCCGGCTTCACCCTGCGCGCGCCAAGCCCGATGCCGAGCCTGTCGGTAGCTAATCAAGTTGTCCGGTTTGGTAGCACATGATCTGTCCGCTTCTGTTTTGGCGTCGAAG
>NZ_VFUE01000027.1:0-82976 GCF_006441495.1 Mesorhizobium sp. B2-6-4
GGGGAGTAGGGGAGTAGGGGAGTAGGGCAAGTATTTCCGGGCGATCTCTTTCCTACTGCCTTACTGCCCTATTTCCCTACTGCCTTAAAATATCAAATGCCTTCGCCGGCGAGCTCTTCCGAAAGCGTGCCGACCTGGTCCTGGGCGCTGCGCAGCATCGGATAGATGGCAAGGACCTTCTGCCAGGCCTCGAGCGCCGATTGCTTGCGTCCGGTCACGGTCATGATCTGTGCCAGGCCCGACAGCGCGCCGAAATGGCGTGGTTCGAGTTGCAACGTATGGTCGATGTCGGACATCGACTTGCCGTAGTTCTTCATCATGAAATGCACCGTGGCGCGCCGGTTCCAGCCCTCGGCATAGGCCGGCTGCAAGGTGACCACCTGGTCGAGGAAATCGAGCGCTACGTCGAATTTCTGGTTCTCGAGCGCCTTCTGCGACCATTGCATCATCAGGTCGATCGAGGCGCTGCCCGACTGGGACCATTCGCTCCAGATGATGCCGGCGATACGCTCTGCCGCCTTTTCGTTGCGCTCGCGCTTGAGATCGGCAAACAGCTTGTCGAGGCGGGCTTCCCTGTTCATTGCGGGAGGCGCGGCTTGCGGCACTGGCTGGGCATCCGGAGGCGCCGGCTCCGGGGCCGCTTGCATGACCGCCCGATCATCGGCCCGCGCCGGCAACGAGATGGCGCTGCAAAAGAGAAGGACCGTCAAAAATGCAAAAAGAATCCGCATCGCCCGAATCTAGTCCCGGGCGGCGGAACGTCAAACTGATTTTAGCGTGAACGGCCGGCGGACCGACGATAAACACCAACTGCGGAGGCAAAAGCCTCGCGACGAAGCTCAGCCCTGGCGCGCCTTATAGCGGGGGGCGGTCTTGTTGATGATGTAGACGCGGCCCTTGCGGCGAACCAGACGGTTGTCGCGATGACGCGCCTTCAGCGCCTTGAGCGAATTCTTGATCTTCATGGTCTTGCCTGTCGGTGTGGACCCGGTCCGGGTCGAAATTTTAAGGCGCGCCAGAAGACGCGCCTTTGAACTGTGGGTGGCTCATAAACGAGGAGCCTTGTCCGTGTCAACCGCAAGCATGCCCGGTAGCGGAGATGAATGCCCGGTGTCGTCAAATATCCGCAATCGGCCAATGGCTCGGCACCGGCTGGTATGATGTGGTGGTCGCCACGTGACTTGAGAACGCCATGCGCCGAGTTTTCCTGCCCGGTAGCTCGCGGCGTCGAGATTGCTGTCAGGCGCGGCGGCTGATCCGGGTGAAATGGCCCATCTTGCGGCCGGGCCGCGCTGCGGCCTTGCCGTAGAGATGCAGCATCAGGTCGGGCTCCGCCAGCAATTCCGGAACGCGCGAGATATTGTCGCCGATCAGGTTCTCCATCACGCAGTCGGAATGGTGTCGCGGGTCGCCGAGCGGCAGGCCGGCCACGGCGCGGATATGCTGCTCGAACTGCGAAACGGTGCAGGCGGCTTCCGTCCAGTGGCCTGAATTGTGGACGCGCGGCGCGATCTCGTTGGCCAGCAGCGAGCCATCGGCCAGCACGAAGAACTCGACGCCGATGACGCCGACATAGTCGAGCGCCGACAGGATCTTCACCGCCGCTGTCCGGGCCGCCTCGGCTGTCCGGGGCGCGATCGCGGCCGGCACGGTCGATGTGTGGAGAATGCCGTTGCGGTGGACGTTCTCGGCCGGATCGTAGGCGGCGACGACGCCATCGATGCCGCGCGCGGCGATGACGGAGACTTCGCGCTCAAAGGAAACGAAGGCCTCGAGGACCAGCGGCACGCTGCCCATGGCCTCGCAGGTGCCGGCGAAGCCGCCGGCTTGCATGTCACGGAAGACGCGCTGGCCCTTGCCGTCATAGCCCATGCGCCGCGTCTTCAATATGCCGCTGCCGCCAAAGGATTTCAGCGCTGCGGTCAGCTCGCCGTCATTGTCGACCGCGCGGAAATCCGCCGTGGCAATGCCGATGCCGTTGAGAAATGTCTTTTCGGTCACCCGGTCCTGCGCCACATCAAGCGCGCGCGCAGGCGGATAGACCGGCACCTTTGCGGCGAGCGCCTCGGCGGCGGCAACCGGAACGTTCTCGAATTCATAGGTGACGACGGCACTTGCCTCGGCCAATTCGGCAAGCGCGGCGGGATCATCGTAGGCGGCCGTGACCTGACGGTTGGCGACCTGTGCCGCGGGGCAATCCGGCTGCGGCTCCAGCACCACGGTGCGGTAGCCGAGGCGAGCGGCCGCCATTGCCAGCATGCGGCCGAGCTGGCCGCCGCCGATGATGCCAATGGTCGATCCGGCGGGCAGGCTCACGGCGTGTCCGTGGGTTCGGCCGCGACCTTGGCGGTCTGCGAGGCGCGCCAGGCATCGAGCCGCCCGGCAAGCTTGTCGTCGTTGAGCGCCAGAACGGCGGCAGCCAATAGGGCTGCATTGGCAGCACCGGCCTTGCCGATGGCCAGCGTCCCCACCGGAATGCCGGCCGGCATCTGGACGATGGACAGCAGCGAATCCTGTCCCGACAGGGCTTTGGATTCCACCGGCACGCCGAACACCGGCAGCGGTGTCATCGCCGCCGTCATGCCGGGCAGGTGCGCCGCACCGCCCGCACCGGCGATGATGACCTTGTAGCCGGCGGCCTTGGCGCCCTTGGCGAAGGCATAGAGCCGGTCGGGGGTGCGGTGCGCCGAGACGATCAGCCGTTTGTGCGGGATGCCAAGCGCCTCCAGTGTCTCGGCGGCATGGCGCATGGTCGCCCAGTCGGACTGGCTGCCCATGATGATGGCGACGTCGACGCGTTGACCGTCCAAGCTTCTGCTCCCGGCGACAAAGGCGCGCCTTAGCGGAATTCGGCGGCGGCGGCAAGGATGCGGGGCATTGCCGGGGTCCGGCCGGGAAATCGGCCTATGCCGCAGCCTTGCGGAAGCAGGCAACGAAATCGTCGAGTTCGGGCCGCTCCATGTCGGAGATCGCCCAGTAGGAGAAGGCGCCGTCGCTCCACTGCACCAGCGAAAAGCCGCCCGAGGAAAGATCGTCAGGCTCGCTGGCCTTGCCGCCCTGCTGAGGTTCGGCGACCAGCGTGATCAGATGCTCGCGGTGGCGGTAGACAAGTGCCGGCACCGGGCGGCCGGAAATCACCTCGACCCGGCCGCCGATCAGCGCAAAACCGTCCTTGGCAAGATCCGGTGCCGGCGGCGACACGCCGATCCGGGCGTCGAGCCAGGGTTTTACCGTATGGCGATCCGACGAGACGATGTCGATCGGGCTGGCGGCAAGCAGGCTGCGGCGATGGCCGCTGGCGACCGCCGCGGCGAAGCTGTCGGACGCGCCGTTGACCATCACCCATTGCGTTGCCCCGCTGGCCAGCACCGCGCTGATCATGATCGAGGCGGCAAGAGCGCGCCAGTCGAACGAGCCGAAGCGGCGCGCTCGACTTGGTGACAGCCGCGTATCGGCGTTTCGCCTCTGGCCTCCCCCGCCCGGGGCAAGCACCCCTGGGAGCACCTGCGAGCCCTGCTGCGGCTTGGCCGTTCCGCCTGCCGGCTGTGCGGTGGGCGCGGCGCCAATGGCCGCGATGCGCGCGCGAAAGGCGTCGCCGACATCTGGGTGCGGCAGGCGGCTGACCGCGCCCCGCAAGGCCACGATGCGGGCATGCTCCGAGGCAAGCCGCGGATCGGCCGCAATGCGCCGCTCCACCGCAAGCGCGGCCGCTGCATCAAGTTCGCCATCGACGAGGGCGTGGATCATCAGCCTGATGCCTTCCGGATCATTGGGCAGTCCATCGTCATGCATGGTCATGGCGCTCTCCCCAGGTCAGACATAAGCAGGCTCCGCGCGCGAGCCAGCCTGGACATCACCGTGCCCATCGGCACGCCGAGCATGGCCGCTATCTCGCGATAGCTGAGGCCGCTGATGTCGCGCAGCACAAGCGTCTCGCGAAACGGCTGCGGCAGGGCTGCTATCGCCGTTTCAAGCGCCACCGTGTCGGCCTTGGCGATCAGGCTTGCCTCCGGACCATATTCGTCCGGCACGCTGATGCCGTGTGCCGCCGCCATCTCGTCGAGATCGCCGAGATCACCGACGGCCAACATGCCGCGCGGCCGGTTGCGCGACATCCAGGTATAGGCGGTGTTGCGCACGATGGTCAGCAGCCAGGCGCGGGCATTGCCGCCGGCATAGCCTGATATGCCCGCATGCGCCTTTATGCAGGCGTCCTGCACGACGTCCTCGGCATCGGCGCCATTGCCGGTCAACCAGCGGGCAAGCGCCAGCGCGTCACCGAGATGAGGCAGCACCACCTCGCTGAAGCGCTCGGCTCCGGCCTTCTCGCTCAAAGCAGCACCATCCGATACTCCACGAGGAACAGGCCGTGCGCTTTCAAGCAATACCGGCGGTCTCGCCCCGCCCGTGCGGGCGAAACCCTCGGCAACAGGCAAAGCCGCCTGCCGTGGCGAAAGTGAATTCATCTGCGTCACCAGTGTCAAGCGCAATGGGAAAGCCGTGCATCATGGGAGAGAGGCCGGTTGAGGTCATGCGCTCCAGCACATGGCGGCCGCCGACGCCGCGGCCATGTTCGCTGTCGTGTTCATGATGACGGACATGCGGATCTCCTCAACGCCTGTAGCGGCCTATGTCGAGGAGACCCGTTGCGGCCGAGATTTATTCCCGCCGCGTACGCATCCGGCTGTTCACGGTTACGTGATCAGCCGGTGCTTTGGGTTCGTTGGTCCGCTTGGCGCTCAATCCGGCCAGCGCAAGGCGCCGGAAGAGTCCTTGCGAGCAATCTTCATGGCGTCGGCGGGCCGGTCCTTCGCGGTTAACAGGGCGCGCAGCCGTTCGGCGACGCTCTCCGCCTCTCCGGGATGAAGATTGCAGGGGTCGAGGAAGAAATGGCCGCGTTCGACCTCGTGATTGCGCACGATGATGGGCGGCGATCCACCGGCAAGCGCCGAGGCTAGGCCGGCAGCGGTGAAGCGGCTTTCCGGCAGCACGAAGACCTGCAGGCGGTCGAGCGGGTTGGAGGTCGGGTCGGGAATGATCTCCGCGCCAATGCCCGGGATACCCTGCAGAGCATCCTTCCAAAGGTTGAGGGCGGCCTCTTCGCGCCGGCGGATGCCGGCGTGGTCGCGCTTCTCCCAGGCTTCGAGCGCTGCCATGGTGCCGGCGATACTTTCCTTCCCGACCTTCATGGCGCGGGCGACGCCGCGGTTCTGCAGATAGGCGGCGCGCACCAGATCCTTGCGTCCGGTGACGATGCCGCTGGTCGGGCCGCTCAGGAATTTGTGGCCGCTGTAGATGACGATGTCGGCACCGCGCGCCAGGAAGCCGCGCAGGTCATATTCGGAAGCCGCGTCGACGATCACCGGCACGCCCCTGGCGTGGCAGATTTCACAGAACTCCTCCAGCGACAGCATGCCGTATTGTACGGTGTGATGCGCGACGACATAGAGCCCTGCCGCCGTGCGGTCGTTGATCGCGTCGCGCACATGATAGTCCTGCGTGACGCTGACCGTGCCGGCGGGCACCACCTTGGCGCCGGCAACGCGGACCGACTGGTCGATCGGGGCACCGTAGTTGACGATGTGGCCAAGCTGGATGATCACCTCCGACTTGAGGTCGCCGGTGTCGTCCGGCAGGCGTTCGATGGCGAGCAGGTTGGTTTCCGTCATCGCGCCGGCGATCGCCATGGTGATGCCGCTGGCACAGCAGGCGGTGATGAAGCCGGCCTCGCCACCGGTGAGGCGCGCGACGACGGCGCTTGCGGCGCGCTGCAGATCGTCCATTTCCACCCATTGCGATGCCATTTCAGACATGGCGCTGATCGCTTCAGGCACGATGATCGACGCGCCGAGCGCCGTCATCGTGCCGGAGACGTTGATGATCGGGCGAAGGCCGAGCCGTTCGCGGATCGTGGTGTTGGAGCCGGTGTCTGAATATGTTTTCATGTGAGCAATCCCGTGGATGACAGATCAGGCAGCGATCTCGACGACCGCTTCGATTTCGACGGTGATGTTTCCCGGCAAGGAGCCGACGCCGATCGCCGAGCGGGCATGCCCGCCGATCGTGGCGAAAACGTCGGCGAAAAGATCGGAGCAGCCATTCACCACTTTGGGGTGGTCGCTGAAGGTCGGCGTGGCGTTGACGAAGCCGAGCAGCTTGACGACGCGCACGATGCGGCCGAGATCGCCGGCGGCAGCATGCATGACGGCAAGCAGGTTGAGGCCGGTGAGGCGGGCATGCTGATAAGCCTCCTCCACCGTCACATCCTCGCCCACCTTCCCGGTGCAGAGCGAGCCGTCGGCCCGAAGCGGTCCCTGGCCGGACAGGAAGATCAGCCGGCCGCTCTCGGCATGGGTAACGAAGTTGGCGATGGGCGTCGGCGGCTCGGGCAATGTGAGGCCGAGTTCGGTGAGCCTGGTGTAAGGCGTCATGGAAGAAGGCTCCTTGGGATGGTGTCAACCATCCAATGTCAGAAATGCGAGGCGCGGAAGCGCGCCAGGAAATTGCGCAGACGCTCATTCTCGGCGTCTGCTGCGAGAATCTCCTTCGGCGGGCCGACCGCGCCGACGCCGCCATCGGCCATGAAGACGATGCGGCTCGAGGCGTCGCGGGCAAAGGCCATCTCATGCGTGACCATCACCATCGTCATGCCGTCCTCGGCGAGGCTGCGCACCACTTCAAGCACCTCGCCGACGAGTTCCGGATCGAGGGCGGAGGTTATCTCGTCGAGCAGCAGGATTTTCGGCCCCATGGCCACGGCGCGCGCAATTCCGACGCGCTGCTGCTGGCCGCCGGAGAGCTCCGCCGGCAGGCTGTCGGCCTTATGGGCAAGACCGACGCGGCCGAGCCAGTGTTCGGCAATCGTGCGCGCCTCCACGGTGCTTTTGCCGCGCACCTTGGTGAGGCCGAGCATGATGTTGCCGGCGGCGGTGAGATGCGGAAACAGGTTGAAGCTCTGGAACACCATGCCGGTCTCGGCGCGCATCGCGGCAAGGTCGCGTTCGCTGCGGCGCTGGCGGGCTCCGGTTTCTCGGAAGCCGACCTCCTTGCCGTCGATGCGGATGGACCCGCTGTCATAGCTCTCCAGGAAGTTGACGCAGCGCAGCAGCGTGGTCTTGCCGCTGCCCGAGGGCCCGATGACCGTCACCACCTCGCCGCGCGCCACGCGCAGGCTGACCGAGCGCAGGACCTGGACGGCGCCAAAGGATTTGGACACATCGCGGATGTCGAGAAGGGCCGGGGCATCGTTCGAGCTTGTGGACATTGCTATTCCCGGATGAAGGAGAAACGCCGCTCCAGCCGCCTGCTGGCAAGCGAAAGCGCATAGTTGACGGCGAAGTAGATGAGGGCGCCAAGGATGTAGAGCGGCATGGCCTCATAGGTGCGGCCGATGACCTGGTTGATGGCCTGCATGAGATCGGTGATGCCGAGCAGCGAGACCAGCGCGCTGCCCTTGACCGCGTCGGTGACGCCATTGATCCAGGGCGGCAGGAAACGCCTGAACGCTTGCGGAAAGATGACATGGGCCAGCCGCTGGCGGAAGGTCAGGCCGATCGCCATTGCCGCCTCCGATTGTCCCTTCGGGATGGAGCCGACGGCGCCCCGGAGATATTCGACGACCTGGGCTGTCTTGAACAAGGTCAGCGCCAGCACGGCAGCCCAGAAGGACGGCAGGTGAAGCCCGACGGCCGGCATCCCGTAGTAGACGAAGAAGATGAGCACCAGGATCGGTATGCCGCGAATAGTGTCGCTGAAGATGCGCACCGCCCAGCGCGCCGGCGCCGGGCCATAGACCAGGCCGACGCCAAGGACGACACCGGCGACGAGCGAGAACGTCACGACCAGCAGCGACACCCAAAGCGTCAGCGCAAAACCCTGAGCCAGGAAAGGCAAGGCGTAGGCGATCTGGCCAAGCATGCTAGTGCACCACCTTGAACCATCGTTCGACGAGCCGGAGCGCGTAAAGCAGGGCGTAGCCGGTCAGCAGATACATCGCCGTCACGACGAGATAGACCTCGACGATGCGGAAGGTGTTGAAGTTGATCCATTGCGCGCCGAAGGTCAGTTCGGGCACCGAGATGACCGAAGCGACGGAGGTGTCCTTGAACAGCGATATGAAAGTGTTGGAAAGCGCCGGCAGCGTGATGCGCAGCATGGTCGGCAGGCGCACATGGAGCAGCCTTTGCCAGGGCGTCAGGCCGATCGCCTTGCCGGCGTCTAGCTGGCCGCGCGGCACCGCTTCGAGACCGGAGCGGAACACCTCGACCAGATAGGCGCCGCTGTAGAGCGCCAGCGTGGCGACGAACGAGGTTTGCGCGCTGTAGGCGATGTCGACCACGGTCGGCAGACCGTAGAAGACGAGATAGACGAGCAGGATCAGCGGCACGTTTCGGATGAATTCGACATAGGCGGCAATGATGCCGCGCACCATGCGTCCGGCCGACACGTACCAGACCGCCAGGACCAGGCCGATGACGATGCCGATGGCGATCGAGATGACGGCGAGCTCCAGGCTGAGCAGCAGACCGCCCCACAGCTTGTCGAAATGCCGCCAGATCAGGTTGAAATTGAGCGCATAACCCATGCGTCGGCCTCAGTGCTCCCGATGTGACGCAAAGCTGGCCGCGTCGCCAGGAAAAAAGGCGGAAGGGTCGGCGCCCTTCCGCCGATGACGTCAGATAACCGGGAAGCCGGGGTGGCGCGCCGGCGGCTCCTGCCCGAAATAGTCCTTGAACGCGGCGTCATAGAGCGCCGTTTCATGGCCGAACATGGCGATGGTGAAGGTCTGATTGACGAAGGTCAGCCAATCGAGATCGCCTTGCCGGAGCGCCGCGCCATAAAGCATCGAGTACCAGCTCTTGCCGGCATCGAAGTATTTGTCCGGATTGCGCGAGGCGAGCCAGCGCACGGTGGAGAGGTCGACGGCAGCGGCATCGGCACGCTTGGATTCCAATGCCTGCAGCACGTTGGCCTGTGTATCGATCTGCATCACCTGCGCCTCCGGCAAGGCAAAATGCACCGAAGATTCGGCGTCGACATTCTGCAGGATGGAAACGCGCGTCGCGGAGCCTGCGGCAAGCAGCTTGTCGAAGGTCTTGTTCTCAGCGCCGGGCAAAGTCAGCAAGGCGACGCCCTCGACGTAGTAAGGCCTGGAGAAGTTGATCAGCTGCGAGCGCTGCGCGGTCATGGTCATGAACTGGATGGTGATGTCGACCTTGTTCGTCGTCACGTTCGGAATGCGCTGCGCCGGGTCCTGCATGACGAACTCGACCTTGGCCGGGTCATCGAACAAGCCCTTTGCCAGGATGCGCCCCATGGTGATGTCCATGCCGACGAGTTCGCCGGCATCGTTCTCGAAATGCCATGGCGCATTGGTGCTTCCGGTGCCGACAATCAATTTGCCGCGCTCCAGCACGGTGCGTAGCAGGCTATCGGGCGCAGCCTGCGCCGCCGCCTTCTGGACGTCGACCGTTGCCGCCGCGCTCATGACGCCGGCCGTTGCCAGTCCGGCCATACCCAGTTTCAGAAAATCACGCCTTTTGGATGTGTCGTCCACAGCGACCTCCTTTCGTGTTGTGTTCCCCTACGCACAGGCAATACGCGCACCCGGATCGTTACAGAAATTGTCTCTTACAAGGGACGAGTGTATCCTGTACAAGACAGATACTAACATCAGGAATCGACAATGCAAGATGGCAGCGCCTTGGCGGTCTCAGCGGACGCAAAGATTTCGGCCTCTCGGGAGAAGGGCCTCAACCGGGTGCTCGAGATTCTGGAGTTCCTTCATTCGACGCAGCGCGCCATCGGTATCGGCGACCTCGCCAAGGGGGTCAACGCGCCGCGTTCGACCACCTACACACTGGTGCGATCGCTGGTCGATGCGGGCCTCCTGGAGATGGCCGGCGACGGCAACCGCGTCTATTTCGGTAAGAAGCTCTATCTCTATGGAATGGATTATGTGCGCGGCAACGACCTCTTGAGGCGAGGACGCCAGGAGGTCGACAACCTGTCGCGCGAGACCGGTGAGACCTCCGAACTGTGCATGCTGCAGAGCGGCCGCTACACGATCGTCCACTCGAGCCCGGGCACCCGGCCGTTCCGCATCAGCTCCGCCACCGGATTGCAGATTCCGCTGCCCTGGACCGCGTCAGGCAGGCTGCTGCTCGCCGGCCTCGAACAGGCCCGGATCGAAGCCATGATATCGGAAGACGACCTTATGCTGCCCGATGGCCGCAGATTGCGGCTGGACGATTTCATCGCCGACATAGCGACGGCGCGAGCCACCGGCTATTGCATCACTTCGGGGCTCGTCGACGCCTATACGAAATGCCTCGCCGCGCCGGTGTTTTCAGCACCCGGCACCGTCGAGGCGACGATGTGCCTAGTGGTGCCCATCGACACATCGCAGGAGAAGACAGGCGAACTCCTGGCCCTGTTGCGCGAACGCGCGGCGCGGCTTTCGATCGCGGCCTGGACCTGAAGTCAGGCGATGATGTCCGGGATGATCCTGTCTTCCAGCTTCATCAGCCGATCCTTCAGCGCAAGCTTCTTCTTCTTCATGCGCTGGATCTGCAGCGGGTCGCAGTTCATGGCGATCATCGCATTGATCGCGGCGTCGAAATCGGCGTGTTCCTGCTTCAGCCGGGAAAATTCGAGGCGAATATCGGCCTGTTCCTGATCGGACATTCTCTACCGTCTGCACGTCTGCGGCGCCCAAAGCTGGGCCTGATTGGGCGGGGGGTGGCACTCTCTGCCACCGGCGCGCAGCCCATATCACATTTCACGTTGTCGTGGAATGCTACCACGGATCATTCGACATCGCTGCGCGAAGGTGGCACACTGTCATTGTGCCGTCACAGAGCGAGCCTGCGGTGGACGCGCCTTTGGCGGCTGCAATCGAGGAAATCATGAAAGGGAGAACCAATCATGTCTCTTGCATCCCATCTTGATGAGTTGCAGCGGAAACACGGCGACATCGAACGCGAGCTCGATGACGCGATGAATCACCCGTCGGTGGACGACCTGGAAATCGTGAATCTCAAGCGACGCAAGCTGGCAATCAAGGACGAGATTGAAAAACTGAGGGCCAAACCCACGACGCATTGATGCCCCACTGACATAACCGCTCACCATTCGGGTCTTTCCTGCCGGCGGCAATTGCCGCCGGACTGGTGGTTTTGATCTTCGATTTCAGCTCGACCATCACAGATATTCGTACCAGGCAGAGGCCTTCCGACTTCCTAGTCCCAGGACGAGTAGGGGCGAAGCTCGTCGCGGCTCCCCTTTACCATAACTGACCGAAGAGTGCAGCGGAGCAGAATTCCGCCTTGCCGCGGCGCTCTGAGGTCAGGGCTTGGATTCTGGGACTGCGCTGCGTCGCTCTTCTCCTTGCTCCTCCCCGAAATGACGGACTCGTTCCGGGAAAGACAAAGCGATGGGGCCTGCCAATCGCCAGGTAGCCGATTGGCCGACGCAAGCGAGCGATAAAAGTCGGGCGCCGAGCAACCGGCGGCGGCATCGATTGCGGCCAGTGGCGACCTGTCGCCATTGACAAGCCATCTTTGCTCCTCCACCTCATGCCCGGACTTCAGCGCATCGGCCCGGAGCGCGCTTTTGTGCGTCCAAGTGGACGCGCGGCGCTCCAGAGATTAAAGGCTGCCGGCATGACCGGATATTATTCCTTTCCCTTCCCGCGCCGCACCTCGGTTGGCGTCGATGTGGGCGGCGTGGTGGTTGGCGGCGGTGCTCCCGTCGTCGTGCAGTCGATGACCAATACGGATACCGCCGATGTCGACCAGACGGTCGCCCAGGTCGCGGCGCTGCATCGCGCCGGCTCCGAGATCGTGCGCATCACCGTAGACCGCGATGAAAGCGCCGCCGCCGTGCCGCGCATCCGGGAGCGGCTGGCGCGGCTCGGTATCAACGTGCCCATCGTCGGCGACTTCCACTATATTGGTCACAAGCTCCTGGCCGATCATCCGGCCTGCGCCGAGGCGCTGGCCAAATACCGCATCAATCCCGGCAATGTCGGCTTCAAGGACAAGAAGGACCGGCAGTTCGCGGCAATCGTCGAGATGGCGATCAAACATGACAAGCCGGTGCGCATCGGCGTCAACTGGGGCTCGCTCGACCAGGAACTCCTGACCCGGCTGATGGACGACAACCAGGCCCGCGGCTTTCCGTTGACCGCACAGCAAGTGACGCGCGAGGCGATCGTGCAGTCGGCGATCCTCTCGGCCGAGATGGCCGAGGAGATCGGCCTTGGCCGCGACAAGATCATCCTCTCGGCCAAGGTCAGCGGCGTGCAGGACCTGATCGCCGTCTACACCGAGCTCGCCAGCCGTTCCGACCATGCGCTGCATCTCGGCCTCACTGAGGCCGGCATGGGCTCGAAAGGCATCGTCGCCTCATCCGCCGCCATGGGCATACTGTTGCAGCAAGGCATCGGCGACACCATCCGCATATCGCTGACGCCGGAGCCGAATGGCGATCGCACGCGCGAGGTACAGGTGTCGCAAGAATTGCTGCAGACCATGGGTTTCAGGCAATTCGTGCCGATCGTCGCCGCTTGCCCCGGCTGCGGCCGCACAACCTCGACCGTGTTCCAGGAACTGGCCCAGAACATCCAGGCCGATCTCAGGAAGAACATGCCGGCGTGGCGTGAGAAATACCCGGGGGTCGAGAACCTCAAGGTCGCCGTGATGGGCTGCATCGTCAACGGCCCGGGCGAGTCCAAACATGCCGATATCGGCATTTCGCTGCCCGGCACCGGCGAGACGCCGACAGCGCCCGTCTTCGTCGACGGCAAGAAGGCGGCGACGCTGCGCGGACCGTCGATCGCGCAGGATTTCGAAAAGATGGTCGCCGACTATATCGAACAACGATTTGGTCGCGGCAAGGCCGCGGCAGAGTAGGTCGAATGCTGCGCTTCCTCCCGGTTGCGCTGATCCTGCTGTGCGGGTGGCCTACCCTGGTCCAGGCCGATCCGCCGCAATCGGCCAAGCAGCGGCTGATCGACAAGGTCTGCAACCTGATCCAGGCCCATGCCGACCAGAACGGCCTGCCCAGGGATTTCTTCGCCCGGCTGATCTGGAAGGAAAGTCGGTTCGATCCCAACGCCGTCAGTCCGGTCGGCGCCGAAGGAATCGCCCAGTTCATGCCGGGGACCGCCAAGATGCGCGGGCTCGCCAATTCCTTCGACATCAACCAAGCGATCCCGGCCTCGGCGAAATACCTCGCCGAGATGAAGACCAGCTATGGCAATCTCGGCCTGGCGGCCGCCGCCTACAATGCCGGCGAAAACCGGGTCTCGCGCTGGCTGGGCTCGGGCGGCTTCCTGCCGATGGAAACCGAAAGCTATGTCTTCGACATTATGGGCGAGCCGGTCGATAAGTTCGCCGACCGCGCCTATGCCGGAAGCGTGCGACCGCTCGACGCGAAATCCGATTTCGTCGCGGCCTGCCGTAAGCTCCCGGTGATCATGTCGCGCACGGTGGCGATGGCTTCCATCAACATAAAGCCGTGGGGAATCCAGGTGGCCGGCAATTTCCGCCGCAGCGCCGCGGTCAACCAGTGGCTCAGGGTGAGGGGCCGCTTCCCGGCCCTGCTAGCCGGGCATGATCCGGTGGTCAGCCGGGTGCGCACGCCGATCGGCCGGCGCGGCATCTACGCGGTCAGGATCGGGGTCGACGACCGTGCCGCCGCCGGGGCTATCTGCCAGAAATTGCAAAGTGTCGGCGGGGCATGCGTGGTGGTGCGCAACCGATAGCGGGTGTGTCGTTGCGGGTGAAGGGGCGATAAAAATGACGGCCGCGGCTATAGGCGACCCTGGATTGGCCGGCATTGCCCTGCCTTCAACGAGCAATGAGGGCCGCAGGATGGTCGACGCATATGTTATCTGCGGCACGCCCAGGACCGGAAGCACTTTGCTGTGCAAGCTCCTGGCCTCCACGAAGGCGGCGGGCGATCCTCATTCGTTCTATCGGCGGCAGGACGTGCCCGAATGGGCCGAAGAGTGGGGGCTGCCCGGCCGCGACACGATGGGCGAACTCGAATTCAATGCCGCCTATCTCAATGCGGCCATCGCCGCCGGCAAGGGTGGAACCGGCATTTTCGGCCTGCGCCTGATGCGAGAGAATCTGGATGAGCTTTCAGCGATACTCGACCGGATTTTCCCGGGGCTTGTCTCGGATAAAGCTCGTTTCGAGAGGGCTTTTGGCCGTGTTCTCTACATACATCTGTCACGCGAGGACAAGCTTGCGCAGGCCGTATCGCTGGTCAAGGCGCAGCAAACCGGCCTTTGGCATGTCGCTCCCGATGGCACCGAACTGGAAAGGGTGGGACCTCCCGGAGAACCTCGATATGATTTCGGGCGGATCAAGGATGAGGTTGCCGGGCTCGATGGTTATGACACTGCCTGGAACATGTGGTTCGCGGAGCAAGAGGTAATCCCGCTGCGGATCGGCTATGAGCGCCTGTCGAGCGATCCGGTTGCAACGTTGGCGTCCGTTTGCGACGCCTTGGGGGTTCAGGCACCGGATGCTGGGGATATAAGACCCGGCGTCGCAAGGCTTGCCGACGAGACCGGCCTCGACTGGATGCGCCGTTATCATCTGGATGCGGCGTCCGAGGCGTCGACGGTATAGCTATGCCGTCTTCGCCACCACCGTTTCGCTGAGCCAGGTGCCTATCTTGGCGCCGAGGCGGTCGGGTGAAACCGGCTTCGGCAGATAGTCGTCCATGCCGGCTTCGATGCACTTGTCGCGGTCGCCCTTCAGCGCATGCGCGGTGACGCCGATGATCGGAATGTGGCTGCCATCCGAGGCCTCCGTCGCCCGGATGGCGCGGGTCGCCTCGTAACCGTTCATCTCCGGCATGGAGATGTCCATCAGGATCAGCCTCGGGCGCAACGAGCGGTACATCTCGACCGCCGTGCGGCCGTTGCCGGCTATACGATAGCTCAAGCCCAACCCGTTGAGAATCTGGCCGAACACCAACTGGTTCACCTCGTTGTCCTCGGCGATGAGGATGTCGATCGGACCATTCGGCGCGACCGTCGGTTCCGGCACGGGGACGGCCGGCATTGCCGGGCCGCGGATGACGGTAAAGGCGGGCGGCGCCGCCTGCGGCAGCGCCGGTACAGGTTCGCGAACGAACTGCGCCCTGCCGACCTGCGAGCGGGCTTTCTGGACGACCGAGATGACGGTGCCGAGCAGGACCGCGGAGCGCGCCGGCTTGGTCAGGTGCGCGGCAATGCCGAAATCAATGATCATCTTGCCGAAATCGACCTGGTCGACCGAGGTCAGGAGCACGACCGGTATGGCCGACAGCCGGCTGTCGGCGGCAATGGCTTTCGCGACATCGGCGCCGTTCATACCGGGCATCTGGTAATCGAGGATGATGCAATCGACGGCGGCCCCCAGCTGGCAGGCGCGGTCGAGGAAAGCCAGGCCGACCGCACCGCTTTCGGCGGCGGCGCAGTCGAAGCTCCAGCTCCTGAGCTGTTCGAGCAGGATCTCGCGGTTGACCGGATTGTCGTCGATGACCAGAACGCGGGCGCCGGTGACGTCGACCGGCACGATCTCGTCGCGAGCCTCGGCACGATGCACGGGCAGGGGCACCGCGAACCAGAATACGGAGCCGCGGCCGATCTCGCTCTCGACGCCAATCTTGCCGGCCATCAGGTCGACGAGGCGGGCGGCGATGGCGAGACCAAGGCCGGTGCCCTCGTGACGGCGGGTCGAGGAGCCGTCGACCTGGGCGAATTTTTCGAACACGTTCTGCAACTTTTCGGCCGGGATGCCGATGCCGGTGTCCTCGACGCGCAACTTGAGCTGGACGACGTCATTGACGGTTTCGCCGCCGACGTCGATCAGCACATGGCCCTTCTCGGTGAACTTCACCGCGTTGCCGAGCAGGTTGGTGACAATCTGGCGGAACCGCCCGGCGTCGCCGACGACGTAGGCCGGCAGGCGCGGGTCGACGCGCACGATCAGTTCGAGGTTCTTTTCGGCGACATGGGCGGAGACGAGCGTGGCCACATCCTCGACCGCCTCGGCAAGGCGGAACGGCGCCGGGTCGAGCGTGAGCTGGCCGGCATTGATCTTGGAGAAATCGAGGATGTCGTTGATGATGGTGAGCAGCGCATTGCCGGATTTGACGATGACGTCGGTGAAGGTCTTCTGGCGCGCGGTCAGCTCGGTCTTGGCCAGCAGCTCGGCCATGCCGAGCACGCCGTTCATCGGCGTGCGGATTTCGTGGCTCATATTGGCGAGGAATTCCGATTTGGCGCGGTCGGCCGCCTCGGCCTTGAACAGCGACTCGGCGGATTCGGCGAAGGCGCGGCGGATGGCTTGCTCCATCGGCCGGAAGATCCAGAAAGCGGCGATGGAGAGCACCGCGAACAGCAATCCGCTGGCCCACAGCAGCAGCCGGTCACTGGAGGCGTCGGCCAAATGGCGCTCGTCGTCCATGGCGGTGCGGACGCGGACCAGCATCGGCTGGGCAAACAGGTCGTTCTGGTTGCGGATTTCGCGATAGCTCCACTCATCGACCTTCTGCGCCACCGACATCAGGTTGAAGTTTCGAATCATGTCGCGCGGAGACCAGAACAGGTCGCCATTGACCGAAGCGGATTCGAGCTCGTTGATCGTCTTTGTCGACAGGCGTGGACGCAATGCGGCGATCTGGGCCGCAAGCGTCCCAATCTCGCTGGTCAGGCGTTCCGAATGGCCGCGCGCCGACGCGGTCAGCGCATCGCGCGTCTCCGCTCGCCAGGCGGTTCCCGTCGTCTCGGCGAAGCTGGTCGCGTTGCGCAGATCGCGGGTAAAGATGACAAGGTTGCTGCTCAGTGCATCGATCTGGTGGCGGAAGGAATTGACGCGATCAAGTGCGAGCATGATCGCCAGCGAAGC
This sequence comes from Mesorhizobium sp. B2-6-4, assembly GCF_006441495.1. Classification (NCBI taxonomy): domain Bacteria; kingdom Pseudomonadati; phylum Pseudomonadota; class Alphaproteobacteria; order Hyphomicrobiales; family Phyllobacteriaceae; genus Mesorhizobium; species Mesorhizobium sp. B2-6-4. Next base: position 16,914 of record NZ_VFUE01000027.1, read on the forward strand.
CAACGCGAAGATCAGCAATCCTGAGAGATAACGGCTCCGGATGGACCGTATGAAGGAAGAATATTCCGGCATGCGCAACCCCAACACATACGCATTATTTTAACGGTCGGGATTACGCTTGATTTACATTAAGATTTCGTTTTGGCGACCGAGGATTTCGGATTCCCGCCGAGCCTCCCATGTAGCCTGCCGGCTGCGCCGAGATGAAGGGCCGCGGCCACTTCAAGGGACGGTCAAGCTTCGGATATTATTTCAATCCGCGGGCCGTTTGTGATGCCGGGATTCCTGGTTCGAGCCGCGAAGCATTTCACGGTCGTCGGCATCGACCAGATCGACGTCGCCGCCCCTGAGCGACTGGCCCTGCTGGCGAGCCGTTCTTTCCTGCTTCGACCGCTTCAGTTCGTCCTCGGCGTTGAAATTCTTGTCCGCATTCTTGGTGTTCACCCGCTCCTCGATGATTTGCACCTGCTGTTCGTGGGTCTTCTTGCCGGTCATGGGATATCTCCCTCTATTTGTTCGTCCGGCCGGTCTGGTCGGGGTTCACACCGCCTTGCGGGGTGGTGTCGTTCTCGACATCGCCCCGAAAAGTATTTTCGCCATCGAGTTCCTCGTCGTCGTCAAGAATGTCGCCACCCTTGATGGTGCCTTTGGATGCGCCGATGCCGGGATCGTTGCGCAAGTCGCGATCGCTTGGCCTCGGCTGTTTGCGATGCTTGTTGTCGTTCATGGGTTGCCTCCTGCTTCTGGTCCCGAACGTCGCGACGGGTGCAATTGTTCCCGAAACGCAAGGTCCCCAAACGCTCTGGCCGGGAGTGAGACCACCGCAGCCGCGTATCTTCGAACAGCGGAATGCTGCCACGAGTGATGTCAGCTCCGCGTCAACCGGTTATCGATCGGGCAGCATTTGGCGCGCCTGCCTGTTCGGCGCGGCGGATCAGATCGACGCTGTGATGCCGCCGTCCACATAGAGAATATGGCCGTTTACGAAAGAGGAGGCCTCGCTGGCCAGGAAGACGCAGGCGCCGACCAGTTCCTCGACCTTTCCCCAGCGGCCGGCTGGCGTGCGCTTTTCCAGCCAGGTGCTGAACGCAGGGTCGGCGACAAGGGCAGCGTTGAGCGGCGTATCGAAATAGCCGGGTGCAACGGCATTGCATTGCAGGCCATGTTTGGCCCAATCCGTAGCCATGCCCTTGGTCAGGTTGCCGACCGCGCCTTTCGTCGCCGTGTAGGGCGCGATGCCCGGACGGGCGAGCGCGGTCTGCACGCTGGCGATGTTGATGATCTTGCCGCGGCCGCGCCTGATCATATGGCGCGCCACGGCCTGGCCGACATGGAAGACGCTGGCGACGTTGGTCTGCAGCAGGCGCTCGAACGCATCGGCGGGAAACTCCTCGAGCGGCGCGCGGAATTGCATGCCGGCATTGTTCACCAAAATGTCGATCGCTCCGCCGTCCAGTTCGAAACCGTCGACCGCCGAGCGAACCGCTTCATGATCGGTAGCATCGAAGGCCAGCTTTTCCGCTCCGGGAATCTGCCTGATCGCGGTGGCGAGCCTTGCCTCGTCACGGCCGTTGAGGATCACCCTGGCGCCGGCTTCGGCCAAACCCTTGGCCAAGGCGAAGCCTATGCCTTGCGAGGAGCCGGTTACGAGGGCGGTGCGCCCGCTGAGATCGAACAATTTGGTCGACATCGAACCTGATCCTCCCGATTGGCCCGTTAAACAGAAACCTTCACGCCAAGCCTCGGGGTCTGCCCGATCTCAATTGTTGCGCGTCGCCACGAAGGTCGCGGCTGCCTTCAGCAGGCCGGCCTGCTCGCCATAGGGTTCGAGCAGCGCATGCGCCTGATGGACAAGGCCATGCAACTGGGCGCGTGCCCATGCCTCCCCGTGCAGCGCCACCAGCGTTGCCTTGCCGGCGGCGGCGTCCTTGCCCGTCGCCTTGCCCATCTGTGCGGCATCCGCGGTCAAATCGAGAAGATCGTCGGCAAGCTGGAAGGCAAGCCCGATCGCCGAGCCGAACTCGGCCAGTCTTTCGCGATCCCCGGCAGGCACGCCGGCGACGACCGCGCCCGCCTCGCAGGCAAAGCGGATCAGCGCACCGGTCTTCATCGCCTGCAGCCGGATGATCCCGGCCTCGTCCGGGGCGATGCGCTCGGCCTCGAGGTCCAGCGTCTGGCCGCCGACCATGCCGCCGGCCCCGGCGGCGCGGGCGAGCGCCAGCACAAGGGCGGCCCGCCGCTCCGCCGGCAGCGCCGTAGTCTCGTCGGCGAGGATGTCGAAGGCAAGCGTCAGCAGGGCGTCGCCGGCGAGGATGGCAGTCGCCTCGTCGAAGGCCCTGTGCACGGTAGGCTGGCCGCGGCGCAGATCGTCGTCGTCCATCGCCGGCAGGTCGTCATGGATCAGCGAATAGCAGTGCACGCATTCCAGTGCGGCCGCCACGCGCAGTGCCGCTTCGCCGTCGGCGGAAAACAGGGCCGCGCTTTCCATCACCAGAAAGGGGCGCAGGCGCTTACCGCCGTTGAGCACGCCGTGCCGCATCGCCGCCATAAGGCGCTCGGGCCGCGCGATCTCGCCCGTGAGCGCGCGGTCGTCGAGCAATCGCCGCAGCAACGTCTCGACGGCGGCGGCCCGTGCGACGAGCGCCGTTTCGAACGCCATTTCATCGTCATTCGTCATGGCCCGGACCGGTAGCCGACACTCAGACGTTGCGCAAGAAGACAAGCGCCATTATGCCGGGGGAGGGAGAGACACGGGTTGGGCGACTTGGCGGAACCGATCGTCGATCATGAAACCGAAAAGCTGGACATGGCGACGAGATCCCGTGGCGTGAACCGTCGTGCTCTCAAACGCTGGGTCCGGCGCGGTATCGTCGTGGCTGCCGTGCTGGCGCTTATCCCTACGGTGCTGACCTTTCTCTATCTGCCGTCTTTCGTGCATCCGGTGTCGACGCTGATGCTGAAGGATCTTGCCACCTTCTCCGGCTATGACCGCCGCTGGGTGTCGATCGACGACGTGGCACCGGTGCTGGCCAATTCGGTGATCATGTCGGAGGACGGACAGTTCTGTTTCCATCGCGGCGTCGACCTCGGCGAATTGCGGGGTGTCGTCGACGACGCGCTGGCCGGCGAGGGGACGCGCGGCGCCTCGACCATCACCATGCAGACGGTGAAGAACCTGTTTTTGTGGTCTCGTCCGCTGGGCACGGTTCGTAAAGTGGTCGAGTTGCCGCTGGCCGTGTATCTCGACGCGGTGATGTCGAAGCGGCGCATCATGGAAATCTACCTCAACATCGCCGAGTGGGGGCCGGGCATATACGGCATCGAGGCGGCGGCGCGGCACCATTTCGGTATTTCGGCAAAACAGCTGTCGCGCCGTCAGGCCGCGCTGCTTGCCGTCAGCTTGCCAAATCCGATCGCCCGCAACCCGGCCAAGCCCGGGCCGGGGCTAAGGAGGCTGGCCAACCTGATCGAGCGGCGCGCCGGCCGATCCGGCGCTTATGTCGGCTGCCTCCAGTAGCCGACATAAAAAAATTCGCGGGCAGCGCTGGCCAAAACGGCACCGGGCGTGTATAGGCACCCGACTTTCTCAGATTCCGGCCCCTGACACGGCCCTTTCACGAGGGCGGGCGGGGCTTTTGACCATGTAGTGGAGCATATCCATGGCCGTTCCAAAACGAAAAACCTCTCCGTCCAAGCGCGGCATGCGCCGCTCGGCAGACGCCCTCAAGGCCCCGACCTATGTCGAGGACAAGAACTCCGGCGAAATGCGCCGCCCGCACCATATCGACCTGAAGACCGGCATGTATCGCGGCCGCCAGGTGCTGACGCCCAAGGAAAGCTGAGACCAGCTTTCCTGATGTTTGAGCTAAAAAGACCGGCCGCTGGCCGGTCTTTTTGCGTCTGGCGGGACCGACGACCGACAGCGTAGCTGCGTCTCCAGGCCTTGATCTCCGATCGGCCCGGACGCCGCCTCATCGTGCATCCTCGAGGCATGGCCGATTGCATACCGCACATCGCCTTCGACTCGGTCGACACGACTTTTCCCAATGATCGAACCGTGAGCCCGATGCGCGGCAATCGCCGGAGGCAGCGTCGCTGGTGTTTTTCGTAATCTGTGGGATTGCCATAGACGGTTTCTTATGCGATTTTTGAATTTATAGTCGGAAATCGACACAGATTGGGAATTCGATGTGGGATTTCGTCAGCACAAGTGATCTCGACGATACCGAGCAGGCCGTCCTTTCCCAACTCAAAGTCGATGGGCGGATGTCGAGTGTGGATATCGCCAAGCGCATCGGCGTCACCGAAGCGACGGTGCGGCGGAAAATGGCCCGTGTGCTCGAGGACCCGGATATCTGCATCCAGGCGGTCGTGCGCCCTTTGCGCAGCGATGTCGGCATTGCGGCCATTGTCGGGCTCGACGTCGACCGCGAGCACATCATCAGCGTTGCTCGAAAACTGTCGGAATACTCGTTCGTCGACAGCGTTTACGCCATGACCGGGCCGTTCGACATCATCATCCAGCTCACTTTGCCATCCACGACCAGCCTGCACGATTTCCTCGTCAGTGAACTGGCCAACGTTCCCGGGATCAAGGATTCCGAGAGCTACATGATCGGTCGCGTCTTCAAGCATAGCGGCCGGGCTTACCAGCACAGCAAAACCGAAGAAAAAAGAGGGTAACAATGGGTGAGTTTCTTTCCGCTTCGCGCCGCCGCGTCCTGACCCTTCTTGCCGCCGCTCCGCTCCTCCTGCCGTTCACTGCCACCGCCCATGCCAATGGGCTGGTCGACCAAATCAAGCAGCGCGGCACCATCCTTGTCGGAACCGAGGCCGCGTTCGAGCCGTTCGAATTCGTCCGCGACGGCCAGATCGTCGGCTATAACAAGGACATTCTCGACTATGTGGTCAGCCAGCTCGGCGTGAAGCTCGACCAGCTCAACCTGCCTTTCCAAGGCTTGCTGCCAGGGCTGCTGGCCAAGAAGTTCGACCTGATGGCGACCTCGACCGGCATCAACGCCGAGCGGGCGGCGAAATACGCCTACACGCGGCCAACCGGTTCGTTCGAGAACGTCGTCGTCGTGCGCGTCGACGAGGAGCGCATCAAGAAGCCGGAGGACATCAACGGCATGGTGGTGGCCACGCAACTCGCCTCCTCCGTGCAGCCCATCATCGAGGCCTATGACAAGGAGCTCAAGGATAAAGGCGGCAAGGGTGTCGGCGAGATGAAGCTGTTCACCTCCTTCCCCGAGACCCATGTCGCTCTGGCCTCCGGCCAGGTCGACGCCATCGTCATCGCCTCGCCTTCGGCGGCCGTTCTGATGAAGAACGTTCCCGATACCTACAAGGTCGTCGGCTCGATCGGCGAATTCTCCTATCTCTCCTGGGTGGTGCGGCCGGAGGACAAGGATCTGCGCGCCTTCATCAACGCCAAAATCGGCGACTTGAAGGACAGCGGCAAGCTGAAGGAGCTTCAGCTCAAATGGTTCGGGTTCGAGATGAAGACGCCCGACGAGGGTTATCTGCCGCCTGGCGCGCTCTAAGCCCCCAACCAGGCGCCCGGCGCTGCCGGACCGGTGGTTCCAGTCATTGGACGCGCCGGTCTCGGATGGCCCGGACGTCCAGGGATCATTCGAGCTGAAAAATGTTCCATTTTTCAAAGACGCTGACCTTCCTGCCGGAATTCCTGGCCGGCGCCGGCATCACGCTGAGCGTCTCGGCGCTGGGGTTTCTGGTGGGCACATTGATCGGCTTCGGCCTGCTCGCATGTGGCAGGTCGCGCTGGCGCGTGATCCGCTGGATCGGCGCGGTCTACACCAGCTTCATCCGAGGCACGCCGCTGATCGTGCAGATCTTCATGGTCTACTACGTGCTGCCGGGCCTCGTCGGTATCGACCTGCCGCCGCTCCTGGCCGGCGTGCTGGCGCTCAGCTTCAACAGCGCGGCCTTCGTCGCCGAAATCCTGCGCGCCGGGCTGACGCGCATTCCCGCCGGCCAGTACGAGGCGGCCAAGGCGCTCGGGCTGAAGCCTGCCGTGACCTGGTTCAAGGTCATCCTGCCGCAGCTCTTCTGCGCCATTATCCCACCGATGGTCAACGAGTTCACCATGCTGGTGAAGGCATCCTCGATCCTGTCGGTGATCGCGGTGGTGGAACTGACCCGCACCGCGCAGAACATCATGAACGTCACCTACCGGCCGGTCGAGGCCTTCTGCATCGCGGCGGTGCTGTATTTCGTCGTGCTGCTCTCATGCAGCGTGCTGACCAAGCGCCTGGAACGCAAGGCGCAAGGCGTACGCGCATGAACTTCGATTTTTCCGTCATAGCGGACAACTGGCACATACTCGCCAAGGGCTTCGGCAACACGGCGCTGATGTGCGCTGTCGCACTGCCGTTCGGCTTCGCGCTCGGTACCGTGCTGGCGCTGATCCGGCTGCGCGGCGGACGGGTGCCGACGGCGATCGTCTCGGCCTATGTCGAAATATTCCGCAATATCCCGTTCCTGATCCAGATCTTCCTTTTGTTCTACGCCTTGCCGATGTTCGGTGTCAGGCTCTCGCCCGTGGTCGTGTCGATCGGGGCGCTGTCGGCCTACGCCAGCGCCTATTCCGCCGAGATCATCAGGGGCGCGATCCAGTCGATTTCGTACGGCCAGGTCGAGGCCGGCTACGCGCTGGGACTGCGCTACCTGACCATCTTCCGCAAGATCCTGGTGCCGCAGGTGCTCGGCTACATCCTGCCCGCGGCCACCAATCTCACCATCACGCTGATCAAGGAATCGGCGATCCTGTCGGCGATCACCGTGCCGGAACTCACCTACATGGCCCAGAATATCATTGGCCGCACATTCTCGCCGGTGGAGATCTTCACCGCCATCGCATTGCTGTACTGGGGGCTGACGGCCTTCGTGGCAGCGATCTCGCGCAGCCTGGAGCACAGGCTGCAGCCTCATCTCGCAGCCCGCCGTGGCGCCTGATCCAAAAAAGCTTCAACGCAGAGGAGACCCCATGTCCAAACTCACCACCGCGCCGCGCGATGTCTTCCAGACATTCATGAACTTTCCGCTGGTCGAGGATCTCGACACGCTGAAGGCCGATGTCGCCATCATCGGCATGCCCTATGGCGATCCCTACACGATCGACGAGTTGATCAACGACCAGACCAATGCGCCGACCGCAGTGCGGCGCGCCTCGCAGCGGATCAGCCAGGCGCTCGACCGCTATGATTTCGACATTGGTGGGCCAGTCTTCGACGGCAAGGACATCAAGGTGGTAGACGTCGGCGACGTTCCCGGCGCGGCGGCCGATCATGTCGGGCACTATGGCAGAGCCGAAGCGGCGATCCGCAAGATCCGCGCCGCGGGCGCACTGCCGATCACAATCGGCGGCGACCACGGCATTCCGATCCCGATCTTCCGGGCGCTTGACGGCGAGGGTCCGATCACGCTGGTCCAGCTCGATGCCCATCTCGACTGGCGTGACAACGTCAACGGGGTCAAGGAGGGCTATTCCAGCACTATCCGGCGGGCCTCGGAAATGGCGCATATCAAGGATATTTTTCAGGTCGGCGTTCGCGGCCAAGGCAGCGCGCGCACCGAGGAGGTCGAGGCCGCCCGCGCCTATGGCGCCAACATCATCACCACCAATGAATGGCAGGACATCGGCACCGCCGCGCTCCTGAAGCGAATTCCCGACGGCGGTCGCTACTATCTCACCATCGATGCCGACGGCCTCGATCCGGCGGTGATGCCGGCGGTCGAGGGGCCACAGCCGGGCGGCGTCAGCTACCGGCAGACGATTGAGCTCATCAAGGGGCTGGTCGGCAAAGGAAGGCTGGTCGGCATGGATATCGTCGAGATCGCGCCGGCGCGCGACGTCAACGAGATCACCTCGATGACGGCCGGCCATATCATCCTCAACGTCATCGGCGCGGCCGTGCGCGCCGGCTACTTCAAGCGCTGATCGCGAGCGGGGTGCGCGTTCACGCATCCCGCGGCTCGATTTCAAAGATGTCGGCCGGACAACCGGCTGACATCGTTGTTGCATTCGGTTTTCTAGCGTGTTTGGGGCGTGCTGCGAAAATTCTTGACGGCGTGCCGGTGGCGCACTCTACAAAGGGGTGCCCCCAAATGGAGACGCCAGATGTTCGGTGCCGTCCCGCTGCTGATCGTGCCCTTTGTCCTCTACAATCTCGGGCTGCTCGGAATATTCGGCAGCGGTGACGATCCCTGGGCAAGCGAGGTCTTTTCCGTCGGCATGATGTCCGGCGGGGTGTTCTCGATGACGCTCGGCGACCTTATGGTGCTGATCGGGCTCATCTTCCTCTTCGTCGAGATCGTGAAATCGGCGCGCACTACGAACGCCTCGATCATGGACCATCTGTTGTCGACGCTGGTCTTCGTGGCCTTCCTGGTCGAGTTCCTACTGGTCAAGGGCGCCGCGCATTCGGTCTTCTTCACGCTGATGATCATCGCGCTGTTCGACGTGCTCGCCGGCTTCTCGGTGTCGATGCGGTCGGCGAGCAGGGATATCAACCTGAATTAGCCTCAGCCCGGATCGGCGGTGAAGCCGGCGGCCTCGATGCCGGCGATGGCGGCGGCTTCGTCATTGTCCGAGCTGTCGCCCGAAATACCGACCGCGCCTATGATGCTGCCTGCCTTGTCGCGGATCAGCACGCCGCCCACGACCGGCAACACGCGTCCGCCCGAGACGTCGGAGATGCCGGTCATGAGATGCGGGCGCTCCTTGGCGAAGGCCTCGACGCGGCGCGAGCCCATGCCGATGGCGAGCGCGCCATAGGCCTTGCCGGCCGACATTTGCGGGCGCAGGAACGAGGCGCCGTCCTGGCGCTGGAAGGCGACGAGATGGCCGCCGGCGTCGAGCACCGAGACGCCGAGCGGCCTGAGCTTGAGCTCCGCGCCCTTGGTGAAGGCGGCATCGATGATCTCGAGGGCTTTGTCGAGCGGCAGTGCGGTCATGGCGATCTCCTGTTTGAACGGATAATCATCGGCAGCCAGCCGGACGAGGCAATCCAGGTTCCGGTTGAAATTGCTTCGTGGAAAGCGGGGTGAACGCGCCGATCCGGATCGCGCCTATGCCGCGATCCACCAAATGCGATCAACGGCCACCGGCTCAGGGCCGGCAACGAAGCAACCGGGAGCGGCGTGCTACTTCTTCTTGGCGCGGGCGGGCTTCTTGGCGGGCACTGCCGGCGCGTTGGCAAGGTCTTCGGCTTCCTTGGCCAGCCGCAGCGCCCGCAGCTTGTCGGTCTTGACCTTGCGGGCAGCGCTCTCGGCGACATACTCGGCCATCGCCTTCTGTCGGACCGTGGCCGCTTCCTCCTGCTTCTTGAAGCGCAGATCGGCGCGCGCGCGGGCAGTATCCCTAGAGTTCTCAACCAAGAGTCTGTTCCAATCTCGTGACGTGATTTTCGGCCTCTTGTAGCAGAGCCGGCCATTCAACGGGGAAAATAGTTGGTCACGCGGCCGGGTTGGCGCCGAGAGCCTTGCTGGCGAGCACGGCCTCATAGGCGGCCTGCAGGGTCGCGCGTACAGAGGGGCCGGACGCTGCATCGAGGGGCGTGCCGAGATGCTCGTGGCGCAACTCATCCATGAATTTCTCCCATAGCGGCGGCCCGCCCTTTTCCAGAAGCTCGGCCCGGATCGACAATTCCTCGCTGACCGGCAGCCAGACGCGGCCCCAGGCGCCGAGATGGGCCAGGATCGGCACCAGGGTGATCGCCATTTCGGTCAGGCTGTAGATCGCCTTCTGCTTGTGCGAAGGATCGTCGGCCTTGGTCAGCATGCCCAGATCCATCAGCCGCTTCAGCCGGTCGGCCAGTATGTTGGAAGCAATGCCTTCCATCGACCCGTTGAGCAACTCGCGAAAATGGCGCCTGCCGCCAAAAATCATGTCGCGAAGGATGATCAGGCTCCAGCGGTCGCCGAACACTTCCAGCGAAAGATTGATCGGGCAACCCGAGCGGCGATCGATGTTCATTCGACTTCTCCAAAACCGGTTGCATTATTGTATCGGTTTTATTATGGTGCAACCGATTGCAAAATGCAAGCAGATGAGGAGGCGACGCGATGACGAAGACTGGACGCCCCACTATCATATCCGAAGCCTTTGGCGACCCCGCCGACCCCGCTCTGCTGCTGATCATGGGAGCGATGGCCTCAATGCTGTGGTGGCCGGAGGCGTTTTGCCGGAAACTCGCCGCCGCGGGACTGTTCGTAATCCGCTATGATAATCGAGATACCGGCCGCTCGACCAAATATCCGCCGGGAGAGCCGCCCTACACGTTCGACGACATGGCCGACGATGCGATCGGCGTTCTCGACAGCCACGGCCTCGACAAGGCGCATATCGCCGGCATGTCGATGGGCGGCATGATCACGCAGCTCGTGGTGCTCAAGCATCCGTCCCGCGTCGCGTCGCTGACCGTGATCAGCAGCTCGCCGATGGGAGTGGACACCTCGAACCTGCCGCAGACCAGCGATGCCTATATCAAACATTCGGCTGAAGGCGCGCACATTGACTGGTCGGATCGCCGCCAGGTCATGGACTTCATGATCAAAGATGCCAAGGCGATCGCCAGCACAGCGCATCCCTTCGACGAGGGCCGCATGAGAGCCTTCATCGAGCGGGACTATGATCGCTCCGGCGGCCTGCTCAGCGCGACCAATCATTTCCTGCTCAAGGGCGATAGTGATCGATGGAGGGGCCGACTGCACGAGATGAACGCGCCGCTGCTGGTAATCCATGGTACGGCCGATCCCATCTTTCCGGTCGAGCATGGCGAAGCGCTGGCCGGGGCGGTCGCCGGCGCGAAACTCCTCCGGGTTGAAGGCGGTGGCCACGAACTGCATCCGGACGATTGGGATGTGATCGTCACCGGCATCGTTGCTCATATCCGGGCCGATTGGCACTCAAAGCGCGGTCCTGACGCCACAAGTTTGGGCAATAGTTAAGTAAACATTTCGGTACTAGACGACGTGAACCCCGAGACAGGTGAGCAAAAATGTCCCTGACGCTTCACTATCATCCGCTGGCCTCGTTTTGCTGGAAGCCGCTGATCGCGCTCTACGAGAACGGCACGCCGTTCGCGTCCGTCATCGTCGATCTCGGCGACGAGCAGTCGCGAGCGGCCTTCCTGAAGATAGCGCCCTGGGGCAAGATGCCCGCTTTGCGTGACGATGCGCGCGACCGCACCGTGCTGGAGTCGACCCTCGTCATCGAGTATCTGGCCGCGCACTATCCCGGACCGGTCGACCTCGTCCCCGCCGATATCGACCTCGCAATCGCGGTTCGCCAGGCCGATCGCTTTTACGATCTCTATGTGCAGGAACCGATGCAGAAGATCGTCGGGGACCGGCTGCGCCCGGAACGTAGGACCGATCCGTTCGGCGTCGAACAGGCGCGCGACCAGTTGCGCAATTCCTATGCGATCATCGAGCAGGAGATGGCGTCGAGGAACTGGGCTGTGGGCGACGCCTTCACCATGGCCGATTGCGCGGCCTCGCCGGCCCTGTTCTACGCCAACAAGGTCGAGCCATTCGGCGACAGATATCCTGCCGTGAGTCGCTACCATGACCGGCTGTTGCAGCGGCCGGCCTTCGCCCAGGTGATTGAGGAGGCGCAGCCCTATTTCAAGCTCTTCCCCTATAATGATGGCTGATCGTGGTGCGTGACCGGTCGTTTGAACAGGAACGATCAAGTCTCCCAAAATTGGTCGAGCCAGATGTTGAGTTTCAGGAAGCCGGCATTGCTCACCGTATAGACGCGCCGCGTGCCTTCGGCCTTGGCGTGGACAAGGCCGGCATCGAGCAACACCTTCAGATGCTGCGATACGGCCGGACGTGAGACCGGCAGCCCGGCTGCCAGTTGATTGACGGTTTTGGGACCGCGTCGAAGTTCTTCCAGGAGATGGCGCCGGTTGGGATCGGCGATCGCCATGAAGGCGTCGGAAAGCATCATGCCTCATTTGTGGGGCAAAGTTCTTCGAATCTCAACCGTTTGCTTCTGCTTTTCTTCGTGGGTCAAGCCGCAATGCTTCCGGCGTCACCGAACGGTCGGCGGGCTGCGTCTTGAAGGCGTCGCGGTCCTCGATCGGCACCGGCGCGCGGCGGCTGATGCGCAGCAGCGTGTAGCCTGCCAGGGAAAGATGCGCGAAGGCGGTCGCCAGAAACAGGCCCTCCGGACGCATCCAGCCCATCAGGGCGGCCGCCAGCAAGGGTCCGATCATGGTGCCGAAGCCATAGAGCAGCAGCAGGCCGCCCGAAACCTTGACGAAGTCCTCGGCACTGGCGTGGTCGTTGGCATGCGCCACGGCGATCGAGTAGAGCGTATAGGCGAAAGCACCGTAGGCGGCGGTGAAGACGATGACGAAGACGCCGGAGCGCGGTTCGAACAGGAAGATCAAGAGCGCGAACAGCGCAGCGCCGAAAGCGGCACCCGCCAGCACGAAGCGCCGGTCGGTCTTGTCGGAGAAACGCCCGGCCGGAAGCTGCATGGCGGCACCCGCCACCACCACCAGGCTCATCATCAAGGCGATCTCAGCGGTGGAGATGCCGATGCGGGCGCCATAGACGGCGCCAAGCGTGCCCCATGCGCCGTTGGCGATGCCGATGAGGACGCAAGCGATGGCCGAGACCGGCGAGTTGGCGTAGAGCCCCTTGACGTCGAGCTTGACGTCCTGGAGCGGCTTGGGGTGCGAGGCGGTCGATACCGCGGTCGGGATCAGTGACAGGCAGAACAGGATGCCGGTGATCATGAAGAGTGAGGCCGATTTCACGTCGCCGCCGGCGACGATCATCTGCCCGCCCATGATCGAGGCATAGGTGACCATCATATAGAGGCCGAAAACGGTGCCGCGATTCTCGTTGGTGGCCTTTTCGTTCAGCCAGCTTTCGATGACCATGAAGGCGCCGGCCATGGTGAAGCCGGTGAAGGCGCGCAACAGGATCCAGACATATTCGTCGATGACCAGTCCGGTGAGCAGCGCAACGATGGCGCCGGACGCGGCGAAGGCGCCGAAGGCGCGCACGTGGCCGGCACGGCGCACGATACGTGGTGCAAAGAAGCAGCCGGTGACGAAGCCGCCGGCCCAGGCTGTGCCCATCAGGCCAAGCGATGCGGTGGAGAAGCCTTCCACCTGGCCGCGCAGCGGCAACAGCAAGCCGTGCAATCCCGACGCTGCCAAAAGGAAGGCGGTGCCCCGAAGCAGCGAAAGGATCGGTCTGTAGGCTGCGAGCATTTTTTGATCCGGCTGAAATCGAGGAGAGACGCAGAGTCTGAAGACAGTCGCATTCGGGCTTTTCGGAGGCGGGTCTTTTCGGCCTTATCCGCGGCGGAACAGCGCCTCGGCCGCGGATTTGGTGCTGTCCTTCGACTTGAGTTCAGCCTCCAACCGGGCGATCTCGTCACGCAGGATGCCGATCCGTTCCGACAACTCGCCGACGGAGAGCAGCGACAGGTCCTGCCCGATCTCGTGCGGACGCGCCTTCTTCTTGGGTTCGTCGTCGAAGATCGCCATTTGTGCTCCTCCTCCGCCATACCGATTGGCCATTTGCCTGATTTGCCAATGAGCATACATAGGGCAGGGGCGTCGATGCAAACAGCCGGCAAGAATGCGGCGAGGAAAGACGGGAGATTTCATGGCGAGCGGATCTAAAATTCCGGCAAGGATGACGGCCATCGCGATCTCCGAGCCGGGTGGGCCCAGGGTGCTGAAACCGGAGACGCGCGATGTGCCTGTGCCCGGTCCCGGCGAGATATTGATCAAGGTGCGCGCCGCCGGCGTCAACAGGCCCGACGTGCAGCAGCGGAAGGGCGCCTATCCGCCGCCGCCCGGTGCGTCGGACCTGCCGGGCCTGGAGGCGTCGGGCGAAGTGGCCGCGCTCGGCGACGAAATCTCTCGCTGGCGCCTTGGCGAGCGCGTCTGCGCGCTCACCCCCGGCGGCGGCTATGCCGAATATGTCAAGGTTCATGCCGGCAGCGTGCTGCCGCTGCCGGCCGGTTTCACCCACACGGAAGCGGCGGCCGTGCCGGAAAACTATTTCACCGTCTGGCACAATGTGTTCGAGCGCGGCGGCTTGAAGAAAGGCGAAACGCTGCTGGTTCATGGCGGCTCTTCGGGTATCGGCACAACGGCGATCCAGCTTGCATCGGCCTTCGGTGCCCATGTCATCACTACGGCCGGCAACAAGGAGAAATGCGATGCCTGCCTGAAGCTCGGAGCCGACCGGGCGATCAACTACCGCGAGGAGGATTTCGTCGCAGCGGTCAAGGAAGCGACGGGCGGCAAGGGTGCCGACGTCATCCTCGACATGGTCGGCGGCGACTATGTGGCGCGCAACTACGAGGCCGCGGCGGTCGAGGGCCGGATCGTCCAGATCGCCCTGCAAGGCGGCGCGGTGGCGAGCGCCGATTTCTCGAAAATCATGGTCAAGCGGCTTGTTCATACCGGTTCGACACTGAGGCCGCGCACCGTCGAGTTCAAGGCGGCGCTGGCAGCCGCGCTCGAAGCGCAGGTGTGGCCGTTGCTCGGCACGCGCCGGATCGCGCCCGTCATGGACATGATCTTCCCGCTTGCCGATGCCTGGCGGGCGCATGAGCGTATGGAGGAAGGCGATCATATCGGCAAGATCGTGCTCGACGTCGGCTGACGGGAACATTGCCGATGCCCGGCTGGCCGAGGCGGGCTCATACCCGCGACCCGGCCCCTGCCTGCAAGCTGAACAAAAGCTTAATGGTGCAATGCAGCATTTGCATCATTGCTATGCAAAATCAGCCATTCAAGTGCCGCTCGATGATGACTATTTGAGCATCATCGAAACGAACACCCCATTTGGAGGACTGACATGAACCCGATCCGCGCTTTCCGTAACTGGCGTATGTACAACGAGACCGTGCGCGAACTGAACCGCCTCAACGCGCGCCAGCTCAGCGATCTCGGCATCAACCGCGCCGACATCGAAAAGATCGCCCGCCAGGCGATCTGACTTCAAGAACCGCCCCGCCGCAAGGCGGGGTCGCAAAGCAGAGCAGCCGCAGACGCTTGCTCGTCGCCGGTTCCGAACCCGCCGGACCTGTCCGGCGGGTTTTGTCTTTCTGGACCCCAAACATATTCGCGGCACCATTTTCATGCCGCCCGTGATTGATCTGCCCCGGTGTGGTTGCCAGATCGACGGGCGTTCCCAAAAACGCCTTCCCAAAAACATTGCGGAACCGCCGGAGAGCGGTTATATAACCTGCGAATTTCCCATTTTGGTGGCTCTAAACCACCGCCCGCGCGGGAACGCGGGCGAACGAGAAGGATTTTTAAAATGGCCAATACGCTGCTGATGCCAAAGGCGACCGCTGTCTGGCTGGTCGACAACACCGCGCTTTCCTTCGAGCAGATAGCACAGTTCTGCGGGCTGCATCCGCTCGAGGTCAAGGCGATCGCCGACGGCGAATCGGCGCAAGGCATCAAGGGCATGGATCCGATCATGACCGGCCAGTTGACCCGCGACGAGATCGCGCGTGCCGAGAAGGATCCGAACCAGCGGTTGAAGCTTTCGGACCCCAAGGTGCGGGTGCCGGAATCCAAGCGCAAGGGGCCGCGCTACACCCCGCTGTCGAAGCGTCAGGACCGACCGAACGCCATTCTCTGGTTAGTGCGCAACCATCCCGAATTGAAGGACGCGCAGATCTCGCGCCTCGTCGGCACCACCAAGTCCACGATCGAGCAGATCCGCGAGCGCAAGCACTGGAACTCTGCCAACCTGCAGCCGATGGACCCGGTGACGCTCGGTCTCGCCTCGCAGATCGATCTTGACATGGAAGTCAACCGCGCATCGCGCGGCCGCGAGCAGGCACAGCCGGTCGGCGACACATTGCTGCCGGCGGCGCTGACCGAGCGCCTGGTTCCGGCTCCCGAAAAGCCGAAGGACGAGGATGCCGAACTCGACGCCAACGCCGTGTTCGCCAAGCTCTCGGCTCTGAAGTCGAAGGACAGGGATAACGACGAGGAGTAGAATTCTCGCGAACTCGACCGAAAAGCCCGCTTCGAGCGGGCTTTTTTACGGGTTGGGAGATTTCAGCTTCGCGCCGCACGGTCCGGCGCCATGCCGTAATCCTCGCTGCGTTCCACCGCCCGGTAAAAATCGGCGAGCTGCTTGCCGCGCTCCGGCTTGAAGACGCGGCCTGCGATGACCACCGAGGCGATGCGATCGATGCGGAAGGCGCGGAAATCGTCGCGCATCTCGCACCAGGCGACCAGCGTCCACACCTTGCCCCAGAACCAAAGGCCCAAGGGCCTGATGTCGCGGGCGGTGCCGCGGCCGGCTTCGTCCGAATAGTCGATGGTCAGCACCTGGCGCTTCTCGATGGCGCGCTCGATCAGGTCGATCGCCTCGCGCGCGGCATCGCTCACCACCCACATCGGCGTGTGGATCTCGGTGCGAGCGATACGGTCCTTTTCGGCATCGGGCAGCACCGCGCCGATCTTGACCAAAGCCTCATCAGCGGCCCGGGCCATGGCCGCACCGCCAAAGGCACGCACCATGCGGGCGCCGGCGACCAGCGCCACGATCTCGTCACGCGTGAACATCAGCGGTGGAAGGTCGAAACCCTCCCTCATCATGTAGCCGACGCCCGCTTCCCCATCGATCGGCACTCCGGTCGACTGAAGGTCGGCTATGTCGCGATAGATGGTTCGCTCGGAAACCTCGAGCCATGTGCCAAGCTTCTGCGCGGTGACCAGACGGCCACCGCGCAAATGCTGCACGATCTGGAAGAGCCTGTCGGCGCGTCGCATCGTATGGTCCCTCGATGTTGTTCCTATGCATGTCGCCCAAAACCGGTTGGGCTGCATGCATCGTGTTCTTGCGCATGCCTTTATTCCGAAACCGCAGAACACTCGGCGGCATGCATCATGGTTTCAAGCCTTCGCACTTGCGCTGCGCGGCCACAAATTCCGCGCCGAAGGACAATTTCCTCCTTGTCGGCGTCATTGGCATCGAGCTCGCGCCAGAAAGGCGCGACATCGCTCAGCGTCATGCCGCGCCCGAGATACTCAATGGCTGCTTCGGCAACGGTACGCCGATGATAGCCGATCGCGACCGGGCATGTCACTTCGGCGCCACGTTCAAAGGGAAGCGCCGTGCGCAGCACGCGAACGTCCATCTCGACGCCTTCGGGAATCGAGCGGATGAATTCGTCGACCTGTTGCGCCGTCGGCACCAGCGTCGTCTGGTCTTCGACTCCATCTGCCACCGTGCGCGGGGCCGGTCTGATGCCGTTGACCCCCGGCGTGTTCAATCTGTCGGTCCAGCTCTTCATCGCTCGTCCTGTTCACCGCTCGCATCTATGGCATGGCGCTCCTGACACCATTCTGTCAGGAGGGTTCAGCATACTCCCTGGCGAACAGCGTCCGCATCTCGGCAAGTTCGCCGTTTCGTTCAGGATAGAGCGTCTTCAGGAAAGCCAGCGCGAAGGTGCCGGGCGCCGAACCTGGCGCGGAAACGATCTTGCCATCGGACACGGCATGCGGCACGTCCTGATAATTGTGATCGCCGGCATAGCCAGCAATGTGGCGGTTGATCCAGTCACGGCCATTGCTGGTGTGCCTCGCCTTCTCGAACATGCCGGCTCGGGCCAGCGCCAGCGTTCCGGCGCAGATACCGCCGACGACACCATCCCGCATCGCAACGTCCCTAAGCAATTCCGCCACCTCGGGCGGCGCCTCGCCCGCCCATCGGTCGGAGCCAATGACGGCGATGGCATCGAGATCGGCATTTTCATCAGCGCCGGCCGAGCGGTCGGGCGTCAGCCGGAAACCGCTGATCCCGCTCACCGGCCTGCCATCGGGTGTCAGCGAAACCGCGCGGGCGCCGAACCATTCGACCGCCGAGGCGGCCAGCAGGCCATATTCCCAGTCGGCGAAGCCGTCCATGAAAAGAAGGCCAATTGTCTTCTGCTTGGGCATACGCTCGCTCCGTCCCTCGCGTGCCGGACTTATCCTCTGGGCGTTGGGGCGCCTACATCCAACCGCTTTGCCGAAAAATTCGTCTCAATTGTCGCGAAGGCGACGTTCGGCATACATGTCCGGCCAGCCGATATCCTTGCGAATGTCCGCCGGCAGCGAGTTGATGAACCGCTGGGTGCGGATCTCGTTGCGCATCGTACGAATCTTGCCGACATAGTGCTGCATGCCGCGCAGAATGGTGGAACCGGTCATGGCTAGTCTCCTCTCTGTGAATGAAGACAGTATCGCACACCCCTCCTGACAGCAGTCTGTCAGGAGGATGGCAGGGCTGGTTGCGATCGGTGCGTTATCCCTGTGAAGGTGTCGTTTTCACTGCATCAGACCGCGGCCCGAAGCAGGTTTAGAAGGCCGAGATTGTTCACTAATGCAATGCCTGGTCATGATCCATTGTTCAGCCTTTGGCGACGGACTGTCAGGATACGTGGTCTCCAGCCAGGGATCCGAAGTTCTGATATGGAAGGAGAAAATTCTTCCCCAAAAACAGGGAGACGACCATGAGCCTTCAACTGACAGGAATTCACCATCTGACCGCCATCACCGCCAATGTGCGTGGAAATCTTCATTTCTATACAAGGGTGCTGGGTTTGCGGCTGGTCAAGAAGACGGTGAACCAGGACGATACCTCAGCCTACCATCTCTTCTATGCCGATGGCGAAGCGACGCCGGGCACCGACCTTACTTTCTTCGACTGGCCGGTCGGCCGCGAGCGACGCGGCACCCACAGCATTGTCCGGACCAGCCTCAGGGTTGGTGGCGAGGACAGCCTTGCCTGGTGGAAGCAACACTTGACTGACGAAAATATCGTCACGAGTGAGATTGCCGACATCGGTGGCTACGCCAGCCTGGATTTCGAGGACCCCGAGGGCCAGCGTCTGCGCCTCGTCAGCGATGACGGCAAGGGCGACAGCCGCCCCTGGGCGCAAAGCCGCGTGCCGGTCGAACACCAGATCCGCGGGCTCGGGCCGATCGTCATCAGCGTTCCCGACCTCACCAATACCGAAGCAGTGGTGACGCAAGTGATGAACATGCGCAAGGTCCGAGACTATGCCTCGCCGGAGGGCCAGGTTCAGGTCTTTGAAATGGGCGAGGGTGGGCCGGCGGCGGAATTGCACGTCCTGGTGCAGCCGGGACTGGCGCCGGCAAGGCAAGGTGCCGGTGCGGTTCATCACGTCGCCTTCAGGGCGCCGGACCAGGAGACGCTGCATCAATGGACGGCGCGGCTGGCCGAATTCCGTCTGCCGTCGAGCGGCGAGGTCGAGCGCTATTATTTCCGCTCGCTCTATTTCCGCGAGCCGAATGGCATCCTGTTCGAGATCGCCACTGACGGGCCGGGGTTCACCGCCGACGAACCGCTGGAGACGTTGGGCGAAAAGTTGGCCCTGCCGCCATTCCTGGAATCGAAGCGCGCTTCGATCGAGGCCGGCCTCAAGCCGCTGAAGTAGATCGTTCCCCGAACAAAGGCTGGCGCCGCGTTCCAGTCCGGATCGCGGCGCCTATTTTTTTCGAGCGACGAACGACGCGCTTTGACAGCCGACCGCGATGCTGGTCAAAGGCGGCATGTCGAAACTCCTCGCCCTCGTCATCCTTGGCATCATGGTCATCCAGTTGATCAAGCCGCTCGGCTGGCCGGGGCTGAAACGGCGCAGCGACTTCTGGAAGCTGGCGCTCCTGGCCATGGCGGCCATTTCGATAACGGCCGTGCTTGGACATTGGACGTAGCGCAGTTCCAGGAAGGTGTCTGGCGGTTTCCCGCCTGGAATGCGCAGGATGGCATATCGGGCCGGCACGAGCCGGCGGCAATCACTCTTCGATCACGCAGCCGACGAGGTGCCCGGCCCAGGCCCGGTAACCGGCTTCCGATGCATGAAATCCGTCCGAGGCGAAGCCGGCTTCGGGATTGGTGATCGGCAAGCGCGGCGCCGGCACCGCACCGCGTTCGAGGCAAAGACGTTTGCCCATCCGGTTCATCTCACCGGCGCGAATTTCCAGGATCTTGCCGAGCAGCGGCGGCATGGCTGGCGCTTGCGTGAACTCCAGCACAGGAGACCACACCACGCGGGCCTCAGGCCATTTGGCGCGCAGGGCGTAGAGCAGACCGCCGAACGCTCTCTTGAAGCGGGGCACGGAGTGGAAATTCTTGGTGTCGTTGGTGCCAATGGCGAGCACGATATGCGTCCACGGATCGGCCGAGAGATTGGGCAGGACGTGGTCGCGGATCTGCCCCGACGTCGCCGAATTGAACCCGGCGGCGCGCCAGCGCACGGCGCGGCCGGTTCGCTGCGAGATCAGGACGGCCAGCTGCGCGGCCAGGCCATTCTCGGATTTTTCGATGCCGACCGAGGCGGCGGAGGAATCGCCCAGCACCAGCAGCCAGACCGCCGGCTGGCCGCCGGCGATCTCATGCGTGACCGGGCCTTGCGCGGGCAGCATGCGCGAGGTGCGTCGGCGCACGCCAAGCCCCTGCCAGACATAGACAGGGAAGGCGAGCCAAGTGAGGAGAGCCGGAAAGCGTCGCATCGAGCAGCATTTAACGCATGTTGCGCCGGAGGTGAACGATCCTTGCACCGGTGGCGGACGCCTTCAAGCGTCCAATGTTCGATGGGATCGCTGAATGCCTAAGCCCTGTCCGCTTGCGACCTGTTTCCATACTGGTCATGCAGCCGCACCCAGTCCATCAAGGTTCTATAAGGCCCGGTCTCGTCGCGGCCTTTCGGCGCAAGGTCGAGATATTGATAGGCGCCGATCAGCTGTTCGCTGCCGCGGGCGCGCGACATGAAGGTCAGGAAGATGTCGCCGGTCTCGTCCCGGTAGAACACGGTGGTGCCCGGCAGGTCTTTCGATTTCAGAACGGGCGTCTCGAAGTTGTAGATCGCTTCACCGGATGCGATCTGCTTGTCGGTGAACGACACCTGCATGTCGAAGTTGAAGTCCGAGGCATAGGATGAGACCCAGTCGAATTTCCAACCCATGCGCTCTCGGTAGGGCAGCAGCTCGGCGAGCGGCGCGCGTGACACCGCGACAAGTGACACGTCATGGTGTCTCAGATGCTGATTGGCACCGTCCATGTGGTCGGCGACGAACGCACAGCCTTCGCAATGATGGGTCGAGCCGGGCCCGAACACGAAATGATAGACGATCAGCTGGCTGCGGCCGGCGAACAGTTCGGCCAGGCATCTTGGACCCTGCTCGGTTTCGAAGACGTAGTCCTTTCTCACCTTCAGCCAAGGCAATTCGCGCCGTTCCGCCGCGATGCGCTCGCGAAATCGCGTCAATTCCTTCTCGCGCGCCAGATGCGCTTTGTGTGCCCGGAACCAATCCTCGCGTGAAACGACCTTGTTGCGATGCATGAACCTATCCCTGGCTTCATCCCAAGGACGTTCGGGACGGGCATGAGCCGACATCGCGCCGGCTGCGCTGGAGAGAAATAGGGATGGAGGCGCTTCATCCCAAGTCCGGCGAAGCGCAGCAAAACCCGGGCGCATGGCCCGGGTCCGATAGAGACGGAAAACCGTGGTCAGGCAGCCTGCTCCAGGCTCGGCTTCCATTGTCCAAGCGCCGCCAGATGGTTCATGTGGGCACGGTGGGTGAAGGCGGCCTGACCCGCGGCAACATTGGATGCCTTGCCGCTCCAGGCCTTCTGCGGGGCAGCCTGCAGGGCGCGGCCATAGGAGAAGGTCAGCTTCCACGGATGCGGGCCGATGGCGTTGATGGCGTTGAGGTTGGCGGTCGCTTCCTCGTCCTCCTGGCCGCCGGAGAGGAAGGCGATGCCCGGCACCGCCGCCGGCACGGCCTCACGGAACAGTTTTATGGTCTTTTCCGCGACCTCTTCAGGGCTGCTCACCGCGCCCGACTTCCTGCCCGCCAGCACCATGTTGGGCTTCAGGATCGTGCCCTCGAGCACCACCCGGGCCGCGTAGAGCTCGTCGTAGAGCTTCGTCAGCGTCGCCCTCGAGATTTCATAGCACGTGTCGATGTCGTGGGCGCCGTCCATCAGCACTTCCGGCTCCACGATCGGCACGATGCCGGCTTCCTGGCAAAGGGCCGCATAGCGGGCGAGCGCATGGGTGTTCGCGCTGATCGAGGTGACCGACGGCACGCCCTTGGCCTTGTCGATGTCGATCACGGCACGCCATTTGGCGAAGCGGGCGCCGAGCTTGTAATAGTCGGCGAGCCGCTCGCGCAGGCCGTCGAGGCCCTCGGTGACCGTGTCGCCGGGAAAGCCGGCCAGGGGCTTGGCGCCGGCATCGACCTTGATTCCGGGGATGGCGCCTGAAGCCTTGATGATATCGACCAGCGGCGTGCCATCGGCCGCTCTCTGCCGAATGGTCTCGTCGTAAAGGATGACGCCGGAAATATACCTGGTCATGGCATCGCTAGTGCGGAACATCATCTCGCGGTAGTCGCGCCGGCTGTCCGCGGTCGATTCGACGCCGATGACGTCGAAGCGCTTCTTGATCGTGCCCGAGCTTTCGTCGGCGGCCAGCAGGCCCTTGCCGTTGGCCACCATCGCGGCGGCAATGTCTTCAAGACGTTCGCTCATCGTGCTTCTCCTTGACGGTGTTGTTCTACGCCTGACAGAACACTACCGCCAAAGGAATGACGCCGGAAAGCTCCAATCGATCGAAACTCCCGGCAACGCCGCGCGCTCGCCTCGAGTTGATCGTCTCAACGCTTGAGCACGTCGACGCCCGGCAGCGGCTTGCCTTCCATCCATTCGAGGAAGGCGCCGCCGGCAGTCGAGACATAGGTGAAATCGTCGGCAACCCCGGCCTGGTTGAGCGCCGCCACGGTATCGCCGCCACCGGCCACCGAAACCAGCTTGCCGGTCTTGGTGCGGGCCGCCGCATGCCTGGCTGCCGCCATCGTCGCGCGATCGAAGGGTTCGATCTCGAACGCGCCGAGCGGCCCGTTCCAGACCAAGGTCGCGGCGCGGTCGATCCAGTCGGCAACGGCCCTCACGGTCTTTTCGCCGACATCGAGGATCATGCCATCCGCAGGCACGTCGGCGATGGCCACGGTTTCGCTGGCCGCACCCGCCTTGAATTCCTTCGCCACGACGCCGTCGACGGGCAGGATGATGGCGCAGCCGGCCTCGGCCGCCTCGATCATGATCTGCTTGGCGGTAGCGGCGAGGTCGTGCTCGCACAGCGACTTGCCGACATCGGTGCCGCGTGCGGCGAGAAAGGTGTTGGCCATGCCGCCGCCGATGACCAGCGCGTCGACTTTCTTGACCAGGTTCATCAGCAGGTCGATCTTGGTCGAGACCTTGGCGCCGCCGACGATGGCGACCACCGGGCGAACAGGATTTCCAAGGCCCTTCTCCAGCGCTTCCAGTTCGGCTTGCATGGTGCGGCCGGCAAAGGCTGGCAACAGATGCGCCAGTCCCTCGGTCGAGGAATGCGCCCGGTGGGCAGCGGAGAAGGCGTCGTTGACGAAGATATCGCCATTGGCGGCGAGCCGTTCGGTGAAGGCCGGGTCGTTCTTCTCCTCGGCCTTGTAGAAGCGGGTGTTCTCGAGCAGCAGCACGTCGCCCTTGTTCATGGCGGCGACCGCACTTCCCGCCGTGTCGCCGACGCAGTCGCCGGCAAAGCCCACGGGACGGCCAAGCACCTCGGCCGTCGCCCTGGCGATCGGCTCCAGCGAGAATTCCGGCGAGGGACCGTCCTTGGGCCGGCCGAAATGGGCGAGCAGGATGACCTTGGCGCCCTTGCCTGACAATTCAGCGATGGTCGGCGCGATGCGTTCGATGCGGGTCGTGTCGGTAACCTTGCCGTCAGCGACGGGAACGTTGAGGTCGACGCGCACCAGCACGCGCTTGCCATTGATGTTGCCGATATCGTCCAGTGTCTTGAAGCTGGCCATGCTGGTTCCTTTCGCTGAGAAATCGCCGGGACCATACCCCGCACCGACGACGATGCAAGACTTGGCTGGGGAGGGCGCGAAATTTTCAAGGCGAAGGCGAAGGCGAAGGCGAAGGCGTCGACGTCGCGAAGCGTCACGGCAGGCGGATGGGTGCGGCGCAAAGGATCGCCGTGTCAGCTTTCGGTCGTTGCCTTTTCCACCGCCGGCTCGGTTTTCTCGTCTGCGCGTGCCGCGGTGATCGGTGTTTCCACCGGCTTGCGCCAGGTTTGGACGAAAGCTTTGATCCGGTCGGCGATCTCGCCGGCGCTGAGGAAGACCGGTACCCGCGCCACGGGCGCGGTCGGTTCGAAGGAGAGGCCCAGGCCTGTGATCCTGCCCTTGTCGTCGACGTCACGCACGATCAGCTCGATCGGGCCGATCAGCACGCGGTCGGCGTATTCGACGTGGCCGCCGAGCCGCGCCGTGACCAGAGCGCCGACGGTCAGGTTCTGTTCCGCCTCGCTCAGGCCCGGCGCGTATGCGGCTTCCAGTTCGGCAGCGGAACGCGCCGGATCGACGGCGAAGGCGCCGAAGAAATCGGCGTCCTCGGGGTCGACGACGGCGCGGCTGGCGAACAGCTTGTCGAGCAGGCGTGGATAGCGGTCCGGCACGAAGATGTAGACCTGGTCGCCGGCGGCAAGCCTGCCCATGTCCTGGAAACGCATCGAGCGTCCATCGCGCAACACCAGCGAGGGCCGCGCCCAGCGCGGGATGCGCTCGCCGCGCGCCACCGGGCTGCCCGGCGCGACGCGGTAGGCGAGGAGCTCGTGATGGGCCGAGCCCGGCAGTTCGAGCTCGACCTTGTCCAGAGGTCCGAGCCGCGCCGGCACGATCAGGCCGAGACGGCGCGCCAGCGGACCAACGGTCCAGCCCTGGATGACGAGTGACACCAGGACGATGATGAAGGCAGCATTGAAGATGGTGCGGCCATTCTCCAGCCCGCCGAGCAAGGGAGTGATGGCAAGCAGGATCGAGACGGCGCCGCGCAGGCCGACCCAAGAAACGAAGGCGACTTCGGGGCGCGGCAGACGAAACGGGACCAGGCAAAGCCAGACCGCGATCGGCCGGGCGACGAACATCAGGAACAGGCCGAGCAGCACCGCCGGCACCATGATTGCCGGAAATTGCGAGGGCGTCGCGAACAGGCCGAGGATCAGGAACATGATGATCTGCGCCAGCCAGGACATGCCGTCCTGGAAGCGCTTGAGGATAGTGACGGCGCGGATGTCGGAATTACCCGCGACGAGACCGGCAAGATAGACCGCCAGGAAACCGGAGCCGCCGATGGCGCCGGCGGCGGCGAAGACCATCAGCGATAGGGTCAGCACGAAGATCGGCAGCAGGCCATGGTCGAGATTGAGCCGGTCGACGAGGCGCACGATGGCGAGGCCCCCCAGCACGCCGACAATGGCGCCCAGGCCCATGTTGATGAGGAAGCCGAGGACGAGGTTGGTGACCAGGACATTGGCCTCGGGGTCGGCATGGGCGGCTATGATCTCGACCAGGGTGATGGTCAGGAAGATGGCGATCGGATCGTTGGTGCCGGACTCCACCTCCAGCGTGGAGCGCACGCGCTCGCGCAGATTGATCTCGCCGGCGCGCAAAAGGAAGAACACGGCGGCCGCGTCGGTGGAGGCGACGGCGGCACCGAGCAGGAAGGATTCCAGCCAGGTGAGATCGAGCATATAGTAGGCGGCGGCGCCGAACAGGCCAGTGGTGAGGATCACGCCGAATGTGGCCAGAGACAGCGCCGGCCCGGCTGCCTGCCGCAAGGCATTGAGAGGCGTGCCGAAGCCGGAATCGAACAGGATCACCGCCAGCGCCAGTGAGCCGGCAAAATAGGCGATGCGGGCATTGTCGAACTCGATGCCGAGGCCATCGGTCCCGGTGGCGAGCCCGATGCAGAGAAACAGAAGCAGCAGCGGTGCGCCGAAGCGGAAGGCGATCAGGCTCGAAAACGCGGCGACGACGACAAGCGCGGTGCCCACCAGCGTGACGAGATAGATCGCATGCTCCATCCGTGACTTGTCCCCTGCCTCTTCTCTCGATTCAAGGAAGAGTGGGGCGAAGGCATGGCCGGCGCAAGGCGGGAGAGCGGTTTTTTGGGCCGAAGCCCCACAACTTCATCGTCCTTGGGCTTAGCAGGAGCGAAGCGACGCGTTGCCGAGCACTCCGACGAAAACGCCCGGACGAAACCGGGCGTTTCAAGTCTCTGGAAGATGGGCCCGCGATCAGGCGATGGTCTTGCCGAAGGCGACCGCGGTATCGCCCATGCGATTGGAGAAGCCCCATTCATTGTCGTACCAGGACAGCACCGAAACGAAGTTGCCGTCCATCACCTTGGTCTGGTCGAGCGCCACGATCGAGGAGTGCGGGTCGTGGTTGAAGTCGATCGACACGTTCGGATGATGGGTAACCGACAGGATGCCCTTGAGCTTGCCATTGGAGGCGGCGATCACCGCCTCGTTGATCTCCTGCGCCGACGTCGAGCGCTTGGCGATGAACTTGAAGTCGACGAGCGAGACGTTCGGCGTCGGCACGCGGATCGAGATGCCGTCGAGCTTGCCCTTGAGCTCGGGCAGCACCAGGCCGATGGCCTTGGCGGCACCGGTCGAGGTCGGGATCTGCGAGAGTGCCGCAGCGCGGGCGCGGTAGAGATCCTTGTGCATGGTGTCCAGCGTCGGCTGGTCGCCGGTGTAGGAATGGATCGTCGTCATCATGCCCTTTTCGATGCCGACCGTCTCGTGCAGGACTGCGGCCAGCGGCGCCAGGCAATTGGTGGTGCAGGACGCGTTCGAGATGACGATGTGGTCCTTGGTCAGCTTGTCGTGATTGATGCCGTAGACGACGGTGAGGTCGGCGCCTTCACCGGGCGCCGAAACGAGGACGCGCTTGGCGCCGGCGGTCAGGTGTGCGGCTGCCTTGTCGCGGGCGGTGAAGATGCCGGTGCATTCGAGCGCGATGTCGACGCCGAGCTCCTTCCACGGCAGCTGGGTCGGATCCTTGATCGCGGTGACCTTGAACGTCTCCTTGCCGACGGTGATCTGGTCGCCGGAAACCGATACTTCGTGCGGGAAGCGGCCGTGTACGCTGTCGTAGCGCAGGAGGTGGGCGTTGGTTTCAACCGGGCCGAGGTCGTTGACGGCGACGACGTCGATGTCCTTGCGGCCGGATTCATGGATGGCGCGCAGGATGTTGCGGCCGATGCGGCCGAATCCGTTGATGGCAACTCTGACGGTCATTTTTCTCTCCTTGGGAGCTGGAGGGCAGACGATTGGTCCGCAGCTTCATAGCGGCGGAAGCGGAAAGAATCCAGCCGCGGCGACGTGGATTTAAATCGATTAGGTCAGGCCAGTCCGGCGGAACCGCTGTACGCGGTTTCGCCGAGCGTTCTTGTTTCATACATGTCGCTGTCCCAAAATCGAGATACACTTTTGGGCAACAAGCACGGCCTTACTTGCCATGCAGGCGGGCTTCCGCCGCCTTGGCGGCCGCCTCGGCGGTGATGCCGAAATGCGGATAGAGCTGCTCGATCGTCCCCGAGGCGCCGAAGCCGGTCATGCCGATGAAGATGCCATCGGAGCCGATGAGGTGATCCCAGCCCTGGCGGATGCCGGCTTCGATCGCCATCTTCACCTTCGCATTGCCGATCGTCTTGCGGCGGTAGTCCTCGCTCTGCTTATCGAACAGTTCGAAGCAAGGAACCGAGACGACGCGGGTCGGATGGCCGTGCTTCTCCAGGAGGTCGCGGGCGCCGAGCGCGATCTCGACTTCCGAACCCGTGGCGAAGATCGTCACCGCGGCTTCGCCGCTGGCGGCGGCGAGCTCATAGGCGCCCTGGCTGCTCAGGTTCTTCTCTGTGAATTCGGTGCGCACGGTCGGCAGGTTCTGTCGGGTCAGCGCCAGCGTTGACGGCGTCTTTTCCGATTCAAGGGCCAACTGCCAGCATTCGGCGGTCTCGACCGCGTCCGCCGGACGGAACACGTTGTGGTTCGGGATGGCGCGCAGTGCCGCCACATGCTCGACCGGCTGATGGGTCGGGCCGTCTTCGCCGAGACCGATGGAATCATGGGTCATGACGAAGATCGAGCGGATGCCCATCAGCGAGGCCAGCCGCATCGAGGGGCGGGCGTAGTCGGAGAAGCACAGGAAAGTGCCGCCATAGGCGATCAGGCCGCCATGCAGCGTCAGCCCGTTGATGGCGGCAGCCATGCCGTGTTCGCGGATGCCGTAGTGGACATAGCGCTGGCCGTAGTCGTCCGGGGTGATGTTCTTGGTCTGGCTGGTCTTGGTGTTGTTGGAGCCGGTGAGATCGGCCGAGCCGCCGATGGTTTCGGGCACGGCGCCGTTGATGACTTCCAGCGCCATTTCGGAAGATTTGCGGGTGGCGACCTTCGGCTTGTCGGCGGAGAGCTTCTTTTTGTAGTCGGCAATGACGGCGTCGAAGTTGGACGGCAGCTTGCCGGCAACGCGGCGCTCGAACTCTGCCCTGAGCTTGGCGTCGGCCTTGGCGAGGCGACCTTCCCAGTCGGCGCGCGCCTCGGCGCCGGCCGTGCCGGCCGTGCGCCAGGCATCGAGGATGTCGGCTGGAACCTCGAAGGGGGGTGACTCCCAGTTGAAGAACTTGCGCGCGCCGGCGATCTCGTCGGCGCCGAGGGGCGAGCCGTGCGCCTTGTTGGTGCCGGCCTTGGTCGGGGCGCCGAAGCCGATGGTCGTCTTGCAGGCGATCATCGTCGGCTTGTCGGAATGGCGGGCGGCTTCGATCGCATAGGCGATGGCTTCCGGATCCGTGCCGTCGATGTGGCTGGCGTTCCAACCGGAAGCCTGGAAGCGCGCGACCTGGTCGGTATTGTCAGCCAGCGACACCGGGCCGTCGATCGAGATGTTGTTGTTGTCCCAGAACACGATCAGCTTGTTGAGCTTGAGGTGCCCGGCAAGCGCGATCGCCTCCTGGGAGACACCTTCCATCAGGCAGCCGTCGCCGGCCAGCACATAGGTGTAGTGGCTGACGAGGTCGTTGCCGAAGGCGGCGTTCATGATGCGCTCGCCGAGCGCGAAGCCGACAGAATTGGCAAGGCCCTGCCCGAGCGGGCCGGTGGTTGTTTCGATGCCAGCGGCGTGGCCATATTCGGGATGGCCGGCGGTTTTCGAGCCCAACTGCCGGAAGTGTTTGATCTGGTCGATCGTCATGTCTTCGTAGCCGGTCAGGTAAAGCAGCGAGTAGAGCAGCATCGAGCCATGGCCGGCCGACAGGATGAAGCGGTCGCGGTCGGCCCAATGCGGCGCCTTGGCGTCGAATTTCAGGAAACGGGTGAACAGCACCGTGGCAATGTCGGCGCAGCCCATGGGCAGGCCGGGATGGCCGGAGTTCGCCTTCTCGACCGCGTCCATGGAGAGAAAGCGGATCGCATTGGCCATCCGGTCATGTTGTTCACGCGACGTCATGGTTCCTCCGGGGTGGGGTTCGGGGCCTTGGGAGAGCCCTTGAAAAGCGTGCGCGACACATAGCAGGCGCGCACTTTTAGTCAACAAACCGGTGCGCATTTGCCGGCCTTGTGATGCCGCGGGCAGGCCTATATTAGCGTTAGCAGGGGACAGTCGCGAGAGCTTTGTTGACGTCGCCTTCACCCGGTGCCTAATGTTTCAGAGATAACGCGTTCTGAACGCGAACGATTCGGTGATGGGCAGGGCACAGGACGAGGCCATGACCGGGGAAACGACACTCAAGGAAGTCATCGCAAGGCTGGGCAAGGCCATGGAAGGCCTGGAAAACGCCGTCGCGGCCAAGCTCGAGCATGAGCGCGATTATTCGGAAGCCGAGGCCGAGGTGCAGCGGATGAATGCCGACCGCTCGCGGCTGGCGCAGGAGCTCGACAATTCCGAGGCGCGCGCCGAGCGGCTGGAGGATGCCAACAAGGAAGTGTCGCGACGACTGGTGACCGCCATGGAAACCATCCGCGCTGTGTTGGATAGGTAGGCTCATGGCACAGGTCACGGTTTCCATCGACGGCAAGCAGTATCGGATGGCCTGCGACGAAGGCCAGGAAGAGCATCTGATCGATCTCGCCGAGCGTTTCGACCGCTACGTCTCGCATCTGAAGGATTCATTCGGCGAGATCGGCGACCAGCGGCTGACGGTCATGGCCGGCATCATGGTCATGGATGAACTGTCGGAGCTGCAGAAGCGCGTCAAGGGCATGGAAAGCGAAGTGCTGACCTTGCGCAAGACCCGCGACGAGGCGCTGACCAAGGCCGACAAGAGCGACAGCGTGCTGACAAATGCGCTTGGCGCGCTGGCGCAGCGCATGGAAGATCTTGCGGCGACGCTGGCCGTCAACAAGGCATAAGCGGTCTCCTCGGAAATTCCTGCCGAACTTGGCGGCAAGAAGAGAAATTTTTTCGCGGGCGCGACGGGCGCCTGTGGCTTTAGGCATTTGTGGGTTGCCGCCGAGGTGTTAAAAAGATTTGAGCGCTCGCCAGCCGTTGCCGGCAACATTTCAAGGGTAGGGAAACAACATGAGCCTTCGCATCAACGATATCGCCCCGGATTTCACCGCCGAGACCACGCAAGGACCGATCAGCTTTCACCAGTGGATCGGTGACGGCTGGGCGGTGCTGTTCAGCCACCCGAAGAATTTCACTCCCGTCTGCACGACCGAGTTGGGCACGATGGCGGGACTCGAGGGCGAGTTCAAGAAGCGCAATGTCAAGATCATCGGCATTTCGGTCGATCCGGTCGAAAGCCACGGCAAATGGCAGGACGATATCAAGACGGCGACCGGCCATTCGGTGAACTATCCGCTGATCGGCGACAAGGATCTCAAGGTCGCCAAGCTTTACGACATGCTGCCTGCTGGTGCCGGCGAGACCTCGGAAGGCCGCACGCCCGCCGACAATGCCACCGTGCGTTCGGTCTATGTCATTGGGCCCGACAAGAAGATCAAGCTGGTGTTGACCTATCCGATGACCACGGGCCGCAACTTCGACGAGATCCTGCGCGCGGTCGATTCCATGCAGCTGACCGCCAAGCACCAGGTGGCGACGCCGGCGAACTGGAAACAGGGCGAGGACGTCATCATCACCGCGGCCGTTTCCAACGAGGACGCCATCAAGCGCTTCGGCGCCTACGAGACCATCCTGCCCTATCTCAGGAAGACCAAGCAGCCTTCCGCGTAAAGCGGCTCTCCGGTTCACGGAAACGGCGAACCATCTCTTTGTTTTTGCGCAATTCCTTGGGCAAAGCGCCACGCGCCTTTCCCGGGAAACCGCTTGGAATTGCTCCAGTTGCCTGGCCGGCATTTTTCGACTTCCGTCGCTTTTCTGGCAAGGCGTGCTTGACGGCAGGGCCCCGCTAGACAAGCATGCTCTTATGTTGCTCTGGCAGAGAAAATCATTCCTGTCTGGCTAACGGAGGGGACGTCGGATTGGACATAGGTTCGGCAAAGCCTGAGGTCACCGGTTTCCACGACAAGCCGACCGGCGCCATCCAGTATGTCGTCGCCGACCGGGTGACGAAGCGGTGTGCCATAATCGATCCGGTCCTCGACTTCGACGAGAAGTCCGGCGCAGTTTCGACAGCCAATGCCGATGCGCTGCTGGATTTCGTCAGGGCGGAGGGACTGAGCGTCGAATGGATTCTCGACACCCATCCGCATGCCGATCATTTCTCGGCCGCGCAGTACCTGAAGCAAAGGACCGCGGCGCCGACGGCGATCGGCGAGAGGATCGTCGAGGTCCAGAAATTGTGGAAGGCGATCTACAACTGGCCGGATTTCCCCGCCGACGGCTCGCAGTGGGACCGGCTGTTCGGCGACGGCGAGGTTTTTCGGGTGGGAACGCTTCCAGCAAGGGTGCTTTTCTCGCCCGGGCACACGCTGGCGTCGATCACCTATGTGATCGGGGATGCAGCCTTTGTTCACGACACGCTGTTCATGCCCGACAGCGGCACGGCAAGGACGGATTTTCCCGGCGGCAGCGCCGCGCGCCTGTGGCACTCGATCCAGGGCATTCTGGCCCTGCCGGAGGACACGCGCGTCTTTGTCGGCCATGATTATCAGCCCGGCGGGCGCCAGGCATTATGGGAGAGCACGGTTGCCGCGCAGAAAGCCGACAACATACATCTTGCCGCCGCGCGCGGCGAGGCCGAATTCGTTGCCCTGCGCGAGGCGCGCGACCGGACATTGCCGATGCCGAGGCTGATCCTGCATGCGCTGCAGGTCAACATGAATGGCGGACGCCTGCCGGAACCGGAAGCCAATGGCCGACGGTATCTGAAATTTCCGCTGGATGGGCTTTGAAGCAATCACGGCACCCGCTGCGGTATACAAAAAGGCGGCGCCAGTCTCCTGACGCCGCCGTTCTATCTTGTTGCCGATGCCGGCTTTAAGCCGCCGGCTGCGCCTCGATGGTGCGCAGCGCCTGGGTCTGGCGCTTGGCGGCGGCCTTGACGGCATCCTGAACCTTCTCGAAAGCGCGCACTTCGATCTGGCGCACGCGCTCGCGGCTGATGTCGAACTCAGCCGACAGTTCTTCCAGGGTCAGCGGCTCATCGGCGAGGCGGCGCGCCTCGAAGATGCGCCGTTCGCGTTCGTTGAGCACCGCAAGAGCACCCGACAGCATGCCGCGCCGGTTTTCCAGCTCGTCCTGCTCGATCAGCATCTCTTCCTGGCTTTCGTGGTCGTCGACCAGCCAGTCCTGCCATTCGCCGGACTCGCCTTCCGTCGCCCGGATCGGCGCGTTGAGTGAGGCGTCGCCCGACAGGCGGCGGTTCATCGACACGACTTCCGCTTCCGAGACGTTCAGCCTCGTGGCGATTTCGGCGATCTGGTCGGGCTTGAGGTCGCCGTCGTCAAGCGCCTGGATCTTGCTCTTCACCTTGCGCAGGTTGAAGAACAGACGCTTCTGGTTGGCGGTCGTGCCCATCTTGACCAGGCTCCACGAGCGCAGGATGTATTCCTGGATCGAGGCCTTGATCCACCACATGGCGTAGGTCGCGAGGCGGAAGCCACGCTCTGGCTCGAATTTCTTGACGGCCTGCATCAGGCCGACATTGCCTTCCGAGATCACTTCGCCAATCGGCAGGCCGTAGCCGCGATAGCCCATGGCGATCTTGGCGACGAGCCGCAAATGGCTGGTGACGAGCTTGTGCGCTGCGGAAGTGTCCTCATGCTCGGCATAACGCTTGGCGAGCATGTACTCTTCCTGCGGCTGAAGCATCGGAAAGCGGCGGATCTCTTCCAGGTAGCGGCTGAGGCCGCCTTCGCCGGAAACGATACTGGGTAGTGACTGGGCCATGATAGCGCCCCCTCTCTATTGGAGTGATGCCCCCGAAACGCGGCGGGCATGTGACGCGAGCACCAAAGGCTCGCTCGCGACATCAGATATATACAGGAACAAAACCAGAAAAGACAGGCATTTGTTCAACACGAAACAGTGTGTCACGCTGAAGTGAACAACGCCAGTCAGGTTTTTTGATGGTTGATTTGAAGCTTGCCGGGCGGCGGATTCAAAGACTGCGAAAGCCGCCGACGAGTTCCTCCATGTCCCTCGGTATCGGTGCCTCGAACCTCATCGATAGATGGGTAGTCGGATGGCGAAATTCAAGGAGCCAGGCGTGCAAAGCTTGCCGGGAGAAGGCCTTGACCTGGCTTCTCAGCGGTTCGGGCAACCGGTTGGCCTTGGTGCGAAAGGCTTGGCCGTAATCGGGATCACCGAGCACCGGATGACCGATATGGGCCATGTGGACGCGGATCTGATGGGTGCGGCCGGTCTCCAGCCGGCATTCAACCAGACTTGCGGTTGCGAATTCCTTTTGGTTTTCGCCGAAGCGCTCCTGCACCGCAAAATGGGTGACGGCGTGGCGGGCATCGTCGCGTCCTTCGGGTACTACGGCGCGACGTACACGGTCGGCGGCGCGGCCGAGTGGGGCATCCACCGTTCCGGCCGGCCGCTGCGGTATGCCCCAGACCAGCGCCAGGTAGGCGCGCTCGAGATCGCCTGTCAGGCCGTGATCGGCAAAGGCCTCCGAAAGCGCCTTGTGGGCGCGGTCGGTCTTGGCCACGACCATGACGCCGCTGGTTTGCTTGTCGAGGCGATGAACGATGCCCGGCCGGCGCACGCCGCCGATGCCGGACAGGCTGTCGCCGCAATGATGGATCAGCGCATTGACCAGCGTGCCGGTCCAATTGCCGGCGCCGGGATGGACGACAAGCCCGGCGGGTTTGTTGATGACGATCAGTTCGTCATCTTCATAGAGGATATCGAGGGCGATGTTTTCCCCCTGTGGCTCCGCCGGTTCCGGCTCCGGCATGGCGACCGAGACAGTTTCGCCCGGCGACATCTTGCACTTGGTCTCGACAACGGCCTTGCCGTCGACCAAGACCGCGCCCTGCCTGATCAGCATCTGCACGCGGCTGCGCGACATTTCCGGGCCGAGCCTGCCTGCCAGCCACTGATCGATGCGCTGGCCGGCATCGTCGGCGCCGGCCACGAGCACGATCGGTTCTGCCTGCATGAATTGGTCCTCTATCAATCCGGGGGCCTCTTCGTTATGAGCGCTCATCGAGAATCGTTCCGGAATGTTTGCCATGGCCCGCCCCGCCGCCGACGAAGACGCCGTTGTTGAAGGCGGGGAAAAGCCGCTCAACCCCCAGATCGAAAAGGTGCGCGGCAGGCTCATCCGCTTCATGGCCATCAATCTCGGCCTGCTCTTGCTGGCCCTTATGGTGGTGATCGCGGCGATTGTCTACAAATCACGCAAGGCAGCGCCGGTGAGCCCGCCGCTGGCCGGCGACATCCAGGTGCCCGCCGGCGAACCGCTCAGCGGAGACATCGTGCTGCCGGTCGGCGCCAGGGTGGTCAGCCAGTCGCTATCCGGCAATCGCGTCTCGATCGAGGCCGAACTTGTCGATGGCAGCCGCACGATCTTCGTCTACGATATGGGCGAGCGGCGCATAATCGGCCGCTTCGCAATCCGCAACAAATGAAGCCCGGCGCGCAATGACCGGCTTTGCCGAAAACCGTCATATCGCCACCGTTGCGCTGGTCGTCGACAGCTATGACGAAGCAATCGACTGGTATGTCGAGCGAATGGGCTTTGTGCTCCTGGAGAATGTGGACCTTGGCGGCGGCAAGCGCTGGGTGACGGTCGCGCCGGCCAGCGGGCGCGGCGCGCGGCTGCTTCTGGCCGAGGCCTCCGACGAGGCACAAAGGAAGAGCATCGGCAACCAGACCGGCGGGCGGGTTTTTCTCTTCCTGGAAACCGACAACTTTGCCCGCGATCATGCGGCGATGGTGGCGAAGGGCGTCGAATTTCGCGAGCCACCGCGCTTGGAGCCCTACGGCACGGTGGCGGTTTTCGCCGATCTCCACGGCAATCTATGGGACCTGATCGAGCCAAAACGCTAGCAGCAGCCAGCTTTTTCTTGATCCCGGGAAAGCCGGCGGACCCCAGTTGCTTTTTCTCCGCCGCCAGCCTATATCGCCGGTTCTTGAACGCGCCCATCGTCTAGCGGTCAGGACACCGCCCTCTCACGGCGGGAACAGGGGTTCGATTCCCCTTGGGCGTACCAAGAAGGCGACGGCTCAGCCGTTGATGATCCCTCCAGCATCAAACAATGTTCAAGGCCTCCGCGGAAGCTTCGTCATATGCGCGCATATGACCGCATGGAGCGCTGGCAAAAGCCGGGCTCGGAGCTATGGCATGGCGGCTTCGATTAACGTTTCGTTTACCTATAATCTGTCTATTGGAGACAATTCACCCGCGACCACGGATGTACTGGCGCTGCGGTGAAAACAAAGGTCGGCCCACTGCCGGCCTTTTGTTTTTTGGCCGGCCGCTGCGGGCAGGGCTGCCTCCAATGCTTTCGCCAAAGCATATTGCCCTTGCCATCTCCAGCCCTACCATCAATCCTGACGATCGCACGCGGGCGGCCGGAAGGGTCGACGGTGGAGGAATTGCAATGAAAAGAACCGCTGGAATGCTCCTGATTAGCGGCGCATTGGCGATTGGCGCCACCTGCCCGTCGGCTGCCGCCCAGCTCAACACGATGGACGAAGTCGGCACGGCGATCCAGGCATGCTGGACGCCGCCGGCGGATGCTGGAAATTCCATCGTCACTCTGAGCTTCAGCTTCAAGCGCGACGGCACGCTGCTTGGTCCGCCACGGCCGACCGCCGCCAAGGTGGCCGGCGACGACAAGGCGCGAAAGTCGTTCATCGACGCCGCAATGACCGCGGTGAAGAATTGCACGCCGCTCAGCCTTTCGCCGCAACTGGCGCAAGGGATTGCCGGCAACGTGTTCACCTTGCAATTCGTATCTCCCAAGATCGGCCAATAGCTGTTTTCCGCAACTCTCCGCGCAGGGCGCGCCGCGGCTTAATGCGCTAGAGCCGTTCGGCGTTCGGATCGCCGATCCCGCTTCAATTTTTTACGCAATCCTGACGGAAAACGTCTGCCAGCCAGCCGCTCAGGTAGCGACTACCACCAAACCATCTCGCCCAGCACCGCCTTCACCGGTCAGTGGCTGGTACGCCGCGCCTCGGCGTGCCGCGCCAGGTCGGGTGTCTCGAAGACGTAGTCGTTCCAAGCCGATTCCGGGATTTGCCCGGCCAGATAGCATTCCAGCAGCAGGTTTTGCTCGGCGCTCAGGGGCCTCGGATCAAGTCCCAGGGAATGAAAAAGATTTCTTGTCAGTTCCGATACCGTGACCTGGATCGACATCTGCGTTCTCCTTCGCGCTTCAACGCGAAAGGACGGGCAAAGGTTTCAGGGCCCGTTTCCGGTAACGCCGGAGTGATTCGGCAGGCCTGCCAGCCGTCGGTCCGGCTGCATTGTTTTGCAGTTCGTCTCAACCTTGAAATAAAAATGCAATATTGAATTCACAGAGGTTCTTCTATTAAACTAAAGACAAGTCTCTCAATGCATGGAGACTAGAAAGATTAGATAAAACTCATTTAGCGAAAGCTTACCGAAGTCGAAAGAGTTGTCATTCCAGGTTCTCAGCAACAAGGACCGCGTCCTTCCGATGATCCGTTTCTGGTCCCCCATGATGATCGCGTTCGTCACCCTGACCGTGCTCGCGCTCGGCATGTCCAGTTCTTATGCCGACAGTTGCAGTGCAATAAGAAATCAGTTGTCTTCGGCCGGCCGTGGCGGCGGCACGAGCCCCGAGCTTGCCCAGTTGCACCGCCAGCTTGCCGCGATCCAAGGCATCGAGAGGCAGCGCAAGTGTACGGCGAAAAATTCCCTCGGTGGTTTCTTCAACGCATGCGCCGATCTTGCCAGGAACAGGAGCGAGGTGCAGCGCCAGATCGCTGCGGCCTCCAGTTCAGGCCGGGACATGTCGGGGCTGCGGGCACGCTTTGTCGCGCTTGGCTGCGCGCCAGCGGCAAAGCGCGCGGCGGCGAAGACCCAATCGGTGTCTGCGGCGGCGCCAGCGGCGAGGGCAACGGGCGCCGGCAACGCGATGCTGTTCTGCGTGCGCCTTTCGGATGGATATTTCTTCCCAGCACCCAAGTCGCAGTTCGCCGGCAGCGACGATGTGAAGGATATGGCCGATCAATGCCGCTACATCTGCGACGAGCCGGGCGTCGACCTCTATACGCTCAGCGACGTCAGCCTCGAAACCGAAAAGATGGTCTCTCTCGACACGCGCAAGCCCTACACCGATCTGCCGACCGCATTCCGCTACCGCGACGACGTCAATTTCAAGGCATGTGACCTAAAACGCTACTACAGCAGGGTCGCCGAATTGAGGGCCCGAACGGTAACGCCCACAAACATGACCAATGCCATCATCCCCTTGCCGTCGGCCAAGCCGGACCTCGGCAGCGTCGCGGCAATTCCCGCGGCGGACGCCGAAGCCTCCGGGGCGGCCCAGCATCAGTCGATAGAGGCCGGCAAGCGGCCGGTGAGAATAGTCGGCCCGGCCTTCTTCCCAGCCGAATGATTATCCGCCCCGGGGGTAGGCGCCGGTTTCCCAGCCAATGTCAGTTTTGGGTGGCACCCATCAGTCGCAGACCATGCGAACCCTCTTTCCGGGTTCGCTGACATTCCTGCATGCCAGGGGCTTTTCCTCATCGGAGGACGGCGGAGGTGGCCTCGAAACTCTTGAAAGATGACGTCTCGGTGCGGCGCGCGGCGCGGGCCTGCGCTCGGAAAACCGGGTTGGCGGTTGTGGCGGCGCCGGAAAAGCGCCGTTTTCCATTCCGGACGGCCCGTATTCCACATTGGGCGGCGGCCGGTCCCAGAAACGCCGGGCATCGAGCGGGCGCGGAATGACGACGGTGCCGTCATAGCTGCGCGAACAGCCGCTGCCGAAAAGCAGCGCCGCGCTCAGCAAGCAAGGCACAATCCGTCCAAACATCAGCAACACCCCAATATTGGCTTATAGCGCGGCTTCGATCCGGCCGACAACCGGGCGCAATGGCGCAGGCCAGGGCCCGTCCGGTGCGCAACGGCTTGTTAAGGTTAGCGGATCGTTAATGCTTCTCGGGCACATTCCGCCGACGAACCGCGGAGGGAGGGTTCGGCCTTGGATTCGGGGTGGGGACGGCATGGCTGAAGCGAACGAGACAGCCGGCGTGCGCGGCGAGCGCGGGTCGGGCGAAATGACAGTGAACGACGCGGCCTCGTTCACCGCAGGCATGGATTTGGCCATGCTACGCCAGCTGGTCGAGACGGGCTCGGACTGGATCTGGGAGACCGATGCCGAGCTGCGCTTTTCCTGGCTTTCGCACAACTACCAGGCGGTCACGGGCATCGACCCGGCCGCCGTGCTCGGCCGCTTCCGTTTCGATTTCCTGAAGCAGGTCCTGAACGGCAACCGCAGCGCGGCAATGCATCTGGAGGATCTGCAGGCGCATCGGCCGTTCCGTGACTTTGTCTACGAACTGAAGGGAGGTCGCGCCGATTGCCGCTGGGTGCTGACCTCAGGCTTTCCACGCTTCGATGACGAGGGGAAATTCGCCGGCTATCGTGGCATTGGACGCAATGTCACGGGATTGGCCGTCGCCTTCGAAGAACTGGAGCAGAAGCAGCAAGGAGAGGCGTCTTCGGGAGGCCTTCCCGACCTTCGCACGATGGTCGATTCGATGCCGATCGGGATCATGGTCCTCGACGCCGACCTGCGCGCCGAAGTGATCAACCAGGCCTTCTACAATTTGTGGAAAATCGATCCCCAGCGCGCCGGGATCGGCTCGGGCTTCCGCGAGTTGATGGAGGCCAGCCGCGCCGCCGATTCCTACGGCGCCGACGACGTTGCCTGGCAGCGTCATACCGCCGAGCGCGAGGCCGAGATCAGGGCCGGCGTCGCCGGCTCGAGACAATTGCCGCGCAATGACGGGCGTACCCTGGTTGCGTCGCTGGCCCCGCTGGCCGGCGGCAAGCGGCTCATCTCCTATGTCGATGTCACCGACATGAAGGATCGCGAGGCCGAGCTGGCCGACGCGCTGGAAAAGGCGCGACTGGCGGAAGCGGTGATCAACGGCGTCAAGGATCCGATCTTCGTCAAGGATGACGATCTGCGCTTCGTCTTCGTCAACGAGGCGTTTGCGGGCCTGTTCGGCCAGACGCCGCAAACCATGCTTGGCAAGCCCGGCGGCAATTTTCTCGCGCCGGCCGAGGTTGCGCTGTTCGAGAAAAGCGAGCGCGAGGTGCTGGCGACCGGGCGGCCTTACGAGGTGGAGGAAAGCTTCGAGGTCGACGGCGTCAACCGCTCGCGCGTCGTCAGGAAGAACCGCGTTAGAATGGTAAGCGGCCGCAACTACGTGGCCGGCTTCCTCTTCGACGTCTCGGACATGAAGGGCCGTGAGACCGAGGCGCAGGACGCCCGCAAACACCTGGCCAGCGTGCTGGAATCGCTGCCGGCCGCCGTGATCATCTACGACCGCGAGGACAATTTCGTTTTCGCCAACCGCAAGATGCAGGACACGCTGCCGGCGTTGAAGCCGGCGTGGCAGCCCGGCCGCACCTTCCGCGACGCGCTGGCACTCGGTCATTCGGCTGACTATTTCCGCTCGAGCGGCGATCCGCGGGTCGATGCGCTCTATGATGGCGATCTCGATGGCTGGCTGGACAGCATCCTCGCCCGTTACCACCTGCCATACTCATCCTTCGAACGTCTCAATCCCGACGGCCGCTGGTATCAGGTTTATGACATGCGCACCGATGACGGCACGTTCATCGGCGTGCGCGTCGACATCTCCGAGATCAAGAGCCGCGAAAAGGCGCTGCACGATTCGATGCGGCAGATCGACCTGTTCCGGCACGTGCTGGACGAACTGCCCGTGGCCGCCTTCATCAAGGCGCAGGACCTCAGCATCGAGTTCGTCAACAAGGCCTGGTGCGCGATCACCGGGCTCGCCAAGGAAGACGTTATCGGCCGCACCGATCGGCAGCTGTTCGGCGACGGAGATGGAGAAAGCTACAGCCTGGACGATACCGAGGTTGCCCTCACGGGCAGCGTCAGGGAGGTCGAGGAGCCCGTCACCCATCGCGACGGCACGGTGCGGCAGTTGATGACGCGCAAGAGCCGGCTGGTGGCGCTGGACGGATCGGTGCATCTGGTCGGCTCCAGCACCGACATCACCGAGGTCAAGGCGCGCGAGCGGGCGCTGGAAGAAAGCATGCGCGAGAACGAGGTGTTCCGCAGCCTGATCGACAACGTGCCGGTGTCGATCTATGCCAAACGCTCCGATCTCAGGCAATTCTACGTCAACAAGGGCTGGTGCGATCTCACCGGCTTCAGCAAGCAGGACGCGATCGGCAAGACCGATATCGAAATTTTCGGGCCCGACGGCGAAGCCTTCGTCAATGGCGACCTCGCGGTGCTGCGCAGCGGCGAAACCCAGGAGGTCGAGGAGACGGTGATGCTCCCGGACGGCAGCGTGCGCCACCAGTTCGCCCGCAAGGGCGCGATGATCGCGTCCGACGGGTCGCTCTACCTGATCGGGTCGACCACCGACATCACCGAATTGAAGCTGCGCGAGGCGGAACTGCGCGAGGCGCGCCAGCGCGCCATACTTGCCGACCGCGCCAAGTCGGAATTCCTCGCCAATATGAGCCATGAGATTCGCACCCCGATGAACGGCGTGCTGGGCATGGCCGAACTCCTGGCCAAATCCGATCTCGATCCGAAGCAGAAGACCTTCACCGACATCATCGTCAAATCGGGCAACGCGCTGCTCACCATCATCAACGATATCCTGGATTTCTCCAAGATCGATGCCGGCCAGTTGGTGCTCGATCCCGCCCCCTTCAATCTCGCCGAGGCGATCGAGGACGTGGCGACGCTGGTGTCGACGCGGGCCAAGGAAAAGGACCTCGAGCTCATCGTGCGCATCGAGCCTGGGCTCGAAAGCCTGTTCATCGGCGATGTCGGCCGCATCCGGCAGATCGTCACCAACCTGCTCGGCAATGCGGTGAAGTTCACCGAAGAAGGCCATGTGCTCGTCGACGTCACCGGCGAAAGTGTGCCGGACGGAACCAGGCTGACGATCTCGGTCACCGACACCGGGATCGGCATCCCTGAGGAAAAGCTGAAACAGGTGTTCGAGAAATTCAGTCAGGTCGACACCTCCTCGACGAGGCGGCATGAGGGCACTGGGCTCGGGCTCGCGATCACCTCGCGGCTGGTCGAATTGATGGGCGGCGACATCGGCGTGGAAAGCGCCGAAGGCAAGGGGTCGACCTTCTGGTTCACGGTCACGCTGCCCAGGGCCGGACAACAGAACGCGCAGCGCATCATGCCGGTGGACGTGACCGGCGCGCGGGTGCTGATCGTCGACGACA
The DNA here is from genome assembly GCF_006441495.1 of Mesorhizobium sp. B2-6-4. Lineage (NCBI taxonomy): Bacteria > Pseudomonadati > Pseudomonadota > Alphaproteobacteria > Hyphomicrobiales > Phyllobacteriaceae > Mesorhizobium > Mesorhizobium sp. B2-6-4. Next base: position 58,638 of record NZ_VFUE01000027.1, read on the forward strand.
ATGCCGTCAACCGCGCCATCCTGACCGAGCAGATGACGTCATGGACCTTCGATTCCTGCGCGGCCGAGAGCGGCGCCGAGGGACTGAAAGTGCTGATCGCGGCCGCCGCCTACGGCGTGCCGGTCGATTGCGTCGTGCTCGATTATCAGATGCCCGAGATGAGCGGCGCCGAGATGGCAGGTGTCGTGCGCAACACCGCCGGGCTTGCCGACACGCCGATCATCATGCTGACCTCCGTCGACCAGTCGCTGGCCAACACCAGTTACCGCGATCTCGGCATTGATGCCCAACTCATCAAGCCCGCACGCTCCTCGGTGCTCCTGGAAACGCTGGTCGCCACCATCCAGCGGCATCGCCACGCCACGGATGTCGCCCGGCCGCTTGCTGTCGAGGGAGGCGGCGGGAACAATCCGCAGTCACCGCCACCGGCGGCAGGGCAACGCGCGTTGCTGCAGCCGCCGCCGGTCAGGCCTCGGCTTGCCGCGACTGGCGGCGAGCAGCGGCTGGACATCCTCGTGGCCGAGGACAATGAGGTCAACCAGATGGTCTTCACCCAGATCCTCGGCGAGACCGGCTACGGTTTCGAGATCGTCGGCAATGGCCGCAAGGCGCTGGACGCTTTCGGCAGGCTCAATCCGTGCATGATCCTGATGGACGTCTCGATGCCGGAGATGAACGGGCTCGAGGCAACCGCCGCCATCCGCCGGCTGGAAGAGGAAACCGGCACGCATGTGCCGATCGTCGGGGTCACCGCGCATGCGCTCAAGGGCGATCGCGAACGCTGCCTGGACGCCGGCATGGATGATTATCTGCCCAAGCCGATCAGCCCCAGGGCCCTGCTCGAAAAGGTCGAGCGCTGGGTCGGCGCTGGTCGCCAGGCCCGGCGCAACGCGGGATAGACTTTGCGCCTTCGGCCGGATTGCGGCGAGAATCACCCGGGGCCGGCTGCAGCCCTTCGAGCAAGACTATGGTGCGATCGCACCATATCAAAGCCGGCGTCCAGCCGGGACAATGACGGCATCGATTTCCGCTCTCTTCTAGTTACGGGCGGGAGCAGCGACCGCCAGTATGAAGCAGCGTCAATCTACCCCAACGGACCTGTTTTTGGCGATGGCCCGGCCAAGACATCCTCTGGCCTCGAGCGACGCGCTCCCGTCCGGCTTTTCTTCGATCAGCGATCCATGCCGAATCCGATGGCTGTTTGGGTGGCCGGATAGCGCAAGTCCCTGATTCCCGAAGGCAAACCGGCGCCATGCCGCAGCCGCTAATCGCCATCGCCTTTCCAGGCGCCGGCGACGCGTTACCGGGCTGACACGAAACTGTCATGCGACTGTTATAATCGAACGCTATTGGCCTCAGCGGGCGCTGGCAAGGAATGGCGCCGAGAGACCATCTTCCGAACAGGAGCAGGCCATATGAGACATTTCATCCGCTCGGCGGCCGTTGCGATCGCAATGGCTGCGGCGTCCACCCTCACCCTTTCCGCGGCAATGGCAGCTGACATCTCCGGTGCCGGCGCCACCTTCCCTTACCCGATCTATGCGAAGTGGGCCGATGCCTACAAGAAGGAGACCGGCATCGGTCTCAACTACCAGTCGATCGGCTCGGGCGGCGGCATCAAGCAGATCAAAGCCAAGACCGTCACCTTCGGCGCTTCCGATGCGCCGCTGAAGGGCGAGGATCTCGAATCCACCGGACTTGCACAGTTCCCGATGGTGATGGGCGGCATCGTTCCGGTCGTCAATCTCGAAGGCATCAAGCCGGGCGAACTGGTGCTCGACGGCCCGACGCTGGCCGATATCTTCGTCGGCAAGATCACCAACTGGAATGACGCGGCGATCGCCAAGCTCAATCCCGACGTCAAGCTTCCCGACCAGGCGATCGCCGTCGTGCATCGCTCCGACGGTTCGGGCACCACGTTCAACTTCAGCTACTACCTGGCCGACGTCAGCGCCGACTGGAAGTCGAAGGTCGGCGTCAACACCGCGCTCGAATGGCCGGTTGGCATCGGCGCCAAGGGCAATGAAGGCGTCGCCAACAACGTCTCGCAGACCGGTGGCTCGATCGGCTATGTCGAATACGCCTACGCCAAGCAGAACAAGTTGACCTATGCCGACATGATCAACAAGGACGGCAAGAAGGTCGAGCCGACGGCGGCGGCGTTCTCGGCGGCGGCGGCCAATGCCGACTGGAGCTCGCAGCCTGGTTACGGCGTCATCCTGGCCAACCAGCCGGGCGCCGAATCCTGGCCGATGACGTCGGCGACCTGGATCCTGGTCTACAAGAAGCCCGGCGACGTGGCGGCGACCGGTGAAGCGCTCAAGTTCTTCGCCTGGTCCTACGCGAAGGGCGACGACATGGCCGGGGCGCTGGACTACGTTCCGATCCCCGACGCGGTCGTCAAGAGCGTCGAGGATATGTGGGCCAAGGACATCGTCGGCGAAGACGGCAAGCCGCTCTATTCCGCCATGTAATCCCTGCTGAACGAGGAGGGCGCTTCACGGCGCCCTCCCTGTCTTCCTTGAAACGCGAGGGCCAGATGACCGCCGTCTCCGAAGCCATGCCATCGTCGGCCGCCATGCGGGCCAGGGAAGCGACGGTCCGACGCTTCGCGCTCACCGATACGATTTTCCGGACGGCGACACGCTTTTCCGCCATCCTCGTCCTGCTCATCCTCGGCGGCGTGGCGATTTCGCTGTTTGCCGGCTCGTGGGAAGCGCTGTCGAAATTCGGGTTCTCCTTCCTGACGACCGAATCGTGGAACCCGGTCACCGAGAATTTCGGAGCGCTGGCCCCGATCTACGGAACCATCGTCACCGCCGCCATCGCCATCCTGATCGCCGTTCCCATCGGCATCGGCATCGCCATCTTCCTTACCGAACTCTGCCCGCGGCCACTCCGGCGCCCCATCGGCATCGCCGTCGAGCTGCTTGCCGGCATACCCTCCATCATCTACGGCATCTGGGGCCTGTTCGTGTTCGCGCCGTTCCTGCAGACGACGGTGCAGCCCTTCATCATCAAGCTTTTCCACGACGTGCCGGGACTCTCCAGCCTGTTTTCCGGCCCGCCCTACGGCATCGGCCTTCTGACCTCGGCGCTGATCCTTGCCATCATGGTCCTGCCCTTCATCACCTCGATCACCAAGGATGTCTTCGACACGGTGCCGGCGGTGCTGAAGGAATCGGCCTACGGCATCGGCTGCACGACCTGGGAGGTCACGCGCCGCGTCGTCATCCCCTATACCCGCGTCGGCATCATGGGCGGCGTCATGCTCGGCCTCGGCCGCGCGCTCGGCGAAACCATGGCGGTAACCTTCGTCATCGGCAACGCCCACCGCATCAGCGCCTCGCTGTTCGCGCCCGGCACGACGATCTCGGCGACCATCGCCAACGAGTTCACCGAAGCCGACGGCGATCTCTATACGTCTTCGCTGGTGGCGCTCGGCCTGATCCTGTTCGTCATCACTTTCCTGATCCTTGCCCTTGCGCGCTACATGCTGCTGCGCATGGACAGCCGCACGGGAGCCTGACCGATGTCGACGGCCACATCGCTTCACAATCGACGCAAGCGCAGGAATGCCGTGATGATGACGCTATGCGTCACGGCGGCGGGCATCGGCCTGGCCTGGCTGGCGCTCATCCTCGGCGCACTGCTCTATAAGGGCCTGTCGGGTGTTTCGCTCTCTGTGTTCACCGAAATGACACCGCCGCCCGGCGATGCCGGCGGCCTGCTCAATGCCATCTACGGCAGTATCATGATGACAGTCATCGCCGTCATCGTCGGCACGCCGATCGGTGTCCTCGCCGGGACCTACATGGCCGAATATGGCCGCTTCTCGCGCCTCACCACCGTCGTGCGCTTCATCAACGACATCCTGCTGTCGGCACCCTCGATCATCGTCGGCCTGTTCGTCTACGAGTTGCTGGTGCGGCCGATGGGACATTTCTCGGCGATCGCCGGTGCCGTCGCGCTGGCCATCCTGGTCATCCCGGTCGTCGTGCGCACCACCGAGGACATGCTCAACCTGGTGCCGAACGCCCTGCGCGAGGCCGGCGCCGCGATCGGCGCGCCGCGCTGGGTGGTCATCCGCTCGGTCGCCTACCGTGCGGCGCTGTCGGGTATCGTCACTGGCATATTGCTGGCCATCGCCCGCATTTCCGGCGAGACGGCGCCGCTGCTCTTCACGGCGCTCAACAACCAGTTCTGGTCGAGTAATCTCAATGCGCCGATGGCCAGCCTGCCCGTCACTATCTTCCAGTTCGCTCTCAGCCCCTACGAGGAATGGCAGCAGCTGGCGTGGACCGGCGCACTCATAATCACCCTTACGGTTCTCGGGCTGAGCATCTTCGCCCGCAGCCTTACCGGACGCAGAGAGGACAGATGAAACCGATGTTGTCCACCGAGTTGAACACGCCCGAAGTCGCGGTCGAGAAAGCCAAGATCGAGGTCAAGAACCTCAATTTCTACTATGGCCAGTCGAAGGCGCTGAAGGATATCAGCCTGTCGCTGCCCGAGCGCAGCGTCACCGCCTTCATCGGGCCTTCGGGCTGCGGGAAGTCGACGCTGCTGCGCGTCTTCAACCGCATCTATGAGCTCTACCCGAGGCAGAGCGCCGAGGGCCAGGTGCTGCTCGACGGCCAGAATATCCTCGACCGCTCGCAGGACCTCAACCTGCTCAGGACCAAGATCGGCATGGTGTTCCAGAAGCCGACGCCGTTCCCGATGTCGATCTACGAGAACATCGCCTTCGGCGTCAGGCTCTATGAGAAGCTCAGCAAGGCGGAGATGGACGGCCGTGTCGAGCAGGCGCTGAAGCGCGCGGCACTGTGGAGCGAGGTCAAGGACAAGCTCAACGCCAGCGGCCTCAGCCTTTCGGGCGGCCAGCAGCAGCGCCTCTGCATCGCCCGCACTGTGGCGGTAAAGCCGGAGGTCATCCTGCTCGACGAGCCTGCCTCGGCGCTCGATCCGCTGTCGACCGCCAAGATCGAGGAGCTGATCGACGAGTTGCAGGCCGATTATACGATCGTCATCGTCACCCACAACATGCAGCAGGCGGCGCGCGTGTCGAAGCAGACCGCCTTCATGTATCTGGGCGAGCTGGTCGAGTTCGACCGCACCGAGAAGATCTTCACGTCGCCCCGCGAGAAGCGCACGCAGGACTATATCACCGGCCGCTTCGGCTGATCCCAGGCATACGAGGACCAAGATCATGGCCGAACACACAGTCGCAGCCTTTGACGAAGATCTCGGACAGATCAGCAGGCTGATCCGCGACATGGGCGATCTCGCCTCATCGATGGTCGGCGGCGCGACCAAGGCGCTCCTGAATTCCGACAACGCGCTCGCCCAGCGCGTCGTCTCCGACGACGCGATCATGGATGCGCGCCAGCGCGAACTCGACGACCGCGCCATCACCCTGATCGCCAAGCGGCAGCCCATGGCGGACGATCTGCGCCATGTCGTCGGCTCGATCCGCATGGCGGGCGATCTCGAACGCATCGGCGATCTCGCCAAGAACATCGCCAAGCGCGTCGGCACCGTCGGCCTTGCCGCCACGCCGCGCGACCTGTCGCACTCCATCGACGCCATGGCGCAGCTTGTGCTGATCCAGGTGCAAGGCGTGATCGAGGAGTATGCGGCGCGCGATGCCGCGGCACTTGCCAAGCTGCGCGCCGACGATGAACGCATCGACGTCAAATACACGTCGGTCTTCCGCGAGCTGCTGACCTACATGATGGAGGATCCGCGCAACATCACCGCCTGCACGCATCTTTTGTTCTGCGCCAAGAATCTCGAGCGCATCGGCGATCACGTGACCAACATTGCCGAAAATGCCTATTATGTGCTGACCGGCACGCAATTGCCCGCCAATCGCCCGAAGCAGGACGAGACGGCGATGTCGGCGCCAGCGGCTTGACGGCAGGGGTGACCAGTCGATGATCGCGCCACGCATCATGGTGGTGGAGGACGAGGAGCCGCTGGGTGTGCTGCTCCGTTACAATCTGGAATCGGAGGGTTACCAGGTCGAGGTGGTGACGCGCGGCGACGAGGCCGAGATCCGCCTGCAGGAGAATGTGCCCGACCTTCTGGTGCTCGACTGGATGGTGCCGGCGGTTTCCGGCATCGAGCTCTGCCGCCGTCTCCGGATGCGGCCCGAGACCGAGCGGCTGCCGATCATCATGCTGACGGCGCGCGGCGAGGAAAGCGACCGGGTGCGCGGTCTCTCCACCGGCGCCGACGACTATCTGGTCAAGCCGTTCTCAACGCCGGAATTCATGGCACGCGTCAAGGCGCTGCTGCGCCGCGCCAAGCCCGAAGTTCTGTCCAGCGTGCTCAAGGTCGGCGACATCGTGCTCGACCGTGAATCGCACCGGGTCTACCGCAAGAAAAGCGAGATCCGGCTCGGGCCGACCGAGTTCCGCCTGCTCGAATTCATGATGCGACATCCCGGCCGCGTGTTCTCGCGCAGCCAACTGCTCGACAATGTCTGGGGCGAAACGATCTATATCGACGAGCGCACCGTGGACGTGCATGTCGGCCGGCTGCGCAAGGCGGTCAACAACGGCCGCATGCCTGACGTGATCCGCACCATTCGGGGCGCGGGGTACGCGATCCGCGAAGACTAGGGATATGTCACGCAACGTTCTCGCCTATGCCTGATTTCGCCTGTGCCCCCGGCGCGAAAATTTCCTGGTCGACGAAGGTTAGCGCGCGCATGGCGCAGCCCTCGCGGATCAGCGGCAGTTCGTTCGGCTCGGTGTCGAAGGAAATCGATTTCGAGTGCTGGCCGCCGGCGGTCTGGGCAATGGCCTCGCGCAGAGCCGGCTCGATCAGGTCGAAGGCGGCGGCGCTGACGCCGACCATGGCGACCGGCGCCGGATCGATCAGGGCGAACAGGCTGCCAAGGCCGTAACCCAGCGCCTCGCCGGCCTTGCGGTAGGCTTCGCGCTCCGGCCCGTCCTTTTCGCGCGCCGAGGCCGCCAGGGTGCGCATGTCGGCGTCGCTGACGTCGACGGGCTGGGTGTCCTCGCCAAGCTGCCTCGCGTTGCGCCAAATGGCATAGTTGCCGGCATAGGCCTCGACGCAGCCGCGCCGCCCGCAGCGGCAGAGCGCCCCGCCGGGGCGATGGATCATGTGGCCGAACTCGCCTCCGGATGAATGGGTGCCGGTGAACAGTTCACCCTTCAGCACCAAGCCCATGCCGATGCCGTGCGACAAAAGTATGGCGATGAAGTCGTCGCGGTAGCGCTGGGGATCGCGCCAGCGCAGCGCCACCGCCATCATGTTGCAATCGTTCTCCATGGTGGCGGGAATGCCGAACTCGGCCTCCAGTATGTCGGCGAAGGCGATGTCGGTCTGCGGCGTGATCGGCGACCACAGCATGGCGCGCGCATCCGTGTCGGTGATGCCCTGGATCGCCAGCGCGATACGGGCGATGCTGCCGACGTCGAGGTCGGGATCCTCGAACCGCCGCCTGACGATGGCCACGCATTCGCCGATCAGCGCCTCGCGTGACAGGGTCAGCGTGTCCAGCCGGCGCTGCTCCTCAGATATCACCTGGCCGGCATAGTCGATGACTGCGACGGAGAGGAAATTCAGCGACAGCACAACGGTCATCACCGCCGCGGCTTCAGGGTTGAGGCTGAGGCCGACCTGCGGCCGGCCGCGTTTCAGCGCACCGGCCTCGCTCGGCTTGCTCTGCGCCAGGATGCCTTCGCCAATCAGGTCGGAGGAGATCGCCGATATGGTGGAATGGCTGAGCCCGGTGGTCGCGGCAATCTCGGTGCGCGAGGGCTGCCCGGCACGGCGCACGGCCGCGATCACCATCGCCCGGTTGCGTCGGCGCAAATCATCGTGGCGGATTCCGACCGACATGTTTCTCGCATCCTCCCCGTCGCCGCGTTCTCTCCCCAGGATCCCGACGACCGTCAAATACTGGCAGAACCGGCCTTGGCTGTCATTATTTATTCCGGAGCTCGAAAAAAATTCACGAGGACATCAAAATACATCAGAATCGACGTTGACAGTGTTCCGACGATGGACCAGTGTTTTTTCGAGGCTCGAAAAAATAGAGCCTTTGTGCCGGCCTACGGGCCTGTTTGGTCGCGCCATACGCGGCGCAGGGAGGATTAAGATGAAGAGATTCACAGCCGCCATCCTGGCGGGTGTCGCCATGTCGCTGACGCTCGCGTCGGTCGCGCAGGCGAAGGACAAGGTCATCGGCGTTTCCTGGTCGAACTTCCAGGAAGAGCGCTGGAAGACCGACGAGGCCGCCATGAAGAAGGCGATCGAAGCCGCCGGCGACAAGTATATTTCCGCCGACGCCCAGTCCAATCCCGGCAAGCAGCTCACCGACGTCGAGAGCCTGATCTCCCAGGGCGCCAATTCGCTGATCATCCTGGCGCAGGACGCCTCCGCCATCGGCCCGGCGGTGCAGAAGGCGCTCGACGAAGGCATTCCGGTCGTCGGCTATGACCGCCTGATCGAGAACAAGGACGTCTTCTATCTCACCTTCGACAACAAGGAAGTCGGCCGCATGCAGGCCCGCGAAGTGTTCAAGGTGAAGCCGGAAGGCAACTACGTCTTCATCAAGGGCTCGGGTGCCGATCCGAATGCCGATTTCCTGTTCTCGGGCTCCATGGAAGTGCTCAAGGACGCCATCGACAGCGGCAAGATCAAGAATGTCGGCGAAGCCTATACGGATGGCTGGCTGCCGGCCAACGCGCAGAAGAACATGGAGCAGTTCCTGACCGCCAACGACAACAAGGTCGACGCGGTGGTCGCGGCCAATGACGGCACTGCCGGCGGCGTCGTCGCGGCGCTGACGGCTCAAGGCCTGGCCGGTACCGTTCCGGTCTCGGGCCAGGACGGCGACCACGCGGCGCTGAACCGCATCGCCCTCGGCACGCAGACCGTGTCGGTGTGGAAGGACGCGCGTGAACTCGGCAAGAATGCCGCCGAGATCGCCTCGCAGCTGGCCGACGGCAAGAAGATGACCGATATCGCCGGCGTCAAGGACTTCACAACGCCCGGTGGGAACACCGTCAAATCGCTGTTCCTGACCCCGGTTGCGATCACCAAGGACAATCTCAACGTCGTCATCGACGCCGGCTGGATCAAGAAAGACGAGGTCTGTGCCGGCGTCGCGGCGGGCAGCGTAGCGGCCTGCAACTGATCTTCCATTTCATGCGATGAACGCCGCGGCTGCCAAGCCGCGGCGTTTTTTCAAGAAGATTTGTTTTTCCGCCCCGGGCGGGTAACTTCTAGGCTGGCTTCCGGCATCCCGCATCGGACGGGCAGGCCGGTGGGAGAAAATCATGACCGATACGACGTCCAACCCGCAGGCCGACACCGCGCGTGCGTCGGAACTCGGCGCCGTCGCCCGGTTCCTTAAGGCGACCGAGATCGACACGCGCATGCTCGGCATGATCGGCGCGCTGCTGCTGATCTGGATCGGGTTGCATGTCTTGTCCAGCCTGCGTCTCGGCGTCAATCCGCTCGATTTCGACAGCCGTACCTTTCTCACGCCGCGCAATCTGTGGAACCTGTCGGTGCAGACCTCGGCCGTCGCCATCATGGCCTGCGGCATGGTGCTGGTCATCGTCATGCGCAATATCGATCTGTCCGTCGGTTCCGCCGAAGGGTTGATCGGCATGGTCATGGGCTTCGCCCAGGTGCATTTCCTAGTGCGCTTCGTCGGGCTTGAGCTTGGCAACCCATGGATCTGGGTGCTGGCGCTGGTCATCGGCCTGGTGCTCGGTCTGTTGATCGGCGCCTTCCAGGGCTTTGTCATCGCCTATCTCGAAGTGCCGGCCTTTATCGTGACGCTGGGCGGGCTTCTGGTCTGGCGCGGTGCGGCATGGTGGGTTACCAGCGGCCAGACGGTGGCGCCGCTCAACGCGACGTTCCAGCTGATGGGCGGCGGCCCGGCCGGATCGATCGGCGCGACCTGGAGCTGGGTGGTCGGCATCGCCGCCTGCCTTGCGGTGGTGCTTGCGCTGTTCAACGGGCGGGTACAGCGCAAGCGCTTCCGTTTCCCGCTGCGTCCGATCTGGGCCGAGACGCTGATCGGCGTGGTCACCTGCGCCGTCATCATGGGCGCGGTTTGGCTGGCCAATTCCTATCCATGGCCTGTCGGCATCGTGAACAGATATGCAGCCGCCAACAACATAACCGTGCCCGAGGGCGGCCTGTTCATCGCCCACGGCATCGCCATACCGGTGCTGATGGCCATCGCCGTCGGGCTGGTCATGACCTTCATCACCAAACGCACCCGTTTTGGTCGCTATGTCTTTGCCATTGGCGGCAATCCGGAAGCAGCCAACCTCGCCGGCATCAACACGCGCTGGATCACGATGAAAGTGTTCATGATCATGGGCGTGCTGGCCACGATCGCCGCCGCGATCTCGTCGGCCCGGCAGAACTCGGCCACCAACGTGCTCGGAACGCTCGATGAATTGCTGGTGATCGCGGCGGCCGTCATCGGCGGCACGTCGCTCGCCGGCGGTTCGGGAACGATCATCGGCGCCATGCTGGGCGCGCTTCTGATGCAGTCGCTGCAATCCGGCATGGTGCTGCTCGGCGTCGACTCGCCTCTGCAGAGCATCGTCGTCGGCGCCGTGCTGGTCATCGCGGTGTGGCTCGACACCGTCTATCGCAAACGCGTTTGAGGGAGGAGGACAATCATGGCTGACAGGATCGCTCCCGCCGGCAACCCGCTGGTCGACATGCGCAACATCTCAATCGCGTTCGGCGGCATTCGCGCCGTCGACGATGCCTCGATCGATCTTTTCCCCGGCGAGGTCGTGGCCCTGCTCGGCCATAACGGCGCCGGCAAGTCGACACTGATCAAGATCCTGTCGGGCGCCTACAAGCGTGACGCGGGCCAAATCTTCGTCAACGGCGAAGAGGCTTCGATCTCCAACCCGCGCGATGCCAAGAAATACGGCATCGAGACGATCTACCAGACCCTGGCGCTCGCCGACAATGTCGACGCCGCCGCCAACCTGTTCCTCGGCCGCGAGCTGAGGACCGCCTGGGGCACGCTCGATGATGTCGCCATGGAGGCCGAGGCGCGCAAGGTGATGGGCAGGCTCAATCCCCGCTTCCAGCGCTTCAAGGAGCCGGTGATCAAGCTGTCGGGCGGACAGCGGCAGTCGGTGGCGATCGCACGCGCGATCCTGTTCAACGCCCGCATCCTGATCATGGACGAGCCGACGGCAGCACTTGGACCGCAGGAAACGGCCCAGGTCGGGGAACTGGTCAGGCAGCTCAAGTCCGACGGCATCGGCATCTTCCTGATCAGCCATGACATTCACGACGTATTCGAACTGGCCGACCGGGTGTGCGTCATGAAAAACGGCCAGGTCGTCGGCACTGCCCGCACCACCGATGTGACCCAGGACGAGGTGCTGGGCATGATCATCCTGGGCAAATGTCCGCCTGGCGCCATTCCCGGACCAGGCGCGCTGAAGATCGCCGCCTGAAGCCTGCTGGCCTGAGCCCGTTACCGATCTGCCGATCAGGTGATATGCCAGCCGGCGGGATGGCTTGGCCTTGCCATTGTGTTGGCCGGGCGACTTGCCCATAAAGGGCTCACATGCTGATAGGCCGCATTATCCGTTGAAGAAGCTTTTTCCAATCGTCGCTTTCGTTGCCGTTGCGCTGATCAGCATGACAATGGCGGGGTTCGCCTATTTCGCGACGCAAGAGGCGGCTCGCATCAAGTTCGACGCGACCGCGGACGATGCGCTCAACCGTATCGAGAGCCGGATCGACCTGCAGCTGTCGCTGCTGCGCTCGTCGCAAGCCTTGTTCGACGCCCGCAATGGCGACATCTCGCAGAGCGAGTTCAAAGCGTTCTTCAATGCCCTCAACGTCGATACCAATTTCGCCGGCCTGCGCGGCATCGGCTTTCTCCGGCTGGTGAAAGCAGGCGACGAGGCGACGGTCGAGCGCGACATGCTGCATGACCAGGGCACCAGGCGTGCGATCTATCCGGACACCACGCAGCCATGGCGGACGCCCGTTGTGCTGTTCGAGCCGCTCGACCCGTCCAACAAGGCCAGCATCGGCTATGACATGTTCACCGAGCCCGTGCGGCGCGCGGCAATCGAGAAGGCAATGGCAGATGACCAGCAGCACGCGAGCGGGCTGGTGCAACTCGGCCAGGACACGGGTGCAGCACAGACCTTCACCGGCTTTCTCGTCTTCGTGCGGCTCAACGTCGAGACCGCACCTGATGCCATAAACGCATCGCGATCCTCGACGGTAGGCTTTCTCTACGCGGCCTTCCGGGCCAGGGAGTTGTTCCAGATCGCGCTCAGCCGCGCGCCGCTGCTGCCGGTCAACACCGAAATCTACGATGGCGGCGTCGATCCGGATCATCTGCTGTTCCGGTCGGAGACGCCGCCCGTGTCGGGCTTTGGCGACAGGCTGCTGGTCACCCGCAAGATCAGCGTGGCGGGCCGTCCGTGGACCGTGCAGTTCAGGCCGACAAGCGCCTTCTCGCAGCCATCATCACGGGCCATCCCGGTCATGCTCGGCCTGTTCGGGTTGCTGCTGGCCGGCGCCATCGCGCTTGTCGCGCGCTATCAGGAGCGAGCCTACGAGGCAGCGTCGCTGCTGCATGAGACGACGGAAAAGAGCCTGCTCGAAAAGGATTTGATGCTGCAGGAGATGAAGCATCGCATCAAGAATTCGATCACGCGAGTGCTGGCGATCGCGCGCCAGACCGCGTCACGTGCCAGCGACGTCAATGAGTTCTCGGCATCTTTCTCGGCCCGGCTGCAGGCAATGGCCGCGTCCCAGGACATGCTGACGCGCTCGCGCTGGCAGAAGGCGGATCTCGGCGATCTCCTGCGCATCGAGCTTGGCCAAGTGTTCGGAAAGGAGCTGCCGGAAGAGCTTTTGTCCGGGCCGGAGGTGCTGCTTGACGAAACCACGACGCAGGCACTGGGCCTCACCTTCCACGAACTGGCAACGAATGCGCTGAAATATGGCGAGGCCGGCAATACGGTCGGCGCCCTCAGGATCGAATGGTCGGTCGAAGGGCGCGGGCGTGGCCGGGTCTTGGCTCTGAGCTGGCAGGAAACCGGGCAGAAGAAGGTCGACGCCCCGGCCACGACCGGCTTCGGCACCAAATTGATCGACCTCAATGTCACGCGTGAGCTGCGTGGCACGATCCACCGCGATTATCGCGATGACGGATTGAATGTGGAAATCAGGATTCCGCTGCCGGCGTGAATGCCATCGGGCCTTGGCGGAATCGCTCGAGGCTTCACGCGGCGGCCAATAAATTGCCGCACCGCTGCCGGGTTCGCGAATGAGCCCGACAGCGCGCGATTCAAGTTGCTCGGAGCGGTTCAGCGTCTGATAGATCGCCGATCCGCTCCTTGCTCGCAATTCCGGCGGGAAAACCGCTCCGCGCTTTTCCCGCCGGAATTACCTTAGTTGCAGCGAGCCGTGTAGATGCGACCCCGATGATCGCGATACTGGCAGTATCCATTGCGCAGGTTGCGGACCAGCAGGCCGGAGCCGGCACCGACGGCCGCGCCGATCAGCGCGCCCTTGCCGCCGCCGACCAAGCCGCCCACGCCGGCGCCGATCAAGCCACCGCCGACGACATCCTGCTCGGTCGAGGTACAGCCGCTGACGGCGACCACGGCAGCCATGGCAATAAGAATTTTCCGCATAGGGTCACTCCTCACTTCGTGTCCTCACTTTAATAAGCTCCAGCCGTCACTTAGCATGAAAAAACGACCTTTGCTGCTCCAATTTATTGTTGGTGAAGAGAGTCTTTTTCTGGGCGCAGCTTTCCGATGCCTCGGCCGCCGAAAAACCCGAGCGATGTGCGCGCGCGAACGTGGGGGCGGGATCAGGCCAGCTGGGACAGGGCGATCAGGACAATTGCCGCGGCCAACGCCGGAGCGACGATGGGCAGCAGGATGCCATGAGCAACCGGCGATGCCGTGGATGTCTCGGGATCCTGGAATTCGCCAATCGAAATGCGAGCGGCCTGCTCGAGTCTGTTGATATCGGCGACCGTCAAGGCGCTCCTCCCCACTATGCTGCGGCAAAGCCCTCGAAAGCATGCTCGTCGGCTCGGCAGTTCCATCGGTATCTGGCAAAAACAGCATCTGCTTCTATGGTGAACAGCCGGTTAAAAAATGGCGGTCGCCTACTCCGTCTCGAAATTGCCGTGCGGAACAACGAGATGGTATTCGAGGCGACCATCCGCGATCTCGAGGCGCGCCGTTCCGTTCAGGGAAGAGGGCACTACGCGTTCCAGTGCGACGCTGCCGAAGCGCTTTTTGCCCTCTTGGTTGCTGTCGGTTCCTATGGTTTCGGCCCAGGTCAGCGACAGGGCAATGCCGCCATCGGCGGCGGTGTCGAGGACGGCGGTCACTTCGACGGAGCCCTCCGGCCGCGACAGGGCGCCATAGCTGACCGAGTTGACGGCCAGTTCATGCATCGCAAGGCCGATATGCAGCGCGGCGTTGGGATTGAGGTAAGGATTTGCGCCGCGGAAGCGAAGGCTGTGCGACGCCTCCGTCCCGTAGCGGCCGACCTGACCGGCGACGAGTTCGCGAAGGGCAGCACCGCGCCAGTTGGAGGAGGTTACCAAATCCTGGGAGGAGGCCAGCGACTGGAGCCGGCCGCGAAAGCGGGTCAGGAAATCGCCGATGCTGTCGGAATAGCGCCCCGTCTGGGTGGCGATGCTCTGGATGATTGCCAGCAAATTCTTCGAGCGGTGCGTGACTTCGCGCAACAGCGTCGTCAGCGTCTGTTCGCGGCGTCGCTGCTCGGTCGTCTCGACCATGGTGGTGACGACACCTTGCACGTCGCCGGCCTCGCCATGGTCGGCGTCGATCCAGACCTGAAACCAGCGCATGCCGTCCTCCATCGGGACGCCGATCTCGAGGCGCTGCGGATCGCCGCTTGCGACGACATTGCGCTTGGCAGCGCCAATGCGGTCGGCCTGTGCCGGCGGCAGGATGCCGTCGCCCTCGCTGCTGTCGGCGGCCCAGGGCGCACGCATGTTCCGCGCCCAGACCGTTTTCATGTCGCGGTCCTGGTAGAGGACGGAAATGCCGGCATTGTGCAGTGCGTGGAGAAGCGCCCGGCCAAGTTGCATGCCGCTTTCGGCGGGATGCAGGGCGATGACCTCGTCGCCCCGCTCGTTCTTCTTGGTATCTCGAGCCCTGGAACGCATCCGACCTGTTCACCCAACTCAGGCTGAACGGCTCACCGTCCAATGGGTTCCAAGGCAGGTTTTACGGGAACCAGACGCCCAAAAGCGGTCCGCCGGGCGGCGTCCTTGTGGGGCACCACCCGGCGGTGGCTGGAAACCGTTTGAGGGGTGCGGCTTCCAGTGTTCGCCTGATAACTCTCAGGCCCGTCTGAACAGGCCGGCGAGAAGCGAAATGATGAGGAAAGCGAGAAAGATGAAGAACAATATCTGCGCTATCCCGGCAGATGTACCGGCAATTCCGCCGAAACCAAGCGCGCCGGCGATGATTGCCACGACAAGAAATACGAGCGCCCAGTAAAGCATGGTTCCATCTCCTTCCAACTATGTGAGAAAAACGTGGGTGGATGCGGTTTGTTCCACTTTTTGCCGAAAAAGACGATCCCCCCGCGCACCATCGTGGCGCGCAAAAGCAAGGTGCGGCCAGCGGAACCTTCCGGCTGGTCGCGCCCTGCTTTTGCGCGCGTTTGCGACTTCAGTTGCGCATGGCTATGCGGCTGCTTTCGCCTGCCGGTCGAAGAACAGAGCCTGGCTGATCAACGCCTTGACCATGTCCGGGTTGAACGGCTTCGTCACCAGGAAAGCCGGTTCGGGCCGCTCGCCGGTCAGGAGACGCTCGGGAAAGGCGGTGATGAAGATCACCGGCACGGAAGTCGACGACAGAATCTCGTTCACCGCCTCGATGCCCGAGCTGCCGTCGGCGAGTTGGATGTCCGCGAGCACCATCTTCGGCCGCGTCTTGCCGAACATCGTCACCGCTTCGGCATGGGTGCGGGCGGTGCCGACGACCCGATGGCCCAGGCTCTCGACCATCTCCTCTATATCCATGGCGATCAGCGGTTCATCCTCGATGATCAGCACGTCGGTCGCCACCTGGCGGGAAATCTCGTTGCTCGCCTGGGCAAGCAGTTCTGAGAATTCCTGTTCGCCGACGCCAAGAATTTCGGCCGCCTCATCCTCGCTGAAACCCTCGACGGCCACCAGAAGGAAGGCCTGGCGGGGAAGCGGCGCGATCGCATTGAGATTGGCCGCAGCGCGCTGTTCCCATGCCGATTGCGCCTGTTCTTGTGGAACGCGGATGGCGACGGACGTGAACAGTTTGGCGAAGACCTTGTACAGCGCGATTCGCTCGCTGGATGCCTCGGGAAAAATGTCGACATCGGCGATGATGGCCTCGAGCATCGCGGCAACCAGCGCGTCGCCGCTCTCCTGCGATCCCGATACGGCACGCGAGAAGCGGCGCAGGAACGGCAGGTGCGGAGCGATGGTGGCGGATAAACTCATGACGGACGTCTCCCTCAGATGACGTGATTGACTAAAAATGCAGGTCAAGCCCATTGCAAGCCCCAACGACACAAACGCGGGCTTTCGCAAAAAGTTCCGGCCCCGGGAACTAATACGCCTGAACGGCGTTTGAATTGGGGATGGGCAACCAGACGAGGATGCCGCTTGTGTTGTGTTGAGTTATGTTGAGCGGCTATGGGGCTGGATTAAAGGGCGAAATGAAGGAAATGACGAAAGATGTCTTGACTGGCGCCTCAATCAGGCGCCGGAACGGCGTGGGCGACCCGCTCGGGCCGAATTCCGAAATCGGACGCAAACTCAAGCAGTATTACGACGAGCTGGTCTCCGACGATGTGCCGGATCGTTTCGCGCAGTTGCTCAGCCAACTGGAGCGGGCCGAGCCCGCACAGAAAAAGGACTGAGGCATGGCAACGGTCTCACAAGGCTTCAAGACCGATCTGCTTGGGGCAATACCGAGCTTGCGTGCCTTCGCAGTGTCACTGACGCAGAATGCCGACAAGGCCGACGACCTCGTGCAGGAAACGCTGGTCAAGGCCTGGGACAAGCATGAGAGCTTTCAGCCCGGTACCAACCTGAAGGCATGGCTCTTCACCATCCTGCGCAACGAGTTCTATTCGCAGATGCGCAAACGCGGCCGCGAGGTGCAGGACAGCGACGGCATCATGACAGCCAGGCTTGCGGTGCATCCCGCCCAGCACGGCCAGCTCGACCTCAAGGATTTCCGCGGTGCGCTCGAGCAGCTGCCCGAAGACCAGCGCGAGGCCATCATCCTCATCGGCGCCTCGGGCTTCTCTTACGAGGAGGCGGCCGAGATTTGCGGTTGCGCGGTCGGGACGATCAAGAGCCGCGTCAGCCGAGCCCGCACGCGCCTGCAGGAGATACTGAAAATCTCCGGCGAAGACGAGTACGGTCCCGATGCGATCTCAGCACAGGTCACGGGCACGGCGGCGCACTAAAGCGTCGCATCGAAACGGCTGACAGAATCGCCATCGCATCCGCTCTGACTCTTACGCGATGCGGCGTCGTCAGGCGGGCGGGACTCGTCCGCAGGCCCGGGCCACCGCTTCCACAAGATCTTCGCCCGAATAAGGTTTGCTGACCAGCCTTATCCCTGGAAAGGCAACCTTGATCTCGTCCGCATCCGAATAACCGGAGGCAAAGACGAAGGGCACGCCCGTTTCACGCAGGCGCGATGCAAAGTCGAAAGTCGGAGTGCCCCCCAGCATGAGGTCGACGATCGCCGCATCGAATTGGGTGGCAACCTGTCGGCCATCGATCTCGGCCAGGTCACGGACAAGCACCACGTCGTCGGCGCCGTGATCACGGCAAAGCTGCTCGACATCCATGGCGATGAGAAATTCATCTTCCAGGACAAGAATGCGCAATCCGTCAAGCAAAGGCGACACAGGCAATGGCTCCTTGAAACGCAGCGAGTCATGATCGCTATTTGACGCGCTGTCATTTAAAAAAGACATGCCACCGCTGCGGCTGAGCCCGCGGCTCTCGAGGAGCGGTCGAAATGTCAATCCAGAACGGCCTTGCTTCCTCCAGCCGCCGGTACGATTGCGAGAATTGCCCACTGCGGCCCCTGCCGGGTTTCCGCAAATTCGAGAGATCGGAACTGGCCTTCATCGACAAATTGAAGAAAGGCGAGCTCGCGGTCGACAAGGGCGCAACGGTGCTGGTGGAAGGACGCCGCAGCGCCCATCTCTACACGGTGCTGTCGGGCTGGGCTTTCCGTTACAAGCTGTTGTCGGATGGCCGCCGTCAAATCCTCAACTACGCCGTCCCTGGAGATCTCATCGGGCTGCAAGGCGGCGTGATGGGCGAAATGCAGCATTCCGTCGAAGCCTTGTCGCCGATGCTGCTTTGCGTGTTCGAGCGGGAGTCCCTGCATGAGCTTTTCCGCAACCATCCGGGCCTGGCCTATGACATCACCTGGATCGCGTCGCGCGAGGAGCGGATGCTGGACGAGAACCTGCTCAGCGTCGGCCGCCGCAGCGCGATCGAGCGCACCGCCTATCTCATCGCCTTCATCGGCAGCCGGGCCAAGGCCGTTGGCCTCAATGGCGGGCGGTTCACCCGGATCGCGTTCACGCAGCAGCACATCGCCGATACCCTCGGCCTGTCTTTGGTCCATACCAACAAGACGATTCGCAAGCTGATGGATCGCAAGCTGATCGCTTGGCGCGATGGCGGCTGCGAGATCATCGATCATGAAGGGTTGAAGCAGCTTGCCGGCTGGGAGGGGCAGGGCAAGGAACGGCGGCCGCTGATCTGACCGGATGCAGGAGGACCCGTTTTGAGCTAGGGTCCAGATCGATGGAACCGGGATGGCCTCTATCCATTGGATTGAGCGTGATCTTTTCGGCAAACCGACACCCGCTTTGCGGGATCATGCCCGTTTATCCGAGGGGCTCGGAACCTTGAGACATGCAGCGCGTTGAAACCAAAGCAATCACAGGGAGTTAAGCGATGGCAGCTGCCGCAGGAAAGAACGCAGGCGAAGCGCGGGCGAACTCGGATCTCGAAGCCGATATCAGGCAGTTGAAGACCGATATCGACAAGCTTACGAAGCAGTTGGCCAAGACAGGCGAGCATGGATACGGCACCGCCCGCCGTGCCGCCGCCGAAGGTGTCGAGCATCTGCGCGCCCAAGGCGAGGCAGCCTTTGACAGCCTGCGCAGCAACACTAGGGATATAGAGGCGCAGATAGCGGCAAGCGTGCGCGAGAAGCCGGTGACTTCATTGGCGATCGCCGCTGGCGTCGGCTTCCTGTTCGCGCTCCTGGCGCGCCGCTAGTCCCGCCCAAATGGGATTGCTGGCTTCCCTTGTCTCGGGCCTGGCTTCGGGCGAAACCGTTGCAGCCATGCGCCGCGCGCGCACGGCTGCAATCGTCTATGCGCTTGCCGCGCTCGCGGCGCTGTGCGGCCTTGGCTTCCTGATCGGGGCCGGCTATATCTGGGCTGCGGGCCGCTATGGTCCGCTCGCGGCGGCGTTGGGATTCGGCGTGGGCTTTCTGATCATCGCGGGCCTGATCTTGCTGATCTATCGCTTCTCGGCCAGCTCCCGCGCACGGCGCCGGGCAGAACGGCGCAAGGCCGACATGACGGCAATCGGCGTCACCGCCGCGCTGGCCGCGCTGCCGGCGCTGCTCAAGGGAAAGGGCGGCCTCGGAGCCATTCTCGGTCCCGCCGTGGCGTTGGCGGCCTATGCCATCTACCGCGAGAACGTGAAACCAGGTCCCGGCGAGCCGGCTGGCGGCGATCCTGATTGAGGCTGAGCTGGATTAAGGCTGGGCCCGGATTAAAGCTGGGCCGGTCACTTGGAGAGATCCTCCAGCGGCATGGATATTTCGGCAAAGACGCCTTCCGGCCGGAACTCGTGCGCCACTTCGCTGGAGATGACCTTGGCCAGGCTGCGGCGGATCAGGATCGAGCCGAAGCCATGCCGCTCGGGCGGGGCAACCGCAGGACCGCCGCTTTCGCGCCAGGTCAGCACAAGGCGCCGGTCGCTTTTTCTGCCTTGTGTCTTCCAGCTCAGATCGACCTTGCCGGATGTCGCCGACAGCGACCCATATTGTAGGGCATTGCTGGCCAGTTCGTGCAAGATCAGGCCCAGCCCCACTGCCTGGTCCGGCGACAGCAACAGATCGGGACCGGTGATCGTCATGCGCAGTTGCTCGGCGGTGTCGAAGGGCCTCACCTCGATCTGGACGAGTTCATGGATGCCGATGCCGCGCCATTCCCGGTCGGACAGCAGATTATGGGCGATGCCGAGTGCCTGGAGCCGGGCGCCGAAGGCTTCCAGGAAAGCGCTCGGCTGCCGGGCATGGCGCACGGTCTGCGTCGCCAGCGCCTGAACGGTCGCCAGCGTGTTCTTGACGCGATGATTGAGTTCGCGAAGCAGCAGCCTTTGCCTTTCCTCCCCAAGCTTGCGTTCGGATATGTCGTAATTGACCCCGAAGATCAGCGTCGGCTTGCCGTCGCCATCGCGCTCGATGACGCGGCCGCGCGTCGCCAGCCAGCGGGGTGGATGGAAGCCTTTCACGCGGTACTCGCCGAAATAGTCGTCGCCGCCGGCCAAGGCGTCGCGGAAGCGGGTTTCGGTTTGATAGACGTCGCGTGGATCTATTGCCATCAGGATGTCGCGCGCCCGCAACCGGTTCGATCGCGGCAGATTGAACAATTCCGGCAGCAAACCATCGCATTCGATCATGTCGGTGCGGATGTCCCAGGCCCAGCTGGCAAGCGATGCCGCGTCGAGCGCTATGGCGCGCCGTTTTTCTTCGCGAACCAGCGCCGCCTCGGCGATGGCGCCGCTGCGCGTCGCATCCTTCAGCGTGAACAGGCTGGCGGCTAGGCCGGCCAGCGCCTTCAACTGGTCGAGCCTGACGCGCGATGGAAAGGGACGGGGCTTGCGGTCGAAAACGCAGAGCGTTCCGATCCTGGCGCCGGCGACGGTCACCGGCGCGCCCGCAAAGAAGCGGATGTGATGCTTGCCCGTGACCAGTGAGTTGGCTTTAAAACGCGGATCCAAGGTCGCGTCGGGTACCACCATCAGTTCGCCGCCCGCGGCAATCGCATGGGCGGAGAAGGAGATGTCGGTTGCGGTCTCGATCTCGTCCAGGCCGACACGCGACTTGAACCATTGCCGCTCGACGTCGACGAGCGTAACCAGCGCGATCGGTGCGCGCATGGCGGCCGCGGCAAGGCGGCTGACGCCGTCGAAGTCGGCGTCAGTCATCGTATCCAGCGCCTGCAAGCCGTGCAGCACGGCCAGCCGGCCGGCGTCGTTGACGACGTGCATTACTTCGGCCGGAAGGCCCGGCGCCAATTTCGCCGCCTTGTTCACCAGCGCCCCCGACGCTTCCTCGCGAGCCCTCCGACTTCGCCTTCCCGACTTGCCGGCGAAGGGCTTGGCCAAACGCGGAACCTTCGTAGCAAGGAACCGTTACCCGAAGATGTTTTGCCAGAGACGCTCAACGCGTCCACATCGCATCGAGGCCGGCTATGCCCAAGACCATTCCTGAAAACAAAGCGCGTCAGGGACACTGGGGCTGGCACGGCTTGCGGATCCTGATTGCGGGACTTCTCCTGGCCTTTGTCGTTTGGGGCATCGTCGAGATTTACGGCGAGTACACGAAATCCCCGACCACCGAACAAGGCAGCGCTCCGAGCGGCTAGTCTTCTGTTCCTCGTCGGCTGCCCCTGCATCAGGCCGCCTTTGCCCGCATGGCGTGCCGCGGCACCAGCACGTTCAAGGCGCCCGGGTGGATTTCGATGGTAATTTCGTCCTCGAGCTTGATAAGTTCACCGTCGAGGACGGCGCGGTATTTCCTGGCCGCCGACCGGATCTTCAGCACAGCCCGCTCTGTCTGATGGATTTCGACATGTTCATTGTCCCGCCATTTGCCACGCGCGACGTTGAAGAAGAACTTGACCAGTTCGGCGCGCTGCCGCGCGACCGTGACATAAATGCCGAGCACGCCGCCCGCCGGATTGTCGGCAAAGGGCAGGTGACCCTCTCCAAACAGGTTGTTGGTGACGCCGACGCCGGTGGTTCGCGCCGTGATCTCGGCCTCGCCAATGGTCAGGGTGACCGTCATCGCCGGCGGATTCTTGATCGTCTGCCAAGCCGCTTTCGCGGATGCCCGCATCTTGCCCAGCCGGGAGCCGAACTCCATGTTCTGGCGTAGCTGCACCATCTTGGCGTGCATGCCGATCGAGAACTGATGCACGAAAGGCCGGCCATTGGCGGTGGCGATGTCCACCGCCATCACCTCGCCATCGGCGAAGGATCGCAAAGCCGCATCGAGCGTCTGCGGGATGCCGAGCCCGCGCGCGAAGAGGTTCATGGTGCCTGCGGGCAATATGGCCAGCGCCTTTTTCTTGCCCATCAGCCGCGCCGCCGCCGCCGATATCGTGCCATCGCCGCCGCCGGCGAGAACCACGTCGATGCCGCGACGCGAAGCCGCGTTGTCCAATGCCGGCACGATGTCCTTGCCGGCAACCACGTCGATATCGATGGAATGGCCTGCTGCCTCCAGCAGGTCGCGCATGCGATCGCGAAAGCCATCCAGGTCGAGGGTGCGCAAGGTGCCACCGTCCCGGTTCAGCACCGCCGCAAACCGCATGTCCCCTCCGTGTTCTCAAAAAAACTCCGAGCCGGAGAAGCTCCAGCCGTCGGCTGAACGGCGCAAGTGGCAAAAAGGTTCCGGATGATGCGGCGAATTTCCCTTTGCAGCACGCAAGTTGCGGGCCGCGTGTGCGGAGAATATGCGTCCTGGCTTTTGTCGGAACAATGGGCGCAGTCACGACGTTGTGATCAGGCGAATGCCGCGTTCGCCCGTCGCCGGTGACGGCGGAGGCCGGTGCGGCATGCATGAAATCAGGCACGAGGAGACACCATCATGATCCGCAATCTTCTAGCCACGACTGCTCTTGCCATGTTCGTGGCGACGGGCGCGCATGCGCAGACAACTCCGACACCGGCTGCGCCTGGCGCGGAGCAACCCGCCGCTCCTGTGGTGCACGCCGAGGGCAGCATCGCCACCAACATCATCGGTGAATCGGTTTATAACGGCACCGGCGACAATGCCGAGAATATCGGCAAAGTAACCGACATCGTCTTCGACAAGGACGGTCAGGCCAAATCCATAGTCATCGGCGTCGGGGGCTTTCTGGGCGTCGGGACGAAGAATGTCGCGTTCGATTACGACAAGCTGCAGTGGGCGGAGAAAAACGGCGACCGCTGGCTGGTCGCCCAGACGACCAAGGACCAGTTGACGGCGCAGCCGGAGTTCGACACCAAGCCCTATGCTCCGGCACCGGCCGCATCGACAGCCGCACAGGCGCCGTCCACATCCGCGCCGAGCGATACCGCCCAGGCGCCAGTCGACATGAACGCGGCTCCGGCGGAACCGGTGAAGCGCGCCGACGGCAATCTCGCCACCAATATCATCGGTGAGAGCGTCTATAACGGGACCGGCGACGATGCGCAGAACATCGGCAACGTCAACGACATCGTCCTGACCAAGGAAGGCAAGGCGCAATCACTGGTCATCGGCGTCGGCGGCTTCCTCGGCATCGGCGAGAAGAACGTCACGTATGATTTCGGCAAGGCCCAGTGGGCCGAGAAAAACGGCGACCGCTGGCTGGTGGCTCAAACCACCAAGGAAGAGCTGCAGGCATTGCCGGACTTCAACCGCAAGGCTTATGATCCGGCTCCGGTCACGACGGCATCGAACGCACCTGCTGCGTCCACCCCGGCCGTCGCGCCGACAACCAATACGGCTCCGATGGACAAGACGGCGCAGGCCCCGTCCGCCTCCACGCCTGATGCGACCGCTCCCGACCAGACGAAGACCGCAGCGATCGACAAATCCAAACTGACCGAAATGCCTGTCGGCGAGGTCAGGGGCGACGATCTCAAGGGTACCACAGTTTATGGCGCCAACGACGTCAAGGTCGGCGAGATCGGCGATGTCGTGCTGACGCCCGACAACAAGACCGACGCGGTCATCGTGGATGTCGGCGGTTTCCTCGGCGTCGGCGAGAAGGAAGTCGCCGTCGGCATGGACAACTTGAAATTCATGACCGACAAGGACGGTAACAAATATCTCTACACGACCTTCACCAAGGAGCAGCTCGAGGCCCAGGCCGCCTATGACAAAGGCAGCTATGCGCAGAACCGCGAGCAGCAGCGGATGATCGTGAGATAGCAACAACGGCAGTAGGGCAGTAGGGCAGTAGGGCAGTAGGGCAGTAGGGCAGTAGGGCAGT
>NZ_VFUE01000028.1:0-78320 GCF_006441495.1 Mesorhizobium sp. B2-6-4
ACTGGCTGGCCAGCAGACTACACTCGCAACTCTAGAGCCTCTTGGTGGGCGAGTCCCCGCAAACCGGCATCTGCGCCCGTCAAATGGCTAATATGGTGCGCCACGCGCAAGAATGGGAGCAACCCCGCAATAACACCGAGCGGATTGCTCAACACGCGCCCTGCAACTTCATCGGTCGATGCATCCCCACCTCGTCGGTCACGCGGCCCCTTTGCGATCATGACAGTGAGACCCGAAAGTGCTCTCAACGATGGTGTATTAAGGTCCGCGCATGGGCGGCTGGAAGCCTGAGCGATCAGAGGCACCGGCATGTCTTAATGAGGACGAATACGCCCACTTGCGTAAGGCAGCGCCAAAAGCCCCAGGGCGATCCAGAAGCCGGGCTCAGCCATTGCGGCGAGATATGACAGAAGTCGCTTCATGTTGCCCCACCCGTGCCCTGACGAATCCGCGGCCGATCATAAACTCGAGACAAGAGTCCGCTCTTGTGGGAGGAGAAGCGGGCTCTTAGCTGCGACCTAAGACCCAGCGGCCGGCGCAAGAGCCGCCCAGCGGACCCGATCGCCAGAAAAAAAGTCCGCCCGCGCCATTTGGGCGTCACCGTTTCGCGGCATCGCTGTCGGCCGCGGCGCGAGACAGGAACATCTGCGTCGTCTCGGCGAGATGGCTCTTGAGCCAATCCCCCCATCGCCTCCTCTTCGCGCAGATTGCTCGAAAGTATAGCTGGCGAGCGAGCCCTTCATCACCTCGTCGCCGGCAAACACGCCGCTGATCGACTGGGCCATGGCGGTGAGCTTGCCGCCTGCGTCTTTCATCGCGGAGGATCCCTCTCCGATCCGGTCAAGACAGCTTTTGAGGCGCGAGGCCTGCTGCCGCGTCTCGTCGAGATGCTGACGGATGTGGTTGCGGAGCTCCGGATAGCTCTCGAGGCGTGACAGTTGCCCGGAGAGCATCGTCTCCGCCTGCTCCTCCATAGCGTGAGCGTCCCTCAGCCACTGTATCAACCAGTCGCGCGATTGTGTCATGAAGCTCTCCCTTTGGGTTGCTCGCCCAAACCGCGAGCGGAGAGGATGGCTCCGCCCGGGCTATGGCAGGCTCGGCCAGAGGGCTGTCGACGCGCGGATTAACCACCGACGCGACTTCGAGCAGCGAGCCTCAACTGGCAGAGGGCCGGAGCCTGTAGCTTCTTTAGACCTCGGATAGGTTTTGGCGGTATCTATCGGGAAAAGGAGCGGGAAAGTCATGACCGAGTTCTGGCAGTCACTCCTCGCCAATCTTGCCCTGGTCTCCATCCTCGTGGTCGCCTGGGATCTTGTGGCGGACTTCACTGGGCGTCTGTCGACGCGGATGCAGTCGCTGGTTCTTGGTGTGGTCATGTGCATGGGCGCGATCATTTCCATGGCGACGGGCTTATCCGTCTCCGGCTTCGTCGTCGATCTCCGCGCCGCCTTCATTGCGGCTGCCGCGTTCTTCGGTGGATGGCCGGCGATGTTCATCGCTACTGCCGGCTCCATTGCCTATCGCATCTATCTCGGTGGACAGGGCGCGAGCGTCGGTGTCGTGGGGATCCTCATCACCGCTATAGTCGGTATTGCGTGGCACCACATCGTTACTGCCCGGTCTCGCACCATGTTCGACATATTCGGACTCGGCGTGTCGGTAGCTTTCGCCGGGCTGATCACGCTCCTGATCATCCCCTCGCAAGTCGTTGCCGACCTGGTGCAGCAGAGCACACTCCCATCACTCGTGTTCCGCTTCCTCAGCACCGTCCTCATAAGCGTTCTGCTGGACCGGCAGCAGCGGCGGCGCGATCTTGCGATGTCCAACATGATCTACCGGGCCATGGTCCGCGAACTCCCGGATTGCCTGAACATTAAGGATGTCGACGGCCGGTTCATCGCCGCCAATCCCGCTACTGCCGAAATGATGCGCGCCGCTTCGGTCGAACAGCTTATCGGCAAGACGGATTTCGATTTCTACTCTAAGGACGTGGCCGAGCGCTTCCGGCAGGATGAGATGGGCGCTCTGGAAGCCGGGCAGACGCTGCGCATCGACCAGCCGGCGGTTTTCCCGGACGGCAGACAAGGCTGGCTCTACACGCTGAAGGCACCGTTCCGCGACGAGACCGGCAAGATCAGCGGCGTCATCACCTACAATCGCGACATCACCGAGCAAAAGCGAAATGCCCAGCTGAAGAACGATTTCATCTCGACGGTCAGCCACGAATTGCGCACTCCACTGACCTCCATCCGCGGCTCACTTGGTTTGATCGCGGCCGGCGTCGCCGGCGAACTGCCGCCCAAGGCCGCCAATCTCGTCAACATCGCCCACACCAACAGTGAAAGGCTGGTTCTTCTCATCAACGACATCCTTGATATGGAGAAGATCGAATCTGGCGTGATCACCTTCAAGATCAGGCAGATGGCTGTCCGCCCGGTCCTGGAACAGGCGATTGCCGCCAGCACCAACTACATGGCCGACAGCCGAATCAGGATCGTCCTGGTCGACGATGCCCCGCGCGCCGAAGCCAACATAGATCCGGATCGCCTGCATCAGGTGATGGCCAACCTGCTGTCGAATGCGATCAAGTTCTCGCACACTGATGGCATCGTCACGGTGAAACTCCATCGTCGTGCCCCCGATATGCTGCGCATCTCGGTCGTGGACCAGGGCGCTGGCATCCCCGAGGCGTTCCGCAGTCGCATATTCGGGAAGTTCGAGCAGGCGGACGCCTCCAGCACTCGCAAGATAGGCGGTACTGGCCTGGGCTTGAGCATCGTCAAGGCCATCACTGAAAAGCTGGGCGGCGGCATCTCCTTCGAAACCGAGGAAGGCAAGGGAACCTCGTTTCACATTGACCTCCCCGAAGCGCACAGGCAGACCGAGAAGCCGGTTTCGGTCGAGCGCCGGGCGCGCAAGCGCGATGGCCGCCTGCGTGTCCTCATCTGCGAGGACGAGCCTGACATTGCTGTGGTGATCGCAGCACTTCTCGATGCAGAAGGCTTTGCCAGCGACGTCGCGCCCGATATCGACACCGCCAAGGCGCTGCTGAGCTCGCGCGACTACGTGGCGCTGACGCTCGACATCAAGCTGGCGGGGGAATCCGGAATCAAGCTCTTCCACGACATACGGGCATCACCGGTGAATTCCGACATTGCGGTCATCGTCATCTCCGCCGTCGCCGACGAGGCCAGGCGCTCGCTGAACGGCAGCGCCGTCGGCATCGTCGACTGGCTGGAGAAGCCGGTGGATTCGAAACGGCTTCACGCCGCTCTTGCCAAGATCGTCGGCCGTAGGGTCGAGCCGAAGCCACAAATCCTGCATGTCGAAGACGATGAGGGCGTGCTTGCGGTGATGTCAGAAGGGCTGGGTTCGGGCGTCTCGATCACCTCGGCGAAGACACTAAAGCAGGCCCAGGAGGCGATCGCCCGCTATCGCTTCGACCTAGTCATCCTGGATATCGCGCTTCCCGACGGATCGGGCCTCGACCTCCTGACCGATCTGCCGCTCGAGACTGCGGTCATCGTGTTCTCGGCGGCGGAACTCGACCAGAAGCTCGGCGATCGGGTGCAGGCGATCATGACCAAGACCAGAGCGTCGGAAATCGATGTGGCAAAGTTGGTACGGAACATGTTGGTTTCGTCCCGCAATGGCACTCGGCCTGCCGCGCACGCCAAGGAGTGATGCTAATGCCCGCAAGGATCCTCTATGTAGACGACGAGGACGATATCCGCGAAATCGCCCAGATGTCGCTGGAGCTCGAGCCGGAATTCGAGGTGCGATCCTGTTCTTCGGGCATGCAGGCGCTGGCCGATGCCGCCGAATGGCGGCCCGACCTCATCCTGCTCGATGTGATGATGCCGGACTTGGACGGACCGGAGACGCTGAGGCGCCTGGCCGAGTCCCGGCCGACGGCGTCGATACCCGTGGTGTTCATCACCGCGCGCACCCAGACGCATGAGGTCGAACGCTATCTGGCTATGGGGGCGGTGGGGGTGATCGCCAAACCTTTCGACCCACTTGCGCTTGCCGGTGAAGTCAAAAGATTGCTTCTATCGCGCACCTGAGCCGACGTATGGCTTGGCCACCGAGCGCAGTTTGTCTGCACACTGTGCGATGCCGTTCAGGGCTCCTATACCATGTCGCCTTATTCATCTACTGATTGTGCCGAGGTGCAGGCGCAGCGAATCAGGTTGTCTGTAATCGCGTGGCATCGGCGGACGTCGATGAGAGAGTCGAGACGAATATTTCTGTCTGCATGGACCGCATTGGCGGATGTCGGTTCATGGGATCACTCCGGGGGGCGACGGAACCGGAGCAAGGCTGGTGAACGGAGCGAAGGCAAGAGTTCTGATTTGCGATGACGATCCCTTGTTGATCGAGCTGATGGAATTCAGGCTCAGGGCAAAGGGATATGAGGTCATCAAAGCAGTAGACGGGGCGGAAGCGCTCTCGAAGGCAGAGCATGAGGCGCCGGACATCATCGTGCTCGACGCGATGATGCCCAAGGCCGACGGCCTGGAGGTCCTTGCCCGCATCAAGGGCGATCCGGCTTTGTCCGAAACCCCGGTCGTCATGCTGACCGCCCGCAAGGGCGAAAGGGACATCGTCTCGGCCCTCGAAAAAGGAGCCGACGACTACCTTGTGAAGCCATTCATCCCCGAGGAGCTTCTGGCGCGGTTGGCGCGTCTGCTCGCGCGAAAGAGCGGGAAACGCTGATGCGGCGCTGCCGGTGCGCAGCCCTTGGCGCATCTCTGATCCTGGCGATCGCTGCGCCCCAGGGCGCGGTGCTGGCGCAGACGGTGGATGAACTTTACGAGTTCGGCGTCAAGGCCAGGCAAGCGCAGCATTTTGACGAGGCGGTGGAGTTTTTACGGCGCGCCCTTGCGCTTAAACCCGATAACGCCGACGCCTTGGTGCAACTCGGTTTTGCCGAACTCGGCCGCGACAATCTGTCGGCGGCGCGCGACGCTTTTTCCAATGCCCTGTCCTTGGCCCCAACCTACCGGGACGCCAGCTTTGGCATGGCTGAGGTCGAGTTCCGCTCGGGCAATCTGGATGCCGCGCTTCCGCTAGCCGAAACGGCCCTGCGGGCCGAGCCCGGCAACGCTGACGCCGCCACGCTTATCGCGAATATCCAGAAGGCGAAGCAAGCCGCCGGCAGTGAGGTGAGACGGTCTCCCGCGGTTCCGGCGCCGACAAAGAAACCGACTAGCCGGCGGCCCGATCCCGTCGCCGGTCTGATGGAGCAGGGCAGACGCCTGCGAGCGGCGGGAAAGCTGCCCGAGGCGGAGAAAGTCTATCGCCGGGCACTGGGACTGGCGCCGAAGAACACCGACATCCTCGTCGCCCTTGGCCTGGTCGTCGGCTCCAGCCAAAGCTTCGACGAGGCGGGGCTTTTCTTCGACCGCGCGCTTGCGATCAAGCCGGGCCTTCTCGACGCGCGGCTCGGCAAGGTGCGCCTGGCGATCTGGCGGGGCGACGCGCCGAGCGCCCGCCGCTTGGTCGATGGCGTGCTGGCCTCAGTGCCAGGCAATGTCGAGGCGCTCGAGCTGGATGCGAGAGTGGCTTTGCTCGAGGCCGATTACACGCGGGCCGGGCAGTCGTTCCAGCGCGTGCTTGCGGCCGATCCGCGCAATGCCGAGGCGCTGGTCGGGCTCGGCGATGTGCGCCGCGCCGAGGGTAAAGAGGAGGACGCGCGGGATGCCTACAGCCAAGCGCTCGCCGTCGAGCCTGGCTCTTTCGATATCGAGCAAAGGCTGGCCGTGCCGCCGCCGCGCAAATGGCGGCTCGACCTCGGCAGCGAGGTGAGCGATCTCACCAGCGAGCTCGGCGACTGGACCGACAGTTCGGCAGGCCTTGCCTATCGGCTGTCGCCGCGCACCACGATTTCCGGTCGCACCCGGCTGGCCACACGCTTCGGCCGCACCGACGTCCAGATCGAAGGCCGTATCGACCAGGCCTTCTCGCCGGCGTTCTCTGCCTATGCTCTGGCGGCGGCGACGCCGGACGCTGATTTCCTCGCGCGCTATTCGATCGGCGCCGGGGCTTCGTGGCAGGTCATGGCGCCGGCAAAGGCGTTCGGCCCGCTTTCGCTCAACATCGACGCCCGGTACGACAATTTCGCCGACACAAATGTCACCAGCATCTCGCCATGGGTGCAGACCTCTATCCTAGACGGCCGCCTGGGGCTTTCCGCCCGCTGGGTTCATGCGCAGGATGATATCGGCACGGGCGCAGACGGTTATGTGCTTCGCGTCGACCTTGCTGCGACACCGCACTTCAACGTGTTCGGCGGTTATGCCGACGCTCCCGAAATCTCCGACGGCACGCTGGTGCCGACGCGCGCGGTCTTTGGTGGTGTTTCCTGGGACATCAGCGATCCGCTGACGTTGCGCGCCAGCATCGCGCATGAAGAACGACCGAGATTCGACCGGAATACATTCGGTCTCGGCCTGACCGCGCGGTTCTGACCATGTGGTACATCTGGGATCTCTCCATACTGCTCAGCGCTCTTTCGCTGGTGATCATGCTGTTCCTGATCGCGAGACGCGTCCTGCAGGAGCGCCGGAGCAAGGCTGCGGCCGACCAGCGGCGTCAGCTTCTGACTGCGCTGATCGCCTTCACCGAGAGCCGCGACCGCGAGGTGTTGAAAACGGCCATTCTTTCGGTGCCGGCTGGCGTGGCGATCAATACCGGCTTCGAGTTCATTTCGCTTTTGCGCGGCGAGGAGCACGACGATGTCCTTGCTGCTTTCAAGGAATGTGGCCTGCCGGCCCTTGTCGGCAGGCAACTGGAAAAGGGCAACGGCGCCGAACGCATCCATGCGGCCGAGATGCTGGCGGCGCTGCGCTCGGAAGGTGCGGTGGCAAGCCTGCTTTCCGCGCTCGACCACGACCGCTCGCGCGAGGTCAGGATCGCCGTCGCCATAGCGCTCTGCGATCTGAACAGCCTGCCGCCGCTCGGCATTGCGCTGCGCAAGATCGGCGTGGCCGGGCAGCGCTCGCGACGCCTGATCGAGCTGTTCAGGCGCTTTCCGCACGCGCGCCTGGAGGAACTGGCGGACCATGCCGCGCGCGCCGACGCCGTGCCCTTCATAAGGGCGGCCGCGATCGACGCATTGGCCCGCGCCGGCGGCTTCCGCTTCGCCGATCTCTTCGCCCGCTTGGCCGACGACGCCTCGCCCGAGGTTGCCGCAGCGGCACTGCGGGCGCTCGGCCTCACCGGAAATGCCGACGCGCCGGCGATCCTCTCGACCGCGATGACAAAAGGCGACTGGGAGGTGCGCAGCGCGGCCGCCGATGCAGCCGGCCGCCTCGGCCTCGCCGAACTTGGCCGGCCGCTATCCAAGCTAATGGGCGACGAGGTGTGGAACGTGCGCTATGCCGCCGCCAACGCGCTGCGCTCCTTCGGCCAGCCGGGAGAGCGGTTGCTGCGCCAGATTGCCGACAGTGAGGTCTCGCGCAGCCAGCGCACCGCCTCGCTCATTCTTGCCGAGGGACCAGCCGTATGATCGCCGACTGGAGCGACGAGATCGTTCTTGCCGCCACCATCTTGTCTTGGTTCATCATCGGGGCCGGGCTGGCGCAGACGACGATATACCTCCTGCAGCTCATCGTCGCCGGCTATGCATTGTCCAAGCGCCCACCGGTCGCGCGCTCGGCGCTGCTTTGGCACCGCTATGGCGATGTCGCGCCGCCGATCGCGCTATTGGTGCCCGCCTACAACGAGGCCTTGAACGTGGTCGAGAGCGTCCATTCCATGCTGGCGCTCGAATATCCCAATTTCGAGGTCATCGTCATCAACGACGGCTCGAAAGACGAGACCTTGCTGCGCCTCATCGAGGCGTTCAAGCTGGTAAAGTTCCATCGGCCCTATGAGGAGGCGCTCGCGCACAATCCGATCCGCGGCCTCTATTCGTCACCGATGACCGAGCGGCTGTTCGTCGTCGACAAGGAGAACGGCGGCAAGGCCGACGCCCAGAACGCCGGCATCAATGTCTGTCGCGCGCCGCTCTTTTGTGTCATCGACGGCGACTCTATCCTTGAGCCCGACGCGCTGATGCGTGCCGCCCAGCCATTCATCGACGACCCCGAGCGCACCATTGCCGTCGGCGGCACGATCCGCATCGCCAACGGCTCCAGGATCGAGGCAGGCAGGGTGCGCGAAGTCCGTCTGCCACGCCGTCTGTTGCCACTGCTCCAGGTGGTCGAATACCTGCGCGCCTTCCTGATGGCGCGGCTTGCCTGGAGCCGCATCAACACACTGATGCTGGTCTCCGGCGCTTTTGGCATGTTTCGCCGGGCCGAAGTGGTGGCGGTCGGCGGCTTCACCAAGGGTTCGATGGGCGAGGACCTCGACCTCGTCATCAAGCTGCACCGCTATATGCGGGATAAAAAGCGCAAATACCGCATCCAGTTCATTCCGGAGCCGGTGTGCTGGACCGAGGCGCCGGAATCGCTGAGCGTCCTTGCCCGGCAGCGCACGCGCTGGCAGCGCGGCTCGCTCGAATGCTTCTTCCGCTACCGCTCCATGCTCTTCAACCCGCGCTATGGCCGCGTCGGCTTTCTCGGCTTCGGCCACATCTTCATTGTCGACGTTCTGGGACCGGTGGCGGAGGTGCTGGGCTATATCCTCATCCCCGCCTTCTGGCTGCTCGGTGTCCTTTCGGCCGAATATCTTCTGGCCTTCACCTCGCTCATCTTCACCTATGGCGTCTGCGTGAGCGTATGCTCCCTCGTTCTCGAAGAGGCCGAGTTGCAGCGTTTTCCCCGCGCCAGGGACCTCGCGGTATTGACGGCGGTCGCCGTGATCGAGAATTTCGGCTACCGCCAGCTCAACAATTTCTGGCGCGTGAAGGGCTGGTGGCAATTTCTTCGGGCTGACCAGAGCTGGGGTGAGATGACCAGGACCGGCCTGGGCGGCGCGAAGAAGTGAGCCCCGTCTGCTGAGTCACTTCAGCGTCCGCTCGATCTCCGTGATAAGCGCATCGAGTGCGGCGTGCGAGGCCCCATCGTCCGCCTGCTCGATCAGCAATGTCTCCAACGCCGATGCCCGCGCGCTGATCTCCGCAAACCCGAATGTCCCCGCGGCCCCGGCGAGCGAGTGCGCGGTGGGAATCAGGGTGTCGTTGGAGCCCACTGACGGGCCTCTCTGACGCGCCGCCCTCAACTCCGCGAGTTGAGTGGCGCACCGAGCCAGGAAACGCTGTCGTAAGGGGGCGAAGGGATCATTCAGAATGGAAGGGGCCTCCATGGATGGCTTTAGAGGTATTCAAGCAGAAAACTCGGTGGAGTGGAACGAACTGCTTGCGGTCCACGCTCCTGTCAGAGCAGAACTGCGGCGCCCGCTTCAGCCAAATGCAATGGCGATGAGTTTTTGATGTCCAACTGCGGAATGAGCGAGCTGGTCGGCATAGACCTTCTTGAAGGCCGGCGAGCGGGGTGCATTCAACGTATTTTCAAATGTTTGGAGCCTGCTGCGGTTTGCCTAGCCACTCGTCAAGCGCGGGACATCTGAAGCGCAACACGATTTCGTCCTTCCGATTTGGCACGAAAAAGAGCCAGATCGGCGGCATTGACGAAATCCTTCGGCGTTTCGTTCTCGGTGGGCACCGCTGTTGCGACGCCAACGCTGATGGTCACGCGATCCGAGCCGTGGGGTATGTTCAGCTCCCGCACGCTCTGGACGAGCTGCTCTGCGATCGCACTGGATTGTTCCAGTAAAGTGTCGACCAGCACGACGACGAACTCTTCGCCTCCGTACCGCGCAGCGAGATCGGTGGAACGGCCGGAACCGCTCTGGATTACGCGGGCGATTTGCTTGAGCACCTCGTCGCCGGCCATATGGCCATAGGTATCATTGTATCGTTTGAAGTTGTCGGCATCGATCATCAACAGCGACAATGGGGATTGTGCGCGAAAAGCACGCTTCCATTCAGACGCCAGATATTCGTCAAAATAGCGCCTGTTGCCGAGGCCCGTCAGGCCATCGATCCGCGTCAGACGTTCAAGCTCGAGATTAGCACTGATCAGCTGTCGCTGGCTTTCCCTTAGCGCTCGGTATGCAGCTTCTCGCTGGACGTGATCCAGATAGGCCCGCGTGTGATATCGAACGCGTGCAATCAGCTCGATACGATCCGGAAGCTTTACGAGATAATCGTTCGCTCCCGCAGCGAACGCTTCGCCCTTGGTGGCTGGGTCTTCCTTGCTCGACAGCACAATGACTGGTACCGCGCGTGTCGAAGCATGCTTCCGGTATTCTCGCACCAGATGCAGCCCATCGACCCCGGGCATGACGAGATCCTGCAGGATGACGGTTGGCTTTACCTCGTCGGCGACCGTGATCGCTCTCAATGGGTCGGTGCAGAAGTGTAACGAGATATCAGGCTCGCTGGCTAGAGCGCGCCTGACCGCCTCGCAAACCATGATCTGGTCATCGATGAGCAGAACCATGGATGAATAGTTATCTGCAAGTGGTGGGACCAGCTGTGGTTCTAGCGTCATCGGACGAACCCTTTCACCTGGAGCGCTGAAAGGGCTTCGATTATGCGTGAGCCGATCGCACTCAAAGGAAGAATATCAACAGCCGCGCCGACGTCGGCGGCGGCCTTCGGCATGCCGTAGACGGCGCTGGTTGCTCTATCCTGCGCGATTGTGAGATGCCCCTTGTCGCGGAGCTGTCTCAACCCGTGCGCACCATCCCTGCCCATGCCTGTGAGCAGGACTCCAATCACCGAGCCAGGCCACCATTGCGCGGCACTTTCGAAGAACACATCTACGGACGGCCGATAAACGCTGTCCTCGGGGCTAGGCGTATAGCCAAGTTGCTGAGCTGACTTGAAAACCAGATGATCCGCGGAACTGGCAATGAGAACGGTGCCCGCTTGAGGACTATCGTTTTCCCGCGCTGGACGGATCGGGAGAGGCGTATGCTGGCCGAGCCAATCAGCAAGGCCTGGAACGAATTGGGCATCGAGATGCTGTACGAGCACGATGGCGGCGGCGAAATCAACGGGAAACGCGCTCAGGACTGCGGCAACGGCGGCCGGCCCGCCAGCAGAGGCACCGATTGCAATTAGCCGTCGAGTTGTCGGCTCAGCCGCACGGGACATCCTCCTTCTTGCCTTGCCCGGCGCATCGCCGATCAGCTTGCCGATCGTTGCTATCTTGTTGGTCAACAGCCGTGCGGATTGCGAGGACGCATCACCTTCGATGCCTACTGAGGGAATATCGACGGCGTCGAGCGCGCCATGCCCCATCGCTTCGTAGACGCCGGCGACGTTGGCTTCGATACTGGCGGTCACCAGCAAGATTGAACATGGGGTTTCCGCCATGATTCTGCGGGTCGCTTCCACCCCGTCCATCTCTGGCATCGCTAGATCCATGAGTATCAGATCCGGCAGATCACGTCTGCAGACCTCGACCGCCTCACGCCCATTGGTCGCAATCCATGCGACTTGGTGTTCGCCGGTCGACATGACCAGCCGGCGCAGAAGTTCAACCGCCATCGGCATGTCGTTGACTACGCCAATTCTCATTCGTTGGTCGCCAATTTCGATCTCATTCAGTCGCCTCGCCGATCATGTCCACGACGGCATGGATCAGCGCCTCGTCCTGAAAGGTACTCTTGGTCAGATAATAGTCGGCACCGGCGTCAAGCCCGCGCGAGCGGTCTTCTTCCCGATCCTTGTATGAAACGATCATGATGGGTGTGTTCCTGAGATGGACGTCCTTTCTGATCAGGCTCACCAGTTCGATACCATCCATGCGCGGCATGTCTATGTCAGTGACGACGAGATCAAAAGGACCAGATCGGACGGCATTCCACCCGTCCATACCGTCGACTGCCACTTCGACGTCATAACCGTGATTGCCCAGCATCTTGCGCTGGAGTTCGCGAACCGTGAGTGAATCGTCAATCACCAGCACGCGCTTGCGTCTGCTCGGTCCGGGACCGCCCGCGGCTCGCCGAAGGGCTCGAAATCCGCTGGACGACGCAAGCTTTTCCACCGATCGAACCAGATCATCGACGTCGAAGATCAGAACAGGCGAACCGTCCTCCATCAGGGCCGCTGCGCTGATGTCCTTGATCTTGGCAAACCGGGAATCGAGAGGTCTGATCACCAGTTCGCGTTCCCCGAGAAAACGGTCGACGATTACGCCGTAGGCGTCCCCCCGACCCGTTTCCACCACGACGACCGAGAGTTCCTCTGGTTCGGACGCAGACTCTCCTCGATCCAGCACCTCGCGCGCTGTCACCAACCCGATCTGTCGATCGTTCAAGCGAAAATGCGGGCGGCCCTGCAGGAGGTTGATCTCCACCCGCTGCAATTTCATTGTCTTGGAGATGGCAGCGAGTGGAAACGCATAGGGCTCCCCATCGACTTCGACGAGTAAGGTGCGCAGGACTGACAACGTCAGCGGCAGTTGCAGTTGAAACCGGGTTCCTCGACCAAATTCCGAGGAGACGCTCGTGATTCCGCGGACCTCCTTCGTCATCGCCTGCACTGCATCGAGTCCCACGCCACGGCCGGAGACGTCGGACAGGCCAACTTTCATCGAAAAGCCGGGCAGAAAAAGGAATGCCAGCAATTCCGTTTCGCTGAGCGCGTCGGCGCTTTCCCTGGTTGCAAACTGCCGGGCGACGACAGTCTCGCGCAGCTTCGAGAGCTCGATCCCTCTGCCGTCGTCCACCACGGCTATTTGCAGCAGTCCGGCATTGTGCCTCGCTTCGAGCCTGATGAGTCCCTCTTCGGGTTTGCCGGTTGCGAGGCGCTCATCAGGCGGTTCAAGCCCATGGTCTACCGCGTTGCGCAGAAGATGCCCCAAGGGGGCATCCAGCTGCTCGAGGATATCGCGGTCGATGCCGGTCGAGCCGCCTACGATCTCCAGTCGCACCCGCTTGCCAAGTGTACGACCGAGGTCGCGGACCGTTCTTGCGAAGTGTCTTACCCCGTCCTCAAAAGGCCGCATCCGGCTCGCCAACGTCTCCTCGTACAATCGGTTGGCAAGATCGGTGGCTTTCCGATCGACTGAATCCAACTCATCGAGACGCTCCGCCAAGAAGGCTTGGCTCAACCGAAGCTTTCGCTGCGTTTCAACCAGCGCCTCCACCACAGCCGCATCTTTTGCGACCGGCAGCAGCACTGCATCAAGATTGTCGAACGCACTTGCGATATCTGATTGAAGGCGCTTCAGCCGCAGCAGCCCGTCAGCGAATGGCCTGAGCCGCCGAGCTTCCATCAGCGACTCGCCAGCCAAACCGAGCAATCGGTTCAGGCTGTCTGCCGTCACCCGAACCATTCTATCTGAGCCGATGCTCCCTCGGGCTTGAGCTTTCGGCTCGACAAGGGGGTTCGCTGACGAGGTTGCCGCCGGCTCCTTTCGGCTATGCTCTGGGGTTGCGAAATCAGCTGCCGAATCTTGGGGTGCGGGCTCGGGGAGGGACAGTTCCTCGAACTTCGCCAGAAAGCTTTCGACTTCCGGGTTGACGCTCTCGTTCGATGATCCCGATGCGATCAATTTCAGAAGGTCAGAGCCTTGCAGAAGCGCATCTATATGCTCCTTGCGTACCCTCAGATGCCCACGTTGCGCGGCGACCAAGCAATCTTCCATTGCATTTGCAACTTTGACGGCGGGCGTCAGATCGATAATGCGGGCTGCTCCTTTCAGCGAATGCGCGGCCCGCATGCATTCTTCCAGGGCGTCGGTGGCGACAGGATCGCGTTCGAGCGCCAGAAGGCCGGAGGTCAAAGCCTGTGATTGCGTCTCCAGTTCGGCCTGGAAAAGGCTCAACATCGAAACCTGACTGAAGTCCTCATCTGTCATGCCATGCTCCGATCCATCATCGTGAGCAGTTGTCCCGGGTCGAGACAGCCAACAGCCCGTTCACGCCAGGGCAAAACGGCAACAGTAGCCGCCGACAGAGTCTTGCCGATCGTAGCTGGCACAGCGAGAGTGTCGCGTGCCCGGTAGCGATGTAAGCCGTGGACCTCATCAACCGTGAAAGCAACCCGCTTGTCCCGCTCGCCCACCACGACGAGGCGGCGAAATATCTTGGCTCGTCTGCCTTGTTCCTCCTCCTTGGGTTCGTCGATCCCGAGCAATTCAGCGAGCGACAGGCAAATCAGCAATTCGCCCCGGACATTGGCGATGCCGAGCACTGCACTATTCCTGCGGTGTGGAAGGGAATGAACGGGACGGGATTCAGCCACTTCATGAAAAATGCCAGCTGGAAGCGCCAGCCATTCGTGCCCCAACCGGAAGAGAACGGCCGTCTGTGGCGCTTCATCGTCCGCCGAAACGACCGCTGCACGACCAGCGTCATCAGGCCATTCGCCGCGATATGCCGAGGGCGCCGCACGATCAAGGAGGCGCCGTGCAATCTTCCTGTAGGTCGGGCAATTCCGGCAGTGGAGATGCTGCTCCAGTTGGGGACAGGACTTGTCACCCCGAACGCCTATCCGCCGCCAGCAGTCGTCAATTTCAAACTGCTCCACTGGCAGAGCGATCCTTGTCGAAGCCGGCATCAGGTGCCGCTCCTTTTCTGGACCCGGACCAGCCTGCCGGCCAGCGCCTCGGCGCCGCTGTGGTCGCCTTGCCTGCGAAGCAGCAAAGCCAGATGCACCAGAGCCTCTCGATGATTTGGCGCAAGATAGAGTGCCTTGCGATAGCTTTGCGCGGCCTTGGATGCAGCGCCATCCGCATCCTGAACGAGGCCCAGCAGGTAGAAGATTTGCGCGGAAGGACCGAATTTCTCGAGATGGGCGAGGGCGACCTCCTGTGCCTCCTTTACCCGACCCGCATTGGCGATCCGTTCAACCGCGACTAGGCTTTCCGAGACCTGATCAACGGGCTTGGCCAGGGCCGGCGCACTGTTTTCCTTGCCGACGGTCAGTCGTGGCGGAAGAACGGGCTTGCTCTTGTTGAGCTTCGGGGTTGATGTCCGCACCGGGATAGCAGTTGTCGGCGCCGCGGCCTTGATGGGCTCCGATTCCAGGAAGGCAAAGGCCAAGGGCCATTCAGCGGAAATAAAGCCATGCAGCCTTGGAAGTGCTGCTTCCGCGGGACCGACCAGAAGAAGTCCGTCCGTGGCCAAGAGGTCTTTCAGGCGGGTCAATGCGCGATCCTGCAGTTCGCGATTGAAATAGATCAGCAAATTCCGACAGAGTAGGATGTCATAGACCTCTTGCCCAAAAATTGCGCGAGTACCGAATAGGTTGCCGACCCTGAAGCGAACCTGTTTCAGCACCGCAGCACTGGGCCGCAACCCACCCTCGACCGCTTCGAAATAGCGGTCCCTGAATTCGAGATAGCTGCCGCGAAAGGAATTGCGCCCGTAGACGGCACGTTCAGCCAACGCGATATTGCGGGTACTGACGTCCACCGCATCGATGTTGAACTCGTGCGCTTCAAAGCCGGCATCGAACATGGCCATTGCGACCGAATAGGCCTCTTCACCGGTTGAACATGGCAGGCTCAAGACTTTTGTCGGCTGAGCATGCTTGTGCACGCGCGCATGCCGCGCCAACATCGTGAACGCTTCTCGGTCGCGAAAGAACCAAGTCTCCGGGATCACCACCGCATTGATCAGCTCCTGCAGCTCCTGCGGGGAACCGGTCAAGTGTTCCCTATAGGCCTGAGGATTGGCAATCCGGCACGCTGCCATCCGGTCTCTGACCGCCTGACGGACCACTGTCGGGCCAACGCTGGCACTGTCCAGTCCAATGGTTTCCATCAGGAGCTTTTCTATTGCGCCGGTCATTAAACACTCATCGCGCCCTGGCGGAGCAATGCGGTACGAATCTCTTCCGAAAGCAGCGCTTCCGCTTTGACCCACTGAATGATCTCCGTGCCATCCGAAGCCACCGGACCAAGATAAGACGGCGTTTCTGGCTCGAGGCCGAACGGCGCGAAGTCGGCAGGGTCTCGCTCGACCGTATCCGTCACCCGTTCCGCGACCAACCCAAGCAGGCGTTGCTCGCCATCTCGCGCCGGGTAGCGCGTAACAACGATCCGGGTGCTCAATAGGCGCTCCGATGGCCGGCCAAGCGCGAGAAGAGTAACATCGATCAGGGGGATGGGTATTCCGTTATAATTGACCAGGCCCACCACACCGGTTGGCGCACCCGGCAGAACTTTGACATCGATATAGGGCAGCACCTCTTCAATTTGGTGGACATCGATCAAGTAGCGATCCGAACCCATACTGAAGGCGAGGAATAACATTATGACCTCCTACTGCCAGTTCACTGTGCTCTCAGCTTGAACCTTGAAATGCTACCTCGCATGCTGCCTGAGACTTGATTGAGCTCGTCGATCGCGAGCGTCGATTGCTGAAGGGACTCGACTGTTTGCTGAGCTGCCTCGCTTAGCTGGGTTAGCGTGTCGCTTATCTGTCCCGCGCCGATCGCTTGTGCTTGCATGCCTTCATTGGCGACTTCGAAACGTGGCACCAACCCCTGGACCTGCTGGATGATGTCGAAGAGTTGCCCGCCGACCTGCTGGATTTCGTGCATGCCCCGGCGGACCTGCTCGGAAAACTTGTCCATGCCCATCACACCGGCAGCAACTGCCGACTGGATGTCTTTGACCATCTGCTCGATATCGTAAGTGGAGACGGCCGTCTGGTCCGCAAGCCTTCGGATCTCTGTCGCCACCACTGCAAAGCCCCGGCCATATTGGCCGGCCTTCTCAGCCTCGATGGAAGCGTTGAGCGACAACAGGTTCGTCTGATCGGCCACTTTGGTGATGGTCGTCACCACCTGATTGATGCTGCCAGCTTTCTCGCTGAGGATTGCGAGTTTGGAATTGATCGCACCCGCCGCGTCCATGACCTGCTGCATGGTTCCTTCCATACGGGTCAGCCCCTCTTGCCCTCCGCCGGCGACGGCCGCCGTTTGCTCGGCAACTGTCGAGACCTCGTTCATCGTGCGAACCAGCTCGTTTGAAGTGGCGGAAATTTCCTTGGCTGTCGCGCGGATCTCGGTCGTGGTCGCGGCGATTTCAGTCGCTGTTGCCTGCTGCTGCTTGGAGGTTGCAGCAATCTCAGTTATCGACGTGCCAACCTGTATGCTGGACCTTTGTACCTGACCAATGAGAGTTGTGAGATCGTCTGCCATTGCGTTGAAGCCGTCGGCAAGCACGCTGAATTCGTCCCGGCGCCTCAGATCGAGGCGTTCGCTGAAGTCGCCTTGCCGTATCATTTGAACCGCGTCGACCAAACGTGTGAGCGGAGCTGTGACAGCGCGAAACAGCTGGTAACCCAAAAGAAGGGCTAGCCCGAGGGCTATCAACAAGCCCACGCTCAAACCGACTTCCGCCGTGCTAACGATTGAGCTGATCCGCTGCGTCGCGCTGTTTGCCTCGCCTCTGTGATCCTCGAGCATGGCTTGCAGAGCGGACTGCAATTTCACAAAGATCGGCTCTACCGTGTTCTTGATGACCGGGCTTTCATTGGGAGTTTCACCTTTCGACAAGGCAGCTCGGCTCGTGTCCAGCACAGCAGTTTCCGCCAGCCGAAATTGGTTGGCGAGTTCTTTGACGACTGCGTAATTCTGCTTGTCGATGTCGGAGACGATCGTTGCTTCATACTCGTCCATCAACCGCCGCACTTGGTCGCGATTGGTCGCGATCGTGCTTTCAAGCGTGCTTTTATCCGACGGGTTGTCCTGGAGGGCATATTCCTGAAGCAGGCTATGTGCCTTCATCTGCCCCATCATGATCTCGGTGCTGTGATAGAGGTCTGGAAGGATGCCCTTCTCGACCTCAGTTGCCTCCCGCTCCGCCTGAAGAAACCAGGCGTACGCGATAACGGCGATCACGGACATAACCACCAGAACGGCAGCGAAACTGACGAGGATGCGGTGGCGTATTGTCAGACTCGTCATGGAACCGGTTCACCTATGGGGGCATCGAGGCCTGCGCGAAAAGCGCTCGTTCCGACGTTTCGAAAAGGTGCGTCGAAAAGCAGCAGTCTTATGCAGAATGGTTTCTTTTCCGTTCCATCGCTAATGATGGCGAAGCGGCTCGCCAGTCGGCGCCCCCAATAAGCGTGGTCAAAGGCATGTCTCGCCGTCGACATAGATAAACCCGACATCGGCTGGGGCGGCACGCACCGTCAAGTGGAGCGTGCATGAGCTGCTTGAGGCCAGGAGTTGAATGACTGCTTAGCCCGCTTGATGCCGAAAGCCGACCTCTCGCTTGCGTCCCCTAATTTCACCTTGAATCCAACGCAAAGTAAAAAAGGGCCGAGCTGAGACACATATGGTGTGCACGCCGAGCGGACTTTGCGCTGCCGCCCGAGAAGAAGAGCCCGACGGCGTTGTGCCGGGGGGCTCGGATGCCTGCAGGGTCAGGTCAAAGGCCAAAGATCTTTTGGACCGCAACAACCTGGCGGGAGCAACATATAGACCCGGTAATCATACCCTGATTTACTGTCCCCACCCGATATTTTGAACGAGCCCAAAAAAAGCGGGCAAGAACAGCCGGTCACGAGCGAGCGAAGCCTGAGAGGTCGGGGGAGGGCGAGCGTCCCAGTACTGATTCGAACGTACAGGCGAGGGAGAGGAGCAGTTCGTCTGCTCTGCCAGGACAGATCAGTTGCAAACCTGTAGGCAATGTCGACGGAGCATGGGGGAGCGGCAGGCTCGCCGCGCAGAGGCCGAGGACATTTGCCGATCGAGTAGGGCCGGCGCAGGCGTCCAGAAGAGCGGCGGATGCTGACAGAGACGTAAAATCTCCCGGAAATGCCGGCGGCAGCTTCCATTTCACCGGTCCGACCCAGGCATCGATTCCGTTGAACCAGGCAGTGTTGAGCTGGACAAGTTCCTGCTGCCGCCGACGCGCACTCGCATACGAGGTCTGCGTGATGTCGAACCCGGCGGCGATGCTGGCGGCAATGTCTGGGTTCATCAAAGCGCTCGTGCGGTGGAACCGCTCGCGGCCGAACGAGGTGACCATTTCGGCTAGGCTGATGGTGCGGAAGAGCGGATCGATCTCGGCGAGTTCCGGAATGTCCATTTCCACAATCGTGACGCCGGCGGCTGCAAGCGTCGACAAGGCGCCTTCCAGCCGAGCCGCCACATGACGGTCCAGAAGGTCGCCGAAAAGGGCCCGAGGTCGGCCGAGCTTTACTCCTCTGATCGTTGCCGCCGGAGGCACGGGAGTGCCGCAAAGAGCGGCCCAAACGATGGCGGCGTCCTCGGCCGAACGAGTTAGCGGGCCGATAGTGTCGAGCGTCGCCGAGACCGGGAAGCTGCCATCCGTCGGCCAGATGTTCGCCGTCGGCTTCAGACCGAACACGCCGCAGAACGCAGCCGGGCCGCGGATCGAGCCGCCGGTGTCGGTGCCAATGGCAAAACCGCAAAGGCCCGCAGCCACGGCGGCCGCCGACCCGCTGGAAGAGCCGGCGGTCAGTCGAAATACAGCGGCATCCCATGGATTGCGCGGTGTACCCCGCCGATAATTGGTACCTGTGCCGCTCATCGCGAACTCGACGGCCTTGGTCTTGCCAATAATGACGCAGCCGGCGGCGGCAAGGCTGCGCATGAAACCGCCCGGGCCGCCGATCAGGTCCGAGACATCGACATCCGAGCCGGCCGTTGTCGGCATTCCTTCAACGGCGATGATGTCCTTGATCGCGATGGGAACACCCATCAAGGGGCCGAAATCAACGCCGCCGGCGAGTGCCTCGTCGACGAGTTTGGCGGCTCGCAACGCGGCTGATGCCGCCACGTGTTCATAGGTTTGCAGCTGGCGATCGTAGGCGGCGATCCGCGCCAAGTAGGCCTCAGTCGCGGCAACGGCCGTCGTCTCGCCGGCCCGCATCCGGCGACCGAAGCCACGGATGCCACCGGGATCGAGCGGGTCGGCCGG
The DNA here is from genome assembly GCF_006441495.1 of Mesorhizobium sp. B2-6-4. NCBI lineage: Bacteria > Pseudomonadati > Pseudomonadota > Alphaproteobacteria > Hyphomicrobiales > Phyllobacteriaceae > Mesorhizobium > Mesorhizobium sp. B2-6-4. The sequence goes on from NZ_VFUE01000028.1 coordinate 19,878, forward strand.
AATGGTCATCGGAATTCAACCTCCTGCAACCACACGCCCGTAATCACGTCCAAAACGCCCTCGGGCGATGCGCTAAGTTCACACGCCCGGCACCGCGTGCTCGCGGCGTCTAGGGAGCGGCTGCTGCTCGTGTAGGGGCGTCTTGGCCGGTCTGCGCCACCGCTATGATGTGCGCCAGTGCTTTTTCGACCATGCCGTTGTGGCTGCGTTCGGCAATCAGCCTCGACAGGGTCGCTACCGGCGGTGGGCCGCCACCGGTCGCATTCTCCAGCCAATTTGCGGCGAAATCGATCTGCAGCCGCTCCGCCGTCAACTCGGCTTTTTTGATCTGGGCGCGCAGCTGTTCTTTCGCATTGTCGGCGATATCCTCGCGTGGCGACTTCAATGTTCGGCGAAGCGCGCGCAGCGGAAGCACTACGTCTTCACGCCAGCTTGACATTGCGGCCCGCAGCGCTGCGATCTCATCGCTTGAAAGGGACTTGCCCAAAGCTATGTCGGCATAGATGAGCATCAGCATTTCCACCACGTCCAGACCTGCCTCGTCCTGCAGGACGAGGCAGGCTTCGGAAACGCCCTCGCGCCCATAGAAGTCAATCAGGAATGCCCATGCGGCGTCTGCGGGAGAGGACTGTTCGTTCAAGTCAATCCTCCTCGTATTGGGTGGCCAGTTCGCCGATCGAGACTGGTTTCAGGGGGGGGCGGATACGGTAATATCCCGTTGCGTCGGGAGTCTGGCCGGTTTCGTGCGCGACGATGGCGCTGACCGTCGGACCACACATACGGCCCTGGCAAGGACCCATGCCGCAACGCAGGAACGCCTTGGCCTGGTTCGGGCCGAGACAGCCCCGCCGGACGATGTCGCGAATGGCTCCGGCACGAATAGCCTCGCAACGACATACGACCACGTCGTCCGCCGGAACGAGCACTTCATTGCGCGGACGATAGAGCCGGTCGAGGAAAGGCCTGATCGTCAGGTGGGCGTCAAGGGCCTGCTGCGCGACGGCCTTTCGGCTTTCCAATTCGGTATCGGAAATCTTATCGAGACCCTTGAGGATCGCAAGCGCGCACAACGCGCCGGTATGGGCGCTTGCCATCGCGCCCACGATGCCGCCGCCGTCGCCGGCGATGAAGACGCCCGAAATGGAGGTTTCCCGCATCGGGTCGAGGATCGGGAGGAAGCACTGTTGCTCTTCATCCCATCGATGGGCACAGCCGATGGATCGGGCTATCTGCTGGCTCGGTATCACGCCCTCGTGCAGGGCAACCAGATCGAGGTCGATGCGTATGGTGCCCGTTCGGGTCCGGAAGCTGGCGGCGACAGCGCGCTCGGCGCCCTCGATGCGCAGCTTGGAAACGCCGCGATAGATTTTCACGCCGCGTCGGTGCAACGCGGCCATCAATCCCAGGCCTTTCCAAAGGTAACCCAAACCGTGGCCGCAAACGGCTTTCGGCAAATGCCGCAGTGCGGGTATGAGATTGGTCCGCTTGGCGGTGTCGAGAAGCACGAGGTCGGAAACGCCGGCTTCAAGGCACTGGGCCGCGAACAGGTAGACGAGAGGACCGCAGCCGGCCAGCACGAGGCGCCCGGAAGGGCGAAGCCCCGCATCCTTGAGCATGATCTGCAAGGCGCCGACCGTCAGGACGCCGGGCAGCGTCCAGCCAGGCACCGGAACCGGCCGCTCCATCGCGCCCGAGGCAATGACGAGGGCCTTTGCCTGCAACTGCTCGACCTTGCCGTCGGCCTTCGTCCAGACCGTGCCGTCGGCATCGATGCGCCAGGCGCTCGTGTTGAAACGCAACTCCGCGGCGCTGGCGCGCATCCTGGCCGTCAGCGCAGCGCCGTCCGCATAGTCGGAGCCGAGCACTGCGGAAAGTCTCGCACTGTCCGTGTTGCGTTCGACGGCGCGGTAGATCTGTCCGCCGGGCGCGGGTTGTTCGTCGATGACGAGTGTGCGGGCACCGCCTTCGGACAGTGTTGCGGCAGCCGTCATTCCGGCAGGTCCGGCTCCGATCACGATAGCGTCCCAAAGGCCGTTCATCCGAGCGTCCTCGCACCGTGCTGGCGCCTGATGATCATCCCGGGGCGGGCCCTTGTCAGGCAGGATTGCTGATTCTGCTTGCCGTCGATTTCGACCAGGCACTCAAAGCACACGCCCATCATGCAATAGGGTGCGCGCGGGCTTTCGTCGACAGGGCTTCCTCTCAATGGTGAAACTCCGGCCGCCAGCAGCGCCGCAGCGACACTGTCGCCAGACTGGAAGGGAACCTGGGAGCCCTCAAAGTCGAGGACGTTGGCGCCCGGAGGCAGTGCGGAACTACACTCAACTCTGGTGAACATCGAACCTGCCGCCTGTGAAGCTCGAAAGATGTTGCGGTAGCCGGCCTTTCGCCAGCGCCGGACCGATTTCCAGCGCATGCACGCTGGCGAGGGTGACGCCGCTGTGGCAGGTGACCGCAAAGGCGCCCGGAAAACGAGCGGATTCCTCGTAAATGGGGAGGCCGTCAGGCGTCATGACGCGCAACGAACCCCAACTGCGCACCACCGTGGCCTCAGCCAGCGCGGGAAAAACGCGGGCTGCCGTCCTGCAAAGCGCGGCCGCGGTAATCACGTCTGTTCCGTCGTCGAAACCTCGACCTTCATGGCTGCTGCCAAGCAGGACCGTGCCCTCAACCGATTGCCGGATGCAGTTGGTGGCATAGGGCAGGAATGGCTTAATCCGTTCGGTGACGACAATCTGTCCCCGCTCGGGCTTCACCGGCATTGAAAGCCCCACATGCCCGGCGAGGTTGGCCGCGCCCAGACCAGCGGCCAGGGCGATCCGCCTGCCGGTAACGCAGCCAGTGCGGCTGACTGCCTTGAACCCGTCCTTTTCCGTGGCGATGTTCTCGACCCGGAACCCGGGGCGGTAGCTGCCGCCGGCGTCCTGCAGCCCTCCCTGCAGCGCGCGTAGCAGATACAGAGGATTGACGTGGCCATCGAGCGAGGAAAACGAAGCGCCAACCACGTCATCACCGATACCGGGCAGCATAGCCCGCAAGTCGGCGCGGTCGAGGATGGATATGTCGATGTCGCCGCCATCGGCCCGTGTGCGGGCGATGACATCGCGGCGCTTGTCTAGTTCCGCCTCGCTAAAGCAGAATTGCAGCCCTCCAGGTTGCCGCCACCCGATGTCGAAGGAAACGGCGTTGCTCAACTTTGCGGCAAATCCCGGCCACATTCGGCCTGCGTGCAGTGACCATTGCATATAGTGTGGGGTGCCGACGCCCTTTCCCTGGAGCCAGACAAGGCCGAAGTTGCCACGAGCGGCGCGATGGGCCTGGTCGCCTTCGTCGAGCAGGACGACGTTGGCTCCGGCAGTCTGCGCGCCCCATGCAAGGGCCGCCCCGACGAGGCCGCCCCCCACGACGATCAGGTCGAACACCTCCATCGCTACTGCACTTCACGAGGTTTCCGGGTGGAAACCGCGAGGCCTCAAGCCTGCGTGAAGCCACTCGACCAGCGACACGACATCGTAGACAGGTACGCCAAAGGCCTTCTCGATTGCCTGCGAATAGGGAGGAAGATTGGCGCATTCGCTGACCAGGGCGCCTATCGACGGCGTTTCGGCGAGCATGCGCTCCACGGTCTCCAGAGCGTCGCGTTCCTGTGCCGCGTAGGAGACCCGGGAGGCGTTGTTGCGCATATTGGCGCGGATCGGCCCGTCAAAGGCGAGTTCGCCGAGCGGAAGGCCGACAGGAGCCCCGATATTTGTGAAATGCTTGTCTGTAATGGCCTTGCGGTCCGAAACGATGACGCCGACAGTCTTGTCCGCCGGCAACGTCTGCAGCACGAGCGGGATTTGCATCAGACTGGATGAGGCTACCGGCACCCGGCTGTAGGCGCGCAATTGCGGATGCACCACCGCCAGGAACCCGCAACTGGTGGCGATGCCGTCCACGCACAGTTGGGTCAACCGGTCTATCGCATCGTAAAAAGCCGGCAAGACCTTTTCGGGAGCGCCTTCGATCACATCCTGTGGGCGTACTCCGGTGACAACATGATACTGTACCGGAAAACGCCAAGTCAGGGCATTAGCGACATCGCCGGGAAGGCGCTCGAACCCCGTGTCGAGCACGATAATGCCAACATGCGCGCCGTGGACTGGACGGTGGCTGTGCGGGCGATCAGCGGTTTGCAGGACGTTAATAACAGGTTGCATTGGTAAGGACTCTGCTGGGTCAGGAGGCGTCGTCGGCGGGCTTCGGACAGGCTTCGCGGTCGACGCTCATTCCCTCCCACCGCGCCACCTTGCCGCTGTCGATGCCGAAGAGGTCGAGCGCGCGGCCGACGCTGTGGTCCACCATCTCTTCGAGCGAGCGCGGCTTGGCGTAGAAAGCAGGCACAGGCGGCATGAGGATCGCCCCCATTTCGGCGAGCGCGGTCATTGTCCGAAGGTGCCCGAGATGCAGCGGAGTCTCGCGAAGCATCAGAACGAGCTTGCGGTGTTCCTTCAACACGACGTCCGCGGCGCGGCTCATGAGGCTAGAGGTGACGCCGGAGGCGATCTCGGACATCGTCCTGACGGAGCAAGGTGCGATCAGCATGCCGAGCGTCCGGAAGGATCCGCTGGAAATCGAGGCGCCGATGTTTTGAACATTGTGGAAGACGCTGGCCCGTTCGGCGATCTCCGCAGGACGCATGCCGAGTTCCTGGGAAAGCGTCAGATGCGCCGACCGCGTCACTATCAGATGGGTCTCGATGCCAGCGGCCCTGAGCTGGTCGAGCGCCCTGACGCCATAGACGGCGCCGGAGGCGCCGCTGATGCCGACGATGATGCGCGGAGGCTGTGGCCCGCCCCCGCCGCCCTGCCAGAGTGAAGCCGATCCGCTCACGCGTTTTCGAACCAGTCCGCAAGGTCGACCTTGTCGGCAAGGCGGATCTTCTTGCGTTCGAATTCGGCCTTGCGGTGGAACGGCTTGGTGGCGTCGACGAGCAGGCGCCCCCAATGATCCTTGGCTTCGTCGCGATAGAAGGAAGGCGTATCGGGAATGATGATCATGTCCTTGTCGGGACGGCAACGGGTCAGGGTCGCCCACATCACGTCGTCCATGCTGTAGATGTCCACATCCTCATCGACGACGGTGACCACCTTGGCCCAGATCGGCTCGGCGCCGATGGTGGCGAGCATCACCTGGCGGGCGTGCCCCTCGAACTGCTGGTCGACCTTGATCACGGCATGATTGACAAAGGGCTGGCAGGTGACGTCGAGAATGCCGGGTAGCGCCGCGCTCAACCGCTGGAAGATGTTGGCGGACACCGACAGTTCCAGCGTCAGCACCTCCTCGGCCGAACCGCACAGTATGCTGTGGAACATGGCGTCGCGCCGCACGGTGACCCCCAAAACCTCGAACACCGCATTTGGGCCTTCAGGGACGTAGTAACCCATGAATTCGCCGAACGGGCCCTCAGGCCGGCGTTCGTTTGGCAGGAAGCGGCCCTCGATGACGATCTCGGTGTCGGCTGGAACCTCGAGGTCGATATACTTGCACTTGCGCATGGCGATGGGGCTGCCCTTCAGCCGCGCCGCGACCTCAAGCTCGTCCACGTCATAGGGCAGCGGAGCCGCGGCGGTGAGGAAGGATGTCGCCGGTGCGCCGATCAGCATCGCCGCCTCCAGCGGCTTGCCCATCTTCTCGGCCTTTTCATGATAGATGGTGAGGTGATGGCGCGGCGCCAGGCGGCAGCGCAACTCGCTGTCGCTCACATACATCGAACGGTGATAGGACAGATTGCCGACCCCCGTTTCGGGATCCTTGGCAATGAACATGGCCGAGGTGAAATAGGGCGCGGCATCGCGATCGGAGTAGGTGATGAGTGGCAGTTCAGACAGCTTGCATTCGGTCAGTTCCGGGTCCTCGACGCTGACGAAGGGTTCGCCAACGCTTGTCGAGCCGAGATTGGCAAGATTGCTCCACTGACGACAGAAATCGGTGGAATCGATGCCGATCACCTCCGCCAGGCGCTCCCGCGAGCCATAGACGTTGGTAACGACCGGAAAGCGTGTGCCCTTGACGTTGTTGAAAAGGATCGGCTTGCCCCAGCGCTTCTGGGCCACATGGGTGACAGCCGCCAGTTCGTGGAACGGATCGATCTCCTTGTCCACAACAAGCAGGTCGCCGCGTTCACGCAAGCGGGCAACGTAGTCTCTCATCGGATTCTCCTGGATGCCGGGGCACTTCGCTGTTGCATAGTGCCGCCGCGGCTCGGTGTGGCTTCATGTGAACTGCGCAACCGGTAACGGTCGCCCGGATAGAGGAAGCGGCTGCGGGTGACGGGCACGCCTTCGCGCCATGTGCGGCGATCGAGCAGAAGGCAAGGCTGGTTGCCGTCGATCTCAAGGGCCCGCCTGCTTTCTTCGTCGGCCCGGATGGCCCGGATCGTATTGTCGACATAGGTGACTTCGGTTTCCCGCAGGAGGTAGGCGTGAGGCGTAATGCGGGTGAAGTCCTGCTTCAGATAGCCGGGGGCCTCCGCCGGGTTGACGAAGCGATCCTCGATCTGGATGGGCGTTCCATCCTCCTTGTGAAGCAGGCGTGAGTGGCAGACCGGCCCTTCATAGGGCAGGGGCAGCATGCCGGCGAACGGACTTTCGGGGGGCACAAAGCCCAGAAAGAGCACTTCGCTGGTATGCACGCCGCCACTGAGGGCGATTTCCTCCGAGACGTCGGGCAGATCGAATATGGCGCACTGCATCCGGGGGCCGACGACGAAAGTGCCGCGACCCTGGATTCGAACCAGCATGCCTTCTGACTGAAGTTCCCGCAGGGCCCGGCGCACTGTCAGGGAAGAGGCGCCGAATTCCTCGGCGAGCAGTTCCTCGGAAGGCACGCGGAAATCGGCAGGCCATTCGTCGCCGCGTATGCGCTTTTCAATGGCCGACTTGATCTGCCCGTAGAGGGGTTGCGAGTTTTGAAGTTCGTTCGCCATTCCAGCCCCGTTGTAATATCATATGTTACGTCAATTGATACGACGATTTCGGCTGGATTGTCCAGCGTCATTTGGTTCGCTTTGATCATAGCGAGTCTGGAATCGGCGGCAATTCGCGGGAAATTGCGAAATCTGAGACCAGTTGGGAAACGACGGTCTGTTAAGCCGCGAATCCTAACCGCTTGACAAAGGCTATGCGTCACTTATCCTATCATATAGTTTCTAATGTAATATATAAATCTCTTGGTGCGGGAAGTATTGGAATGAGCAGCGGGATCGTTCGACATAGCGAGAACAATCGCATGAGTCTTGCCGTGGAGGCGGGTGGCTTCGTTTTTCTGGCTGGCCTTACCGCGGTGGAGACGCGCGGCGCTACCGTGGCCGCGCAGACAAAAGAGATCCTCCAGAGGATCGACCATCATCTCGCTGAAGCAGACAGCAGCAAAGCGAATCTCGTCAGCGCGCAGATTTGGTTGACGGACAGCGCTACGTTCAACGAATTCAATACCGTTTGGGAAGAATGGGTCGCCGATGTCGGCAAGCCCGTTCGCGCCTGCGTGGAGTCGCGGTTGGCTGATCCTGCTCTTAACGTGGAAATCATGGTCACGGCTTGGCGGTGAGCGGCCAGTCATTGTTGATAGACGGGACGTCTTCGCGCGGCAAGCCTGCCAAGGTTCTCGATGATCCCGCGTGGAGCGATAAGACTTTCTCTGCGGAACACGGCAACGCGGCGGCATGATGGAAGCGATATCCAAACGCGACTGGGACGTGATCATTATCGGCGGGGGCGTTGTCGGATGCTCCGCGGCATATTATGCCGCCAAGAATGGAATGCGTGTCCTGCTAGTGGAGCGAGACGCACCGGGATCAGCGCAATCTGGCCGCAACCTCGGCTTTGTCCGTCAGCAGAATCGCGACTTTCGAGAGCTTCCACTGATGATCGGCGCCCTGTCGATGTGGAAAGAAATCGAAGCGGAACTGGGGCGCCGGGTGGGATGGCAGCAAGGCGGGAACCTGTCTCTGGCGTTCAGCGAGGCTGATCTTGTTTCCCGGCGTGCCTGGCAAAAGCGGGCGGCCGAAGAGTTTGGGCTCGACACGCGGATGCTGTCGGCAACGGAAACCCACGCGCTGGTACCTCAACTGGCAACTGATTGCGGCGTGGTCGGAGCGATGTACACGCCCAGTGACGGGAAGGCCGAGCCTGCCCGAGCGACCCGGGCGTTTTTTGATGCGGCGCTCGGAGCCGGAGCGGCATTCGCTTTCGGTGAGTCGGTCACTCGCATAGAAACCGGCGCCGGGAAAATCTCCGGTGTCCGGATCCGCGGTCGGCTTTACCGCGCGGGCACGGTAATCGTCGCCGCGGGAGCCGGGAGTGCCGCCCTGTTGAGGAAGGCAGGACTGGATCTGCCTCAGGAGTTCGTCCGGGCGACGGTCGCAAGAACGGTTGCGAGGCCCGAATCGCGCATAGCGGCCTGCGTCTCGGGTCAACATACCGGCATCCGGCAGGATCTGAACGGGGCCTATTTGATATCCGTCGCCGGAGGTGAATACGACCTGCGGCTGGATTCCTGGCGGCATATGCGATGGTACGAGGCCACACGAAAGTCCAATCCCGATGCGGCACGCATAGATTATCTTGCGCCGATCAAGCGGTTTTTTCCGTTGCGGACACACTTGCCGGTCGCCGACTTTCCGCCCAGCCGCGACAACCCGCGTCCGGAACTCTTTCGCGTGGAGCTGGCGAGTCGTGAGTTTTCTCGGCTCTTGCCGACATTGGCCTCTCTGGAGATCGAGACCTTTTGGGCGGGGATCATCGACACAATGCCGGATGTCATTCCGGTTCTGGGCCCAATTGAAGGCATATCGGGCATGCTTGTCGGAACAGGGTTCAGCGGTCATGGCTTTGGCCCGGGTCCGATGGCCGGAAAGGTTCTCTCGGACCTCGCCGCGGGCCGGCGATCGCCCGTTGACATTTCGGCCTTGTCACCAATGCGCTTCGCAAAAAGTTGGACCTCGCCGAAGGCAGGATGAATACTGCGGAATAGGTTATCTCGCAGTAGGGACCGTCTTGCCGCAACTCGTCGCGGACTCGCGCTTAACCGGATCTTGGTCTCGATCTTGATGGCAGGCGCTTCAGCCGCTTCAAGGTGCGCAACTGCCAATCCGCAGGCCGGCCGGGAAAGACTAAAAAGGCGGCCGCGAGGAGGGGGAGCCATACAGCCCGGAAGCAGAGCGGTCCAACTCCGGGATTGTCCGTTCACCCCAGGATTACCGAGTCGGATCTGGACGCGGTGATCTCAATCTCGACCCGGGCACCGGAAGCAGGAATCTGGCAGATGAGAAAGGTGCTTGTTGGTCTGATGTCGCCGAAGACCTCACCAAGAACCGGTACGACGGCCGATGCCGCCTCGGCGTCCGTAACGAAGACGCGGCTAACCACAGCATCGGCCAAGCTCGATCCCGCCTGGCGAAGGGTATCGTTGATCGACGACAGGGCATTTCGTGCCTGCTGGGCTGGATCCTCGGGAAACTCGTTTGTGACTGGATCGCGTCCAGTAGTGCCCGAAACGTAGATGATCCTACCATCGATGGCGGCTTTGGCGTAACCGGCTATGGCTTCGGACGAGGCCCCGGAAAAGATTCGATTGCGCATGAAAGTTCCAGCCTCAAGTTAAGTGATGCTGCCGATGGGTAGGGTAGGCCCGGTATTCCTGCGCATCACAGAAAAGGGACATGGCACTTGCGCGGCCCGACAGGGCATCCAAAGTCAGATCGGCCCAGCCGGGTTGCGCATAGTTGCCTTTACTCGATCGATTCACCAAGCACCGGCATTGGGCATTGAGGCCCAAGGCTCCCCCGGCGGCAACGGTGTACCTCGCTGCATCAGTTCGATTGAAATGAGGTCGGGCGATCGGACAAACGCCATGCGACCATCTCGCGGTGGTCGGCTCAGCGTAACGCCGCCCTTCACCAGCCGCTCGCAGACTGCGTAGATGTCGTCCACTTCGAGGCCCAGGTGCCCGAAATTCCGGGCCGATCCATAGTCCTCGATATCCCAATTGTAGGTGAGCTCGATCTGCGGCGCGCTGCCTCCGAGAATCTCGATATCGTTGGGAGCACAGAGGAAGACCAAGGTGTAGCGGCCTTTTTCATTTTCCGTGCGCTTCACTTCGACAAGCCCGAGCTTGTGCACGTAAAAGTCCAAAGCAGCATCCAGATCGCGCACTCGCACCATGCTGTGGTTGAACTTCATCTCATCCTCCGCAGTTAATCGAACTGGGACAGTGCTATACGTTTCAGCAGCCAATTTCCATATCAATAAACGTCAATAATGATATTTTTGATCTGCGCTGCCCACTCGGTCCGCTTTACGGCGCGCATATTGCCAATTCTGCTGTTTTTGCCCGTCCTTGCAAGGGCTTGAGCTTCTCGGGTGGCGTCCAGGGAATCGTCTCGGCCTCCGCGCCCATGGGATGGGATACCGGCAAGCGGCGAAGAAGAGGCCGGATCAGGGGATTCAGGCATTTGGCTTGATAAAACTGGTATTATATCATAAAAGAAAAAATATCATATGCACATGGAGCGAGAGAGTGTCGATTCTTGAGGCGATTGGCCGGGTAATCATTGGCGGTTTTTTCCTGATCGCCGGCGCGCGGCACTTTCTGCATTTCAAGCAGCGGGTCACGGTGGTGAAAACCAGCTATGGCTGGCTTTTGCCGGCGCCGATAATGGCTGCCGGGTTTGCGACTCAGGCAGTGGCGGGCCTGGCGCTGATCGCCGGATACTGGGTATTGCCGGCGGTCGTTGTGCTGATCGCCTTCCTTGTGGTGGCGACCCCGCTTTACCACAACATGTTTATGTATAGCGGGCCGGAACGCGACCGACACTTTTACATGATCCTGGTCAATTTCTCGCTTGTGGCGGCGTTGCTGCTCCTAGCGGCAGACGCGGTCTAAGGGTCAGGCCGATGGCAGAGCCTGATGAAACGTGCGACGTATTGGTCGCGGGATCTGGCTCGGCCGGCCTGGCAGCGGCACTTCGCACTTCCGCCGCGGGTCTATCCACCATCATTCTTGAACGGACCGGTCTCGTCGGCGGGACCACGGCGATGTCCGGAGCGGCCGTCTGGATTCCGGCGAACCACCACGCTGCCGCCGCTGGCCTGTCGGACGACCGGGAGCGCGCCCTGACCTATATCCGGGCTGTGGCTCCCGACGGTTGGAGGGAGACCGAAGACGCGCTCTGGCGCAGCTTCGTCGATGAGGCCCCGAACATGCTGGCCTTCCTCGAAAGGGAGACCCCGCTACGCTTCTCGCTGACGACGGAGGGCGATCCTCATCTCGAAAAAGCAGGAGCCGTGAATGTCGGGCGGATGCTGTCGCCCGGGGTGCTAAGACGGAAGCTAGCCGGGCCCTATGCCCGGATTCTGAGGCCCCCAAGTCTCCCGCATGTATTCACTTTCCAGGAGATGCTTGAACTCGACCCATTCCATCATCCGGTCGAAGCCGCCTTCAGAAGGTGGCCGCAATTGTTCTGGCGATTGCTAACCGGCGCCAGAGGGATGGGAACTGCCCTCGTCACGGGGCTGCTCAAAGGTTGCCTGCACCATGGCTGCCGGATAGCGCTCGAAGCCCGCGCGGTCGCCCCGATCGTTGAAAAGGGACGCGTGAAGGGGCTGGTGGTCGAGGCGGCGGGCGCGAAACGGAGCATCCTGGCTCGCAAGGGAGTCGTCCTGGCTACCGGTGGATTTGAATGGAATAACGAATTGCGGGAAAAGCATTTTCCCGGGCACTGCGATTTCATCGCAAGTCCGCCGGGAAATGATGGGGACGCTGTTCGTATCGCGGTTGCGGCCGGTGCAGAACTTGCTCACATGGATCAAGCGAACATCACTGGAGGCTTCCCGCTGAGTGGGTCACGTCGACCCTTTGGCGTCAGCTCTTTTTTTCACCAGGAACCCAACGCGATTGTTGTCAACCGGCATGGCCGACGTTTCGTCAACGAATACCGCTTCAACCTGGGGGAAGTCATAGATGAACGCGATCCTTCCACTGGTCAGCCGGTTCATCTGCCGGCATGGCTTGTCAGCGATCAAGCGTTCCTTGAGAACTCGCCCATCCTGCGGCACTTTGCAGCGCGCAATCCGGGTTGGACCAAGAAGGCGCAAACAATCTCGGCGCTTGCCGAAGCAACCAAACTGCCCGCCGATGAATTCGCGCGGACGATCGAGCGTTTCAACGCGTCCTGTGCGTCCGGCGTGGATGGACAATTTCATCGTGAGGGTATGGCATCGGGCCAGGCGAAGAAGGGTCCCGGGAAAAGCCGCCTGTCACCGATCCAAAAGGCTCCCTTCATCGCAATTCCATTCAACCGTACCATCGTCTCAACCAAGGGCGGACCTCGAACCGACGCCGGCGGTCGCGTGCTCAGAGCGGACGGGAGAGTGGTCGAAGGTCTCTATTGCGTGGGCGTGGCGATGGCCAATCCGTTCGGCACGTGGGCGGTGGGAGCCGGCACCACATTGGGGCCCAACCTGACGTGGGGCTACATCTGCGCGAAGTCCATCATCTGCGCAAACGACTGAGCCATTTCGAAGGGTGCCTGAAAAACGAGCAGTCAATGACCACGCGATGGCCTTCAAGTGAAAGGACCCGGCGCTACTGGATGCCGAAGGGCACGCCGGCCAGCATGGCCGGCCAAGGCGGCGCTTGCCTTCCATGGCGGCGGCCTAGTCGAAGCGGCGTAGCGTTCCCGAACCTTTGGCATGCGCCCCTTCCAGGTTCGTGCGGCCGTCACCATCGACGGAAGCGGGAAGGCGGCGCCAAAAATCGCCGTCCGCGTCCATGGATTGGCGTATGCCAGGTTCAGATGATGCGCGAAAGAAACGCGCGTGTCCGCTCATGACGGGGGCTGCCGAAAATCAGCTTTGGTGGCCCTTCTTCAATGACCATCCCGCCGTCCATGAATACGACCTTGTCCGCCACATCTTCGGCAAAGCGCATTTCGTGAGTGACAACGATCATCGTCATGCCGTCGGCGGCGAGCGAGCGCATGACGTCGAGCACCTCGCCGACGAGTTCGGGATCCAGTGCACTCGTCGGCTCATCGAAAAGCATGAGCTTGGGCTTCATCGCCAAAGCGCGCGCGATTGCCACCCGCTGCTGCTGGCCGCCGGAAAGCTGATCCGGATAGGCATCGAGCCTGCTGCCCAGCCCGACCCGTTGGAGGAGTGCGATCGCCTCGCCGACAACCTCCTTCCGTGGGCGCTTTTGAACCAGGATGGGGGCCTCGATCACATTCTGCAGCGCAGTCATATGGGCGAACAGATTGAAACGCTGGAAGACCATGCCGATATTGGATCGCCTGACGGAGATTTCCCTTTCCTTAAGTTCATAAAGTCGATCTCCCCTGCGGCAGTATCCCACCAGGTCGCCATCGACATAGAGCGCCCCGGAATCGATCTTCTCCAAATGATTGATACATCTGAGCAAGGTCGACTTGCCTGAACCGGAGGGGCCGATCAGGCATACGACCTCTCCGAGTTCGACATCGAAATCAATTCCCTTGAGGACTGAAAGGGCGCCAAAGCTCTTGCCCACCTGAACGGCGGAAACCATGGGCATTGTCATTTCGAATTCCTTATGCCTGAGCCACCGAACATCCGTCTCGACCATGATACCGTTGCCGTGCGGTCTCCCCGAGCAAATCGTTTCTCTATCCGTCCCTGTATCACGGTCATCACAGAGGTTATGGCGAGGTACCAAACGCAGGCGACGAGCAGCAGCGGGATGGTCTGGAAGGTGCGCGATGAGATCGTCTGGACCGAATAGAGAAGATCGGATAGCGCAATGACGCTCACCAGCGACGTCATCTTCAGCATCCCGATCGTCTCATTGCCCGTCGGCGGCACGATGACTCGTACTGCCTGCGGGAGAACGATCCGCCTCAGAATCTGTCCCGGCCTCATTCCCAGCGCCCGAGCAGCCTCCTGCTGACCTTGATCTACCGACATGATGCCAGCGCGGACGATCTCCGCCATGTATGCGCCTTCGTTGAGGCCGAGGCCGAGCAGGGCGGCAGAATAGGGTGTGATCAGATCGTTGGCCGAACCTCTGAAGAAGGTCGGGCCGAAGGGAATTCCAATAACGATTTCCGGTATCAGGAAGGCGAGATTGTACCAGAAAATGAGCTGCACAAGGACCGGCGTTCCGCGGAAGAACCAAAGGTAGAGCCCGGCCGGGACATTGAGAAAAGGGTTCTCCGAAATCCGCATGATCGCGAGGATGACGCTCAAAACGGTTCCGATGCACATCGCGGCAACGGTCAGCCATAGTGTCAGTCCAAGCCCTTGCAGGACGATCGGCTCAAACACGTTCGCGAAGACCACGTCCCACCCAAAGTTGGTATTGGTGACGATTCCATGAGCCAGCCATATCGCCGCCGCCGCCATGGCCGCTGCGGCGATCCATCTGCCCGGCTTGCGGACAGGAACAACCATCAGCTTGTGATCAGACGCAAGATTGCGTTGCAGCCGCTTCTGCTCCGTCTGGTCGAGCGGCGTCTCAGGCACGAGCCGGTCGAACTTTCGTGGTTGCATGGCTTCCAACATTTCCTCCCATGCGCCGTAGTCTTGCAAGAAGATTCGGCGCTGTCTTCATCGAAGTCCAGATGGTTGTCCCGGCGGGTTTTTTCCGGCTCCGATTCCCGATTGGGCGATCGGAGCCGGAAAGCTGCGGTGCCAAGGCAACGATGGAAGCTTGTGCCTTGGCCGTTCGGGTCTCAGTTGGCGGTCGCGCCCTTGGAGACCAGATTGATGCCGGGCGTTTTCAGCTTCAGAGCCGCGATATCCCACTTGTCCATGATGCGGTCATAGACGCCTTCATCCATCAGCGCTTTCGTTCCGGCCAATAGCGCATTGGCCAGTTCCGTGTTGTCTTTCTTGACGATGAAGCCGTCGATTTGCTTCGGCAGCACGTCAAGCACAATCAGCTTCACCGGCTGAGACGACTGTTTCTTGATAAACGCGGCGGCGGAAGCATCGTTGACCAGGAAGTCGACGCGGCCTGAAAGCAGCGCCAAGATAGTGGCATCCGCCGAAGCGAACTCGTTCGTTGCGATCGGCGCCTTGCCGTTCTTCACGCAGAGAGGCGAAAGCAATTCCTTGATGCTCTGGACAAATGTCGTGCCCTTCTGCGCGCCGCTTTTCAGGCCGCACAGGCTCAGCGGATTGTCGGTGATCGCACTGTTCTCAAGCGTGAAGATGCCGTTGATGGAAATCGAAAGATCGACGAACGTCACCTGTTTCTCGCGCTCGACCGTGTCGGAGATGCACTCCATCGCGGTGTCGTAGCGACCGCTCTGGACGCCGGGAATCAAGCCATCGAAGTTGATTGATTCCGCTTTGACCTTGACCCCGAGCTTCTTCGCCAAGGCATCCCAAAGGTCCGGCTCCCAGCCGATCATCGTGACATTGTCTTCCGCGAAGCTCTCGCACGGAGGATAATGCGCATCGGTCGCCAGCTTGATAATTCCGGAATCCTGGATGCTCTTGGGCAGCATCGCGTGCAGGGCCGGATCGGCCTTGACCGAAGCTGTGATTGCGTCATCGGCAAGCGCGACTGTCGGCCTGCCGAGCACGAGAGCGGTCACGGCAAGGAGCCCGACCGAAACTGCAAGTATCACTTTCCTCATTTTACTTCCCCTTCGCTTGTGTGGTTGAGAGGGTTTGACACCCTTTTGTTTGCTCACCCCTTCTGCCGAGGGTGCTTCTGCCGGCCAGCTATCGAACCGGCTAATTTTGTTCGCGTCAGGCAGGATGGCTCACGCCCTTCCCGATCTGCGGTTTCTTAAATCTGTCAGCGAGTAACGCGTATGGATCGCCTCGGGATCGAGGGCGAGTTCGATCAGGGCAGGGGTGCCAGAGCCGATCGCGCGCTCGAACGCCGGAGCGAAATCCTCGGTCTTACGCACACGCTCGGCGTGGGCGCCGTAAGCCTTGGCAAGCATGCAGAAATCGGGATTCGTCAGGTTGGTCCCATTGACGCGGCCTTCGAGCCTGTTTTCCTCATGGATACGGATCGTCCCGTACATGTTGTTGTTGAAAAGCAGGATGATGACGTTGGCGCCGTACTGGACAGCGGTTGCGAGTTCTTCTCCGCACATCTGGTAGCAGCCGTCGCCGACGAAATTGACGACAACCCGCTCCGGGTAAAGCAGTTTCGCCGAGATGGCGGCCGGAAGGCTATAACCCATCGAGCCGCTAATCGGACCAAGTTGCGTATGCAGCTTGTAGTGGGCGAAATATCTTTGACTCCAGGTCGCGTAGGCGCCCACGCCGTTCGTCACGATCGCATCCTCGGGCAACCGGTCCCGAAGCCATTTCATCATGTTCGGCAAGTCGATCGGACCCGGGCACGGTCCCGGCGTCGTTTCCATCTCGAAGGTTTTGCGCAGCCGGCAGACCCATTCCGCTCTCGCAGCGCGGTCGACCGGAGGAAACTTGGCTAGCGCGGCGGCGAACGCGTCGTTGCCGGCAAGCATTGCGAGATCGACCTGAAAGACCCGGTTCAATTCTTCCAGGCTGCTCGTCACATGGACGAACTTTTGCTTCGGCAGGGGAATATCAAAGAGCGTGAAGCCCTCCATATATCCGGCACCAATCGTGTTCACATCGCTGAGCGCGTCATTGACCATGATCACCAGGTCGGTGTCTCTGATGTGCGAAAGCAGAGCCGGATTGGCGCCAATGCCGATCTCTCCGGCGTAGCATTGCAGTCGATGGTCGATGATGTCCCGACGACGAAACGTGGTGACGACCGGCACGCTGCAATTCTCGGCAAACCGCTGGATGTCGTCGCGCGCCTGCTCGGTCCAGCCCGAGCCGCCGACGATAATTAGCGGCCGCTCCGCATCGCAGAGCATGGCGCGGACCTTCTCCATGTCGGCGAGCGCGGGTGTCCCAACCGAGGCTCGCCTGTAAGGCTTTCCTTCCGCCACGACGCATTCCTCCTCGAGCACGTCCTCCGGCACCACAAGGACGACTGGACCCATCCGGCCGGTCATGGCCGTGTGGTAGGCCCGCTGGATGAATTCCGGGATGCGTCTCGGGTCATCTATCTGCGCTACCCATTTCGTCATGGGCGCGAACATCGTGCGAAAGTCGTAGGACATGAACGCTTCGCGCTCCATCAACCCACGCTTCACCTGGCCCACCACCAGGACCATCGGCGAAGAATCCTGGTAGGCCGTGTGCACGCCGTTCACAGCGTTGGTGGCGCCGGGACTGCGTGTGACAAATGCAATGCCGGGCCGTCCAGTCAGTTTGCCATGGGCCTCAGCCATCTGGGCAGCGCCGTTTTCGTGGCGGCAGGTGACTGTGCGGATTTCCGGATGACGGCACGCCAGAGCGTCCAGAACGGAAAGAAAGCTCTCGCCAGGGACGTGGTAGACAAGTTCGGCTCCGTTGAGCCTAAGTTCGTCAGCGAGGATCTCGCTGCCTTTCCGCTTCATCATCTGCGCATCCGCTCCCCGGCCCGACTCCAATCTACCCGCTGACCTTCAACCGATGACAAAGGGGTTCTCGATTTCTTTGGCCATAGATAGCCACACCGCCTTCGTCTGGAGGTATTCGCGAATGCCCTCCACGCCGTTTTCGCGCCCTAAGCCGCTCTTCTTGTAGCCGCCGAACGGAGTCGTGTAGGAGATGTCGCGATAAGTGTTGATCCAGACGCTGCCCGCATCGAGTTGTTCGGACATGCGGAGCGCACGCTTCATGTCTGAAGTCCAGACGCCGGCCGCCAAGCCGAACTCGCTGTCGTTCGCGATCGCTACCGCTTCTTCCTGGTCGTCGAATACGATCGTCGAAAGGACCGGGCCGAATACTTCCTCGCGGGCGATCCGCATATCGTTTTTGACGCCGGTGAATATGGTCGGCTCTATGAAGAAACCGTCCTTGCACTCGGCGAGCTGGGGTCGCTTGCCTCCCAAGACGAGGCTTGCGCCCTCCTGCCTTGCAATGTCTATGTAACCCAGCACCCTGTCGTACTGCATGGCGTTGGCAATCGGGCCGATCTGGGTCTCTACCTTGCGCGGATCACCGACGCGTGCCGCGCCGCTAAAGGCCGAAAGCTTCTCGACGAACTGGTCGTGAATGCGTCTTTGCACGAGCAGGCGCGAACCGGCGATGCAGGTCTGTCCTGTCGCTCCAAAAATGCCGCCGACCACGCCGCGGACAGCGTTGTCCAGATCAGCATCATCGAAGACGATATTTGGCGATTTGCCGCCCAGCTCGAGACTGACCCGCTTCACGTCGCGAGCCGCAAGCGAATACAGATGCGCTCCAGTTGCCGTCGAGCCCGTGAAGCCCACATGACGCGTCAATGGGTGCGTTACGAGCGGCTCGCCAATTTCCTTGCCAAACCCGGTTACGACGTTGATCACCCCAGGCGGGAAGCCAGCCAGTTCGACCAACTCCATAAGCTTCAGGGCGGTGGCGGACGTATGTTCCGCCGGCTTCATGACGATGGTGTTCCCCGCTGCGAGAGCGGGCGCGGCCTTGAGCGAGAAAAGGAGCAACGGCGCGTTCCATGGAACGATGCCTACGCAAACCCCCAAAGGCTCCGGACGGGAATAGCTCAGCGCCGGCTTGTCGCAGGGATGGACGACGCCTTCGATTTTGTCGGCCAGACCCGCATAGTAGTAGTACCATTTGGGAATGTAGCGGATTTGATGCCGCATTTCCGCGAGCAGGCGGCCATTGTCGCGCACCTCGATTTCCGCGAGCGCGTCGGCATGTTCTTCGATGAGGCTGCCAAGCCGATAAATAAGCCTTCCGCGCTCGGAGGGATGCATGGATCCCCAGGGACCTTTTCTGAAAGCACGGTCCGCAGCGCGAATGGCGCGGTCAGCGTCCGCGGAATTTCCTCTCGGCACCAGCGCCCATGGCTTGGCCGTGAAGGGATCCACCGTCTCGAAGTAGTCCCCTGATGCCGGCTCGACCCACTCGCCGCCGATATACATCTTCATTTTGCTGAGCTCGCCCGCCATCCGGTTCTCCTGTCTTCCTCACTCAAGGCCCTCGTCCGATGCCCTGATGCGCGACATCTGAGAGGTGAATTAAACATCTTTTCCAGATAATAATAATATCATTTCATGGAGAAAATACCGATACTTTCCGCTTGTCAAGGGCACCGAACCGGGAAAAGGGGGCAGGATGCGTGATGGAGAGGCTAAAAATGATATCCATACCGAAGCTCCAGATGAGCCCTCAGGCGCGGCACGTGGGACCAAATCTGTCGTCGAGAAGCGCATGATGTTCGTGGCGGTCGGATTGCGCGAACGGCTCACCCCGCTCACGGTGCGTCCGCCCGGCACGCCGTCCTTTGAGGCGCGGGCCGGCACGCAAGCGGCGATCGAGCACATCGCGTGGCTCGGCGAGCAATGTGCTGGTGTCGACGCGGCGGCGCCGCTGGACCGGCGCATCGTGACGGGATTGGAAGCAGCGACCGCCTACGAGGCTGGGTTGATGGATCGATTCCTCGCCGGTGCGACGGCCATACCCGGCCTGACGCTCTCGGCATCGCCAGCCGCAACCGACTGGACGCGCGCGTGCCGACCTTTAGCTTCCGGCTGGCCAATCGCTCGCCGCTGGAAAACGCGGCCGCGCTGGCTGAGGAAAAACATCTTCGGCTGGGCCGGCGACTCTATGCCATGAAGCCTCTGGCAGGCTTGGACCGCGCGAAAAAAGGCGGCGTCGCCCGGCTGGGTCTGTCACACTACACCACGACGGACGAGGTCGACCAAGCCATAGAGGCCGTTGCCCGGCTCGCGGTCTGACGGGGGCATTAAGTAGGCAAAAAGGGGACCGGCTGTGGCTGCTGTGGATAATGGGTCCTGGTGTCTTGCTGATTGGGCCAGCTAGCGCGCACTCTCACAGCTATGGTGGCAGAGCATGTCGAATTGGCCTTGTTTGAGCAGTCACTCGGCAACATCGAAGGCCTCAATCGACCGTTCTGTGATCGTGTGGCGGACGCTGCGGAAAAAACCGAAGGGTCGGTTCTGTTCGATGTCCGCGTTGACGGCGATACCTGGGTTCAGCGGATAGCTGCGATTGGGTATGGCGTGATAGGTACAGCCATAATCGTGATGGGGAAGAACGGACAACTTAGATGCGCATCGGTAGACGGGGATATCGCTCTTTTGGTGGCAGAATTGGCTGCCTGGAATGCGTCTCCGCTTGGTGAGCAAGCGAAGATTGATCAACGCGGAGCAGCCAACATCCTGCTGGCGACGCTCCGTAGTTCAGGTCACTTCGGCAGTGGTGGCTGGCGTTCCTGAGCGAGGCTTGTGCAGCCTTCTGGCTAACCACCAGCGGGATAGTCGAGTTCCAACGATCCAGATTTCCAGGGCGGCAAATTGCTTGCCCTGTGACGTCCCGTGACTGACGGTCAGGTCTCCCTGCCTGGGCGGGTTGGCTACAATACCGGCTTCGCCAAAGCGGTCGATCTTGCTGGAAGCTTGCTGCCGCGGTCACGGGTTGGGCCATGCCGCATGGCAGCTACGTACAGGCAGCCTTACAGCAGCAGAATGAAAACCGACCGTCCTATTCCCGCCTGTACGGCACGCCCAGCATAGCCGGTGCGCTGGTCCGCGAGCGACGGATCATCAACGCAACGATCGCCGCAACATAAGGCATCATCAACATATATTGGTAGGGAATGGCGATACCGACGCCCTGGATTTGCAATTGCAGCGCGTCGAGGAAGGAGAACACCAGAGCCGCCACGCAAATCGGGTAGGGGCGCCATAGGCCGGCGATGACGATGATGATGGCCAGCCAGCCGCGCCCGTTGGTCATGTCCGGCACGAAACGCGCCGCCTGGCCGACGGAGAGAAACGCGCCGGCAACGCCCGCCATCAGGCCACCGAAGAGCACGGCGGCATATTGCACCGGCGCGACCTTTACCCCCTTAACATCGAGGGCCTTGGGATTGTCGCCGGCGCAGCGCACGATCAGTCCATAACGCGTCCGGAACAGGAAGAGCCATACCGCCGGCACCATCAGAAAGGCTATGTAGGTCAGCACCCGCTGGTCAAACAGGATGGGGCCCAGCACGGGAATATCGCTCAGCCCCGGCACCGGCACATCGGCGAAGAAGGGGATGGTCGGCGTCTTGCCGTCGCCAGCGAAAGCGGAACGCAACCAGTATGTGGAAAGGCCGGCGCCGAGCAGGTTGACGGCAAGACCGGTGACGATCTGCTCTACTTTCAGCGTGATCACCAGCACGGCAAAGACGAGAGCCATCAGCGCGCCGGTAAATCCGGCAGCGAGGACGCCCAGCCATAACGACCCGCTTTCATAGGCGGCGAGATAGCCGGTGAAGGCTCCCATCAGCATCATGCCCTCAAGACCCATATTGTAGACGCCGCTGCGCTCGGCGATAAGTTCTCCAAGTGCGGCGAGCAGGAGCGGGGTGCTGATGCGGATGGTGGCCGCCGCCACACTGACCAGGATTGAGGTTTGAAAGAGTGCGTCAAGCACGGCCGACCCTCCGCAGGCGGAAATTGCACGCTGCCCAGCCAGCTAGGAAGAACAAAAGCAGGATCGCCTGGATGGCGTATATCAGCGCCGAGGGCACGCCGGTCTTGATCTGCATGAGCGTAGCGCCGTTGAGCAACGCTCCGAACAGCACCGAGGAAACGACGACGCCAAGCGGATGCAATTGGCCGAGGATGGCCACGATGATGCCGCTGTAGCCGTAACCTGCTATTACGCCTGCCTTCAGGCGGTAGTGGACGCCGTAGACTTCCGTGATCCCCGCGAGCCCCGCAAGCGCGCCGGAAACCAGAAGCACAACTATGACCAGCCTTCGAGTATTGGTGCCCTGTACATCGAGCGCGCGCATGTTGGACCCGGCAGCCTTGATCTCATAGCCCAGCGGTGTGCGCGTCAACAGCATGTGAACCAAGCCAGCCGCCACAATCGCCAGCAGGAAGCCGGAATGCAGGCGTGAACCGGAAAACAGCAACGGAAGCACCGAGCCCGGATCGACCTTCGGCGTCTGTTCGAAGAAGGCGCCCGCCTCGCTCCATGGGCCGCGCAGCAGCAGCAGCGAAAGGACATAGACGATGATGTAGTTGAGCATGACGGTCGAGATCACCTCATCGACCGAGAAGCGGGTCTTCAGCACGCCCGCAAGGCCGGCATAGAGTGCGCCGCCGACAATGCCACCGACTATAACCACAGGAATTTGGATGAAAGGCGAAAAGCCGGTGAGATTGTGCTGCGCCCAATAAGCGAACATGGCGCCGGCAAAAACCTGGCCTTCGGCGCCAATGTTCCAGATACGCGCGCGGAAGGCGACACAGGCAGCAAGACCGGTGAAGATCAGGGGCGTTGCCTTGACCAGCGTTTCGCCGGCGGCGCGCAACGAGCCAAAGCTGCCTTTCAGGAGAGCCGTGAAGGCGGCACCCGGGCTGGCGCCCGCGGCGGCGAAAAGCAGACTGCAAACCAAAACCGCCGCGATCGCCGCCAAAGCAAGTGCAACGATGCGCGCGGTCGGCCGCGGTTCCAGCCGGCGCTCGAGGCGCCACTCCACGAGGTTGAAACCGGTCACGCCGCAGCCTCGCTCCCATGGCCGGCCATCAGGCTGCCGATTTCGTCATAGGTGGTTTTTTCCGTATCGAGCACCGCAAGGACGCGGCCGCGAAACATCACACATATACGACTGCTGAGAGCGAAAAGATCCTCCAGTTCCTCGCTCGCAAGCAGGATGGCGCAGCCTTCGTCGCGCTTGTGCAGGAGTTGTCGGTAGACGAATTCGATGGCGCCGACATCGAGGCCGCGCGTCGGCTGGTTGCACAGCAGAAGCCGCTTCGCTTTGGCGAACTCGCGGGCGAGGATGACCTTCTGCGCGTTGCCGCCAGACAATTTGCGAGAGGGTGACGACGGCCCGGTTGCGGCAATCGAATAGGCAGCGATGACCATGCGTGCATTTGCGTCGAGCGCCGCGGTGTCGATAAATGGCCCATTGCGCCAGCGCGTTTGCCATTGTTGGCCGAGTACAAGATTCTCGCCGATATCGAGATCGGCAACGAGCCCGTCGCGGAAGCGGTCGCTGGGCACGTAGCCAATGCCTTTCGCAGCAATCGTCGCCGGTGAGTACGCCTGCAGAGTTTCGCCATCGAGCAAGACCGTGCCGCCGTCGGGCGCGGCGAGGCCTGCGAGGCACTCGAACAGCTCATCTTGGCCATTCCCGGAAACGCCGGCGATGCCGACGATCTCGCCGGCTGCGATGTCGAGCGATGCGTTGTCCAGCACGGGCCTTCCATCGCGCAGGTGCGTGAGCCCACGCACCGAAAGCACCGTCTCGCCGGTCGCTTTCGCATCTGCGGCGCGCGCCGGCGCCGCAACGGAGCGGCCGACCATCATGGTGGTGAGTTGGTCGCGGCTGACGTTCGAGGTTACGACCGTTCCGACCAGTCTGCCCTTGCGAAGCACGCTGACCCGGTCGGATTGCATCACTTCCGACATCTTATGGCTGATCAGCACGACCGACAGATCTTCACTGGTGAGCCGCCGCACGATCGCAAACAGGCGGCGCGATTCCTCGGGCGTCAGCACCGCCGTCGGTTCGTCGAGGATAAGCAGTCTGGCGCCAGTGTAGAGCGCCTTGACAATCTCGACCCATTGCTGTTCGCCGACGGAAAGGTCGCCGACGTGCCGGTGTGGGTTGAGCGAGATGCCGTAGGTGGAGCAGATCGTCTCGATCCTGGACAGAGCCTCAGCCCGGCCGAGCCGCCAGCCGGAGCCCGTGCCTACCGCCACATTCTCCAGCACAGTGAAGCTGGGCACTAAGACGAAATGCTGGTGCACCATGCCGATGCCGGCGCGGATGGCTTCGCCCGGCGAGCCTAGCTGGACGGTCTTGCCGTCCACCCGAATTTCGCCGGCGTCTGGCTGGTAGAGCCCATAAAGGCAGGACGACAGTGTCGACTTGCCTGCGCCATTCTCCCCCAACAAGCAATGCAATTCTCCGGGCATGACGTCGAGCGAGACGTCGTCATTGGCGGCAAGCGCAGCGAAACGCTTCGTCAGGTGCCGAACCGACAGGCGCGGTATCTTGCTCATCTCGGATCGGCCCGGCTTGGCCCCACCTCCGGCGTCAGTCCGATTTCGGCTCGTTCACATTGAGCTCGATTTTCTTCTCGCCGCTCTGGATGGCCTTGGCCGTTTCAGCCGCAAGCGCCTTTACGTCATCGGGCATTTTGGCTTCCCAAGCAGGATTGAGGATGAGGTCGCCCGAACCCTGCTGCCAGCTGAACCACCTTGGTTCCTTCGGCGCGTCGAATTTGGCGTTCATGGTCTTTGCCTTCCACCATTCATCGATGATCCAATTAATGTGCGGATCCCATTTGACGATGGTGGAGGCGACGATCGACTTCGGCGCCACTTTCGACATGTCCACATAATTGCCGAAGCAGCCTATGCCGCGCTCCTCACAAACCTCGAAGGCGCCCGACATCTGGTAGATCATGTCCGCGCCGGCGGCGATCTGCGCCGAGGTCGCCTCGTTCGATTTAGCCGGATCGAACCAGGACTGGATGAAGGTGATCTTCTGTTTCACCTTTGGGTTCGCTTCCTTGGCGCCGGTGAAGAAGGCATTGATCTGATCGTTGGTATCTTCGGCCGGGAAGGTGGAGATGGCGCCGATGACATTCGACTTCGTGAGTTTGCCGGCCAGTTGCCCCATCACGTAGGCAGGCTCGTGCGCGTGGACGAATATCCAATAGGCATTGCCGCCGAGTCCGCGATTGCCCGAACCGCTCATGACGAACATCGTATCGGGGAATTCGTCCTTCAGCTTCTCGATCGCATCTGCATAGGCGGTGTCGCCGAACAAGATGTCGTAGTCGCCGGTCTCAGCATAGGTGCGGAACACCTGCTCGGCATTGTCGTAAACGTTCTCGGTATAATTGACCTCGATGTCGAGGCCGTGGGGCTTGGCGGCGATGATCCGGTCCATGGAACTCACGAAGGATGATTCCCACGGTGCTTCCTTGCCCGCCGAAAGAATGCCGGCGATCCTGAGCTTGGTCGGCTCTTCGGCTTGTACGCGGCCGCCCCACAGCCACGTCGCGGCCACGAGCGAAACAGCGACAACAAGGTTTTTCAGCATGGTTCCCTCCCTTTTCTAGCGTTCCCAGTCATGAGGCCGGCTTAACGGATCGACCACCGTCAGGTTTATGCAATCGATCAGGCCGAGATCGGTTATCGCGAAATCGGGTATCGCGGTGATCTGCAGCACGAACATGTACATGAAAGGCCATGGCAGCCTACAGCCGAGCGCGCGCGCGGCGGCGTCGAGCTCCTGCTCTTTCTTCGCCATCTCTGGAGGATCAATGTCCGATACGATTCCGCCGATCGGCAGGGGCAGGAATGACACGATCCGACCGCCGTCCGCCACCGCCTGGCCGCCATTGTTCTCGATAATGTGGTTGATTGCCAACGACATGTCGTGGGGATTGGTGCCCACACAAACGATGTTGTTATCATCAGGCGCCGTCGAAGTGGCGAGTGCGCCGGAGCGCAGTCCGAAGCCTGAAGCGAACGCGACCGGCCGATGGGAAGTGCGGCCGTAGCGTTCGACGACGGTGAGATACTGCACGTCCTGTGATGGATCCGCGTCTATATAGCCGTCGCGGACCGGGAGCACGACATCACGTCGCGTGCGTACGAATATTCTCTCGGGCGTAACGGCGATCGCCAGCACGGCCGCCTTGTCGCCCGCTCCGGGCGCGCGCACCAATAGGTCTTTCTGTGAAACCGGCGCTACCTTGAATGTGTTGGTGACAACGGCGCTGCGGGCAGGCGGCGCAAGATCGTCCACGAGCTTGCCGTCGCGGGCGGCCAGCTTGCCCTTCGCGATGACACCTGAGACATGGAAATCCGCGATATCCTTGACCAGCAGGATATCGGCGGCGAGCCCGGGCGAGATCGAGCCGACCTTCTGGCCGATGCGCAGCGCCTCGGCGCCGTTGATGGTCGCCATCTGGATGGCGGTGAGCGGCGGAACTCCCATCGCGACCGCCATGCGGATCATGTTGTCGAGGTGGCCGCGGGCCAGGATATCCGAGGCGACCACGTCATCGGTGCAGAAGCTGACCCGGCTCGTCGCGGCTATTCCCATCTCGGTGACCATCCGCAGGTTCTCTTCGAGAAAATGGGAGATCGAAGATTCGCGAATGACGACATGCATGCCTTTGCGCAGCTTCTCCAGCATCTCGTCCGCCGTGTAGCTCTCGTGGTCGGAGCGCACTCCGGCCTGCAGGTAGCTGTTCAATCGATTGCCGCGACACATCGGCGAGCAGCCGAGAATCGGCAGACGGCTCTTTTCGGCGATCTCGACCGCCTGCAGAACGTGCTCATCCATCGTGTCGACGAACTCGCGCACCGTCTCCCATATGCCGATGCATTCCGGCCAGGAATGGGTGGCGCGGTGATCGTCCGGTCCGAAATAATAGCCGACGTTGGAGCGAGGCAGTGTGTAGGGCGTCTTGCATGGTGCGCCCCAGAAGATCTTGAGAGGGGTTGCCTTGGCCTCGTCGAGGAATTCGCGGGCGCCTTCCAGGCCGGACACCACGAGGATCTGGTCGAGGCCCGACACAATCGAAGTGGTGCCGAGCGGCACCACCGCCTTGGCGAAGCTAGTTACCGACATCTTGGAACATTCAACGTGGAGGTGGCCGTCTATCAGGCCAGGGCAGAGGAAATAACCAGTAGCATCGATCATCTCGGTCTCGGGGCCGCGGTACTCCGAGACGTCTCCGACAGCGACGATGCGATCCTTGTAGACGGCGACGTCGGCCGGATAGATCTCACCCGAAGCGACGTTGACTAGTGTGCCGCCGGTGACGATGAGAGTCGATTTATGCTCGGCGCGACCAGCACGGATGAATTCGCGTATGTCGGACAAATTCATCTCCGCTCGTGTGGCCTCGCTCGGGCTTGGGACCAAGCTTCTCTGCGCCAAAAATCCCACCTTGCGCGCTCTGATCCTGTCGTATTAGGGTCGTCCATGCAAATGGCAGTTTCCGGCTAGTTCTGGACGCACCGTTCAAATTCTTGGACGATCGATGGATTTTGAAGCGATCGATTATTTTATCAAAGTGGCGGAGGCGCAGTCGCTCTCGCACGCCGCGAAACTGTATGGACTGCCCAAGTCCAGCCTCAGTCACAAAGTGCGCGCGTTGGAGGATTCGCTCGGTGTCGCACTGTTTGTGCGCGACGGTCGGGAACTGCATTTGAGCGATGCCGGGGCCGAGTTCCTCGACCATGCGCAACGCATCAAGGAAAGTTGCGAAGGAGCCAAAGCGGCGATCGCCGAGGCGGGCCACGATATCGCCGGCACGCTGACGATCGGCTCGACCGGCGAGTTCGGCACTTCCTTCACCTCGGAACTGCTGTTCGCCTTCCGCCAACAGTATCCGCAGGTGAATGTCGACGTGATCTTCCTTTCGCTCGGCTATTTCCTGGCGCCCGAAAAGCACCAGCCTTTCGACGGCATATTCCACTGGGGCGAGCCGGCGAACTCAGACTACATCGCTCGCAAGCTCGGGGAGGCTTCCTTCTGTCTCTACGCCAGCCCGCGCTACATTGAGCAATTCGGGGAACCGTCGACGCCCGCAGACTTGGCGGGCCATGGGGCCGTCGCCTTCCGCCGCCCGAGCGGCGTGCAATCCTGGCATCTCGAGCGCGGCGCGGAAACGGTCGACTTCATGCCGACCGCGCAGTGCATGGCGAACGACTACTGGATGCTGAAATACTTCGCCGTAGCCGGCGAGGGCATCGTCTATCTGCCAGCCTTCTTCACCGAGATCGAGTGCAAGAACGGCGATCTGGTGCCGGTGCTCCCGCAATGGCGCTCGCCACTGGTTCCAATCAATCTGCTCTACATGCGACGCCGGTATGTGTCGCGTAAGTTCGCCGCCTTCCTTGATTTCTGCCTGGACTATTACCGCCAGCGCGCCGCTTACAGTTCGCCAAGATATTGCGTCGAGGTCGTGCGGCCCTTTGCGGGCGCGCGCGCTGGGGGAGAAAACAACAGATGATCAAGAGCTGGTTCGAATGCGCGCCGCAGTTGGTTGATGTCGCCATGGGACGCACGCCGGCCGACATGGTGGTCCGGAACGTGCGCTGGGTGAATGTCCATTCGGGCGAGATCATCCCCGCGACGGACATTGCCATCGCGGTCGGCCGCTTCGCCTTCATCGGCCCGAATGCCGACCATGCCGTGGGCCCCGAGACGCAGATTATCGACGGAGAGGGCCGCTACGCGCTGCCGGGGCTGTGCGATGCGCATATGCATGTCGAGAGCGGCATGGTCACCGTTACCGAGTTCGCGCGTGCGGTCATCCCGCATGGCACCACCTCGATGTTCATCGACCCGCACGAGATCGCCAACGTCCTGGGCATGCCGGGCGTCAAGCTGATGCACGACGAGGCTGCCGGACTGCCGATCAATGTGTTCGTGCAAATGCCGAGCTGCGTGCCGAGCGCTCCGGGCCTCGAGAACGCGGGTGCCAGCCTCGGTCCCGCCGACGTGCGTGAGGCGATGTCGTGGCCGAACATCGTCGGCCTCGGCGAGATGATGAACTTTCCTGGGGTGGTCGCCGGAAATGGCGACATGCTGGCCGAGATCGCTGCCACTCAGGCGGCAGGCAAGACGGTGGGCGGCCACTATGCCTCGAAGGATCTCGGTCTGCCCTTCCATGCCTATGTCGCCGCCGGTCCGTCCGACGATCACGAAGGCACCAGCCTGGCGGACTGCGTTGCGCGGGTGCGCCAGGGCATGCGCGCCATGTTACGGCTTGGCTCCGCCTGGTACGACGTCGCCGCGCAGATCAAGGCGCTGACCGAGCTCAGCCTGGACTCGCGCAATTTCGTGCTGTGTACCGACGACAGCCATTCCGGCACACTAGTCAATGACGGCCATATGAACCGCGTTGTGCGCCATGCCATCGCCCAGGGATTAAAGCCGATCACCGCGATTCAGATGGCCACCCTGAATACTGCTCAGCATTTCGGCATGGAGCGTGAGCTTGGCTCGATAACGCCCGGGCGGCGCGCCGACCTGGTTTTGACCTCCGATCTCACCGAACTCCCGGTCGAAACCGTCATCGCACGCGGCTGTGTGGTGTCGAACGACGGCAAGCTCGTCGCCGACATCACGCCCTACGACTATCCCGCCTCGACCAAGAACACGGTTCGCTTGGGCAAGAAGCTCTCAGCGGCGGACTTCGACATCGTGGCGCCCGAGGGTGCGAACCAGGTCATGGCGCGGGTCATCGGCGTGCTCGAGAACCAGGCACCGACCCGTGCCCTGGAGGCTTCGCTCGGCGCCTTGAATGGTATCGTTCAGATGGATCGGACCGGTGACGTCTGCCAGATCGCGCTGGTGGAACGGCATCACGGCACGGGAAAGGTCATCAACGCGTTCGTTTCCGGCTTCGGTTATGATAAACCATGCGCCATCGCCAGCACCGTCGCCCATGACAGTCATCACATGATCGTGGTGGGTACCGACAAGGACGACATGGCGCTGGCGGCGAATCGGCTGGGACAGGTCGGCGGCGGCGTCGTGCTGTTCAGCGAAGGACGCGAACTTGCGCTTGTCAAGCTGCCGATCGCCGGACTGATGTCTGACCAGCGCGCCGAAATCGTGGCAGAAGAAGCCAATGGCCTGATCGCGGCGATGCTTGCCTGCGGATGCGCCCTCAATAATGCCTATATGCAGCACTCTCTGCTGGCGCTTGTCGTCATCCCGGAATTGCGCATCTCCGACGTCGGACTGATCGATGTGTTGAAGTTCCAGCCGACCGAAGTGCTGGTCGCCACGACCGCATGAGGAGGCGGATTTAACCTGACATCACCTTCGTCCTGATCATTTTCGGGTCACTCCTCGTCTCTTCGGCATTCATCCAATAAATCATAGCCCTTCCTCCCGCGCATAGGCAGCAAGAAGGTCCGGAAAGTCATTTTCGGGTTTCGCTTTCAGCAGTGCACGTGTGGTGATTGCATCAATATGATGATCCATCAAGGCAGCAGCCTTGTTCCGGTCGGCCGCGGCCAGGGCGGCAATGATCTCGTGATGCTCGGATACGGCACAGTCGGACGAATGCGGCCGCCCGTAGAGCGACAGGATGAGCGATGAACGCGAAACGAGTTCCGTGACATAGCGCAGCAACAGTTCGTTTCCGGTGAGCGAGGCAAGCAGCACATGAAATTCGCCGGCCAACTGAATCGACGACGCGGCATTGTTGGCTTTGGCCATCTCTTCCGCGTCGACATGAGCTTCGAGCTGTTTGATCTTTTGCGGCGTCAGCTTGCCGATCAGCGTGTCGACCACCAGCGCTTCAAGCGCCCGCCGCACCTCGAATATATTGTGGCCTTCCTCCAGGCTCGGCTGCGCGACGCAGGCGCCCTTGTGCGGGCGCAATTCGACCAGGCCTTCGCCGTTCAGTCTTGCCAGCGCCTGCCTGACAATGGTGCGGCTGACGCCCAGCCGCTCGCCGATCGAATCCTCAGGCAGCTTTGTTCCCGCGGTCAGCGCCTGGTCGAGTATGACGCGCTTCAACGTGCGATAGACCGCGTCGGACTTGGATACGGCGGATTTCGGATTTTTATTGCGAATGTTGATTGTCATGACCGATCCTGAAAATTCATATCCAAGCACACAAGAAGAAAAGCATCCGCAAAGCCGGAGTTTAGAGATGCAAACGGCCCGGCGTCGAGGGCCAATGCCGTCGGCTCGCGTGCCATCAAGGTTTATTCCAATCGTTGTGTGTCGTTTCTGGAGCCCTCATGCCATGAACATCCGATAGCTGGGAGGGAAAATCTCGGCGACCGTCGGATGTCGCCAGGTGCGTTGCGGATAACGCTGGACAAGCCGTTCGAACTGGGCCTGTGCGCGCTGGTGGGCTGCATCGAGATCGAAACCCGGAATGGTTCGGGCGCTCATCACGGTGCGCCCGTCAATGATGACCGTGTGCACATCGCGTCCGCTTGCGGACGTCGTCAGGCAGGCGATCGGATCGAGGACCTGTCCCAGATGGTTGCCGGACAGGTCGAACACGACGATGTCGGCGGCTGCTCCCGCCTGCAGACGTCCCAGGTCCGACCGGCCGAGCGCGTCGGCGCCGCCAATCGTGGCCGCGTCATAGAGATCGGCTGATTTCGGCGTCTCCAGATTGCCCGCCATGACGCGGCCGAGCATCAGGCCGACCTGCATGTTCTGCACCATGTCGGGTGGCCAGGTGTCCGTGCCCATGCCGATGCGCAGACCCTGGCCGCGAAGGCGGGCGAAATTGTCGAGCGCCGCGCCATGCCGCGCCATCACCAGCGGGCAATGCACCAATGTGGCACCCGAACCGGCGATGATTTCGAGATCATCGCCGTCGGCGTGGGTGCCATGCGGCAACAACGCTCTTTCGCTGAGAAAGCCGATGTCCTGGAGCCAGCGGGCGGATGTCGTGCCGAACCGGCGACGCACTGTCTCGATCTCGAATGAAGACTGGCAGCAATGCAGACGGACCGGCACGCCGAGGTCTCGCGCGGCATTGGCGGTCCTGCGCAACAGGTCGGCGGTCCAGAACTCGACACGGTCCGGTGCAAGCATGGTTCGCACCAATCCGCCGAAGCCCCCTTCGTGCTCCAGGCAAAAGGCAACGGCCCCGTCCAGACCCTCCGCGCCGCGCTCTTCGTCCACCTCGACGACGATGCCGCCATCCGCCTCGATGACGGAATGGCCGGCGCGAAAGGCAGGCCCGAGATAGACGCGAAGGCCCAACTCTGCGGCGCTTTCGGCGGCGGATGCGAATTCGTCCGATGTCTCGTTCCATGCACGATAAAACAGCGATGCGATCGGCAATGCAGTAGTGATGCCGTTGCGGATGAGTTGCGCGAAGGCATAGTGTTTTTGAAACGTCAGCTCCTCGCGCGCCAGCATTTCTACCGGCCCGGCTTCCACATAGTCGCGCGGCCAGACGCGGCCCTTCTTCCAGCCGGGTTGATGATCGAGGCCGAGCACGCCCGTATCCAGGTCCGAAAGCGCATCCAGATCGATGAAACCCGGGCCGATCAGCGCCCTGCCATGATCGATCCGCCGCTTTACAGGCCCGCCGTAGCGATGGCCGACGAAGACGATCCTGCCGTTCTCATGGACGACCTCGCCATTCTCCAGAAGGACATGGCGCCCGTCCCGGTGGCCGACAACCCATCGTGCGGTGAGCAGGACGGGTCCGTCGTCACGCTGGTTCGTCCGACGACTATGCGACATCGGGCAGATCTCCGGCCAGCGCACCGTCACGCACGAGCACGCGGCCGCCGCGGATGACCGTGCGCTTCCGTGGGGTCAGGGCCACGGCTTCCGCCAGGGTCCGCGCGCAAACCAGCACGACATCGCCGTGGCAACCGGGCGAAAGCCCATAATCCGTCAGGCCGATACCTTGCGCGCCGCCAAAGGTGCAAACGCGCGCCGTCTCTTCCAGATCGGCATCGTTGGTCATGCCGTTGCGCTGCGCAAGATATTTGGCCCGCTCCAGTATGTCGCCATTGCCCCATGGCTCCCAGGTGCCCTGGATGCCGTCGGAACCGGATGCCACGACGAGGCCGGACTGGCGCATCATGCGCAGCGGAACCGCCGGCGCGGATGGGCTGCCGACCGTCATGACGGCGATGTCTTCAGCCGCCAGCGCGTCGATCAACGTGTGCTGCCTATGCGTGTCCAGCATGCCGAGACAATAGGCATGGCTCACCATGACGCGGCCCTGAAGGGAGAGCGCCTTGGTCCGTTCGACGATCAGCTCAAGGCAGAAGGCGCCCAATTCTCCCGGTTCGTGCAGATGAATGTCGACCGGCTTGCCGTATCGATCCGCGAGCGCGAAGATTGCGTCCAGGTGGCGAACCGGATCCCGCTCGATCGTTGCCGGGTCGATGCCGCCGACAATATCGGCCCCCGCCTTCAATGCGTCCTCCATCAGCGCCTGCGTGCCTTCGCGTCCCAGCATGCCGCTTTGCGGGAAGGCGACGACCTGCACGTCGACCAATCCCTTGAAGGCTTCGCGCGTTGCAACGACACCCTCGATGTTGGTAATGCCGATTTCCGTATCCACATCGACATGGCTGCGGATATGCGTCACGCCGAAAGCCAGCGTCTGCACGATCTGACGCGCCGATTGCCTGCGCACATCGATGCCGAGTTCCCGCTTGGCCTTCCTGTCGGCCAGGATCCTGTCGTTGCGCGTGGGTCCCACACGGTTCTGAAACCAGTCCATGCCGACAAGCGTCTTATCGAGATGCGTGTGCGCCTCGACCAGGCCGGGCAGGGCAACCTGTCCAAGCCCGTCGATTTCATGCGCCGCTTTCCCGCTGGTTGCTTGCGCGAACCGACCGTCGCGAATGTAGAGGTCCGTGACAGCGCCGCCCAAGGGCCTGACATCGCGAATGAGAAGGTCTTCGGTCATCTGGGTCTCCCTGTTTGCGCCCCGGAACTCGGCCTATGCCAGCCCGGCGCGTTTCATCATCAGATGGAAGGCTCCTTCGGCGCGATCCAGAATGGCGTCTTCATCGTGATCGACGAGGCGGCGTCCACGCATGAGGACACGCCCGTCGACGATCGTCGTGTCAACATCCGCGCCGTTGGCGAAGCGTGCCAGCCGCTGCGCGGGGTGCGCCGGCGGCCACAGATGCGGCTGGCGCATGTTGACCAGGATGATGTCGGCGCGCTTGCCCGGTTCCAGCGAGCCGATTTCGTTCTCCATCGACAGGGCACGCGCGCCCTCGATGGTCGCCATCTCCAGCAATTGCATCGGCGGCAGGACCGCATCGTTCCTGAAGTGCCGGGCATGATAGCGGTGCGCCTGGAACATGTTGCGGAACATGTCGAAAGAGCGATCGGGCGCCGCCGCGTCGGTGCCGAGCGACACGGTGACACCCCTTTCCATCAGTTCCGTCGCCGGACAACGGCCCGAGACCGACATCAGAGCACTTGGATTATGCGCCACCTTGGCGTGGCTGCGTTTCAGCGCGGCGATGTCTGCCTCGGTCAGTTCGATGCAGTGCGCCAGCAGCGAATGCTCGTCGAACAGATCCAGCCGTTCCGCATTGGCGGCGATGGAACCGTCGCGATGGCCATCCTGGATGAACAGCACGTTTTTTGCGCGAGCAAGGTCGCGAGCATTGCGAGACAGATTGTATACCGTTTGTTCGTCAAGTTCGCGCCGAGTGAACACCGGGAGAGAGACCGCAATCCGCACGCGGCCATCGCGACCAGCCCAATCATCGATGATTTCCGCGCACACTGCCAACTGGGTTTCCGGCGAAATGGTGATTTCGACAGACGGAACGTATGCGTGGTCCCGATAGACATGGGACGAGGTCGGCCGGTTCGGCCCGACGGCGAGTATCTCGCGCACTCCCATTTCGGCGATGGCGGCAAGATGTGCCCGTGCTGCCCCCGGCGCCTCGGTGCGCATGATGTCCGGCCCGCCGCCAAACAGCAGGGCAGCGGTGGTCGTTCCGCATTTTATGCGCTCAAGGGCCGACAATGTGGCCTCGGCTGCCCAGAATTCCGTATCCGACGCCTCTGCATAGATACGCCCCGCGATAGTCATCCAGGCTTCGGAATCGTCTCCCAGGCCTTTGGTCAGCATGTGACCCGCATGCGCGTGCGTGTCGACGAGACCCGGCATGACAACCATTCCCGAAGCATCGATGCGCGCCACCTTCTGATCTGTGGCGGGGGCCGCGCCGTCGCCGGCGGTGACGATCCGGCCATCCTCCACCAGGACATAACCCCTCGAGAAAATCCGGCGCCCCGCATCCATGGTGACGATGACACCGTTTTCTATCAGCAAGGCCTGGGTCATTCGGAATCCCTTTTCGGAACGGTCACTTGAGTGGTTTTGCACATGAGAAACGAAATCGAACATGCCTGCCTTGATATTGTGCACAATGTGTGTACGATATCAATGGGGATAAATGGTATCCAATAGGTTGGAAACTTCGTATACAAATGGGAGAAGAAAATGAGAAAATGCGTTAGGGTCCTGCTCGCCGGACTTGCGATGGTGATGTCGGTGACAGCGCCTTCGCTTGCACAGACACTGCGCTGGTCATCGGCCGGCGACGTCATTTCGTACGATCCGAATGCCCAGGTCGACAGTTTTACCCAGAGCGTCCAGAACATGGTGTTCGACGGGCTGGTGCGCCGCAACAAGGAAATGGCTATCGAGCCTGCGCTTGCGACCTCCTGGGAAATCGTCTCGCCGACGCGCTGGCGCTTCAAGCTGCGGCAGGGCGTCAAGTTCCACGAAGGTCAACCCTTCAATGCCGACGATGTCGTCGCCACCATCCAACGTCAGATCGATCCCGGCGCGCGCAACCGAGAAAACCTCTCCGCCGTAACCGGCGTCGAGAAGGTCGACGACTACACGGTCGACCTGATCCTGCGCGGACCCTATCCGCTGCTCCTGAACGATCTCGTCGCCATCTACATGATGAGCAAGCCATGGATGGAGGAGCACAATGCCCTCAAGCCCGGCAATGCCTCAACGGGGGTCGTCACCTACGCCAGCAATCATGCCAATGGCACCGGCGCGTTCAAGCTGGTCAGCTACGAGCCGGACTCGCGCTCGGTCTTCGCCGTCAACAAGGAATGGTGGGACAAGCCGCAGCACAATCTGACGGGGGTGGAATTCCGCCCGATCGCTTCGAACGCCACGCGCGTCGCGGCGCTGCTTTCGGGCGAACTCGACATGATCGCGCCGGTCCCGTTGCAGGACATCGACCGGGTCGCCAACACCGCCGGCCTGAAGGTTGTCGAGAACCCGTCGCTGCGCGAGATCTTTCTCGGCTTCAGCTTCCGGCCGGAGCTTCATGCAGCGCCCGGCAAGCCCAATCCGCTGCTGAACGTGAAAGTGCGCCAGGCGCTTTGGCACGCGGTCGACCTGAACACGATCCAGAAGCGTTTGATGCGCGGAAAGTCGCGCACCTCCGGCACACTGGTCGCGCCACAGGTCACCGGCTACGATCAGTCGATCGACGTAGCGCTGGACTATGATGTCGCGAAGGCGAAATCCATGCTGGCGGAAGCCGGCTATCCCGACGGCTTCAAGGTTGGACTGGCCTGTTCCAACGACCGCTACATCGCCGACGAACAGATCTGCCTGGCAATCGCGTCGATGTGGGCCAAGATCGGCGTCGAGGCCGACGTGCACGTCGAAAGCAAGACGACCTATTTCCCTCGAATGGATAAGGGCGATCTCGATATCTATATGCTCGGATGGGCCTCGCTACCGCCGATGGATGGCTACAGCGTGCTGCAAGCCTTGCTGGCGACCAATGACGGCAATTATGGCGGCAGCAACCCCAACGGGCTTTCCAACGCCAAGATCGACGAATTGGCCCGTTCGGCATCGACCGAACTCGACGAGGCCAAGCGGGTGGATATGCTGAAGGCGGCCTTCAAGATCACGCATGATGAGGCCCTCTATCTGCCGCTGCACCAGCAGCCGGTCGCCTGGGCGATGAGCGACAAGGTCGACATGCCGCAATTCCCCGACGAGTATGTGCGTCCCTGGTTCGCGCATATGAACTAGGAAAATGCGCCGGTAAGGCGTGCCCGCGCTTGCGAGGGAGCTTTCGCGGACACGCCTGACTCGGTTGGAGCGCCTGCTATCCGTGGTGGATCGCGAGCTGCTCCAGCGGTGGCGCAAGCCCCGCCTGTCTCGATCCGCGCTTCTTGAAAGGTTTTTCCTGATGATCCGGATTCTATCGGTGCGGCTGTTGCAGGCCATCCTCGTGATGGTTGCCGTAACCGCCATCGCCTTCATCATGTTCCGTTTCGTCGGCGATCCGGTCGCCACGATGGTGCGCGAAGGCGCGAGCCAGGCTGAGAAGGATGCCTTGCGCGTCGCTCTCGGACTCGACAGGCCACTTTTCGTACAGTTCCTCGAATTCGTCGGGCGCGCGCTTCATGGCGACCTCGGCACCAGCTTTCGCTACCAGGAGCCTGTCGTCAGCCTGCTGTTGACCAGGCTTCCCGCAACGCTGGAACTGGTCGTGGTCGCGACCCTCCTGTCGCTGTTCATCGGCATCCCGACGGGGGTTCTCTGCGCCCTGAAGCCGAACGGCTTTCTGTCGCGGCTGATCCAGTCGCTGACCCTCGTCGGGATATCCATGCCGACATTCGTCACCGGCCTGCTGCTCATCCTGATCTTCGCCGTCAGTCTGCGCTGGCTGCCGTCCTCGGGGCGTGGCGAGCTTGTCGATCTCGGCTTCTGGAAGACAGGCTTCCTGACGGCCTCCGGCCTCAAATCGCTGATCCTGCCTTCGATCACACTGGCGCTGTTCCAGTTGACGCTGATCATGCGCCTCGTGCGCTCCGAGATGATCGACGTGCTCTCTTCGGACTATGTCCGCTTCGCCTTCGCGCGCGGTCTGCCCCGCCGCTACATCTACGGCCGTCTGGCGCTGCGCAATGCCTTGATGCCGGTCGTGACCGTCACCGGGCTGCAGATCGGACAACTCATCGCCTTCGCCATTGTCACCGAAACCGTCTTTCAGTGGCCGGGCATGGGGCTGCTTTTCACCAACGCCGTCGGCTATCCGGACATCCCCGTCCTCGCGGCCTATCTGCTGTTCGTCGGCTTCCTGTTCGTCGTGATCAACATGGTCGTCGACATGCTCTACGCATTGATCGATCCGCGGCTGAGGACAAAATGATGGCAACGCAGGTATCTCTGTCGCGCAGGCTTCCTCCCATCTCGGTCATGATCGCTGGCTTGATCCTGGTGACCATGCTGGTGCTGGTGACCTTCGCTCCGTTGATTGCACCCATCGATCCGCGCGATGTCTCCTCATATTCGCTGATCGACATGGAAATCCCGCCCGTGTTCATGGACGGTGGCGATCCGCGCTTCCTGCTGGGCACCGACAATCAGGGACGCGATCTGGTCTCAGTCATCCTCTTCGGCCTGCGCATATCGATGCTGATCGGCGCCGGGGCGGTATTGTTGGCCGCTGCCATAGGCGTCACGCTGGGATCGATAGCCGGCTATTTCGGCGGTATCATCGACAGCATCGTGATGCGGATCGCCGATGTTCTGGTGAGCTTTCCGACGATCCTCGTCGCGCTTCTGATCAGCGGCATAGCCCGCGCGCAATTGAGCGCCGATACGGTCTCGAACTGGGCACCGGTCATCCTGATCTTCGCGATCGCCGTCAACGAATGGGTGCAATATGCCCGCACCGTGCGGGCCTCCAGCATGGTGGAAATTTCCCGCGACTATGTACGAGCCGCCAAGGTCATCGGTCTTCCCTCCCGCCGCATCATGATGCGGCACATCCTGCCCAACGTGATGAGCTCCGTCATGGTGATCGCCACCATCAATCTGGCGGGCGCGATCTTGACGGAGGCGACCCTCTCGTTCCTCGGCGCCGGCATGCCGGCCACTTATCCCTCGCTCGGCACGCTGATCCGCATCGGCAACGAGTTCCTGTTCTCTGGCCTGTGGTGGATCGCCGTTATGCCCGCCGTCGTGCTGGTCGTCCTGGTTCTGGCAGTCAACATAATCGGCGATTACCTGCGCGATCGCTTCAACCCCAAACTGATGGCGAACTGATGAAAAACACAACGCCACACGCACTCGACATCAGGAATCTGCGGGTCGAATATCCGCTTGCCAACGGCAGCATTCTCGCTGCCGTCGACGACATCGACCTGACGATCCGGCCCGGCGAGATACATGCGCTGGTGGGAGAATCCGGTGCGGGAAAAACCACCGTCGGCAATGCGCTGATGGGTTTGTTGCAGGCTCCCGGCAGGATTGCTTCCGGCACCATCACCATAGCGGGCAAGCCGATCGACATCCGAACCGGTCGCACCAAGGGGATCATTCCAGGCCGTGACGTCGGCGCGATCTTTCAGGATCCGATGACAAGCCTGAACCCGCTTTTCACCGTGGAAAGCCAGTTGTGCGAAGGCATGCTGGCGCATCTGAAGATCGGGCGCCGCGAAGCCAGGGCCCGCGCGCTCGAATTGATGAGAGCCGTCGGCATTCCCGAGCCGGAACGCCGGCTGGGCAACTATCCGCATCAATTGTCGGGCGGCCAACGCCAGCGTGTCGTCATCGCCACCGCACTTGCCTGCGACCCAAGGCTGATCGTCGCCGACGAGCCGACGACGGCGCTCGACGTGTCGGTGCAAGCGCAAATCCTCAAGTTGATCCGCGAACTTGCCGATGATCGCCGCGTCGGCGTCCTGCTGGTTACCCACAATATGGGCGTGGTTGCGGAAATTGCCGACCGGGTCACGATCATGCAGAACGGTTGCGTGGTCGAGAGTGGATTGACACACGATGTGCTGACGGCGCCCAAGGCACCTTACGCGCGCACGCTGATCGCCGCTGTTCCGCCGATCGACATTCGCCTTGACCGTTTGCCGGTCCCAAGCGAGGAAACGAAGACAACACTGGAGGCGCGCGAAGCCGTGCGCTCCAAGAACACCGGCACCGCTGCGGGGCGCAACGGCGAAACCGCGCTGACGGTACGCAATCTTTGCGTGGAATACGGCCAGCGCTCGTTCATCCCGGGCCGCAAGGCATCGGTCTTCAAGGCCGTGAAGGACGTCTCCTTCGAGGTGCGCCGCGGCGAAATCTTCGGGCTTGTCGGCGAGTCCGGTTGCGGCAAGACCACGGTCGCCAACACCATTGCCGGTCTCGTGACGCAGAGTTCGGGAACCATAGAGTTTCAGGGCACGGCATTGGCCGCCCGTCGCGACAAGACCGTGCGCCAGTCACTCCAGATGGTGTTCCAGGACCCGTATTCGGCCCTCAATCCAAGGCTGCGGATCAATTCGGCGATCGCGGAGCCAATCCTGTTCTACAAGCTTGCCTCCAGCGCAGCGGAAGCGCGGCTGGACGCCGAGACATTGCTCGAGGCGGTGGGCCTGCCGGCGCAGGCCGGCTCTCGGTTCGCCCATGCCTTTTCAGGCGGCCAGCGCCAGCGCATCGCGATTGCGAGGGCGCTCGGCCCCCGGCCATCGCTGCTGATCTGCGACGAGCCGACCTCGGCGCTCGACGTGTCGGTGCAGGCGCAAATTCTCAACCTGTTGAAGGACCTACGAGATCTTGCCGGGCTGTCGATGCTGTTCATCAGCCACGACCTCGCGGTGATACGGCAGATGTGCGACCGGGTCGCCGTGATGAAAGGCGGCGAGATCGTCGAACTCGCGGATACCGAAACATTGTTCTCCGCGCCCACTCACGAATACACGCGCGAACTCCTGCGCCTCGCGCCTTCGCTCGACCGCATCCTTTGCAGCGAAAAAAGAGAAGCGAGCCTGTGATGGCAGACATTCTGATCAGAAACGGCACCGTCATCGCTGTCGATCCCGATCGGCGGATCATTCCCGATGGCGCCGTAGCCATCGAGGGAGACCGCATCGTGGCCGTCGGCGCTTCGCAAGACGTGGCGCGGGACCATCCGGCGCGCGAGACGATCGACGCCCGCGGCATGGCCGTCATGCCAGGCTTCGTCGACAGCCACGCCCATGCCGGGCACGGGCTGATCAAGACGATGGGCGGCGGCCGCAGCGACCTCTGGTACAGGGCATGCCAAGGTGCCTATACGGTGGGTTCGACGCCGGAATTCTGGCATGCGGAGGCGCAGCTTGCCGCGCTGGAACGCCTGCGTTTCGGCGTGACGACCGGCGTGTCCTTGCTTGGCGGCGGCGATTCGGTCATGCGCACCGACGATCCGGCCTATGGCAACGCCCATATGGAAGGCGTGCTTGGCATCGGCACGCGCTCAGTGGTCGCCGTCGGCACCACGCGCCCGCCGCACCCCCTGACTTATGCACGTTGGAAGGGCGCCAGCCGTACCGATTATCCGGTGTCGTTCGACCAGCAGCTTGCCACCTCGCAAAAGCTGGCCGACCGCTGGCACGGCACCCACGAGGATCGTCTGCATCTCGCCCTGCTGACGCCGACCATGCATCAGGAACATCTCGATGGTCCCGGGGCAGGGGACGCCATCGCGCAATCGCGCAAGGTCAGGCAGATCGCCGAACAGCGCGGCCTGATCTTCACCCAGGATGGTCATACCAAGGGCAGCGTGAAGATCGCCGGGGAGATCGGCATTCTGGGGCCGCGCACACTGCTGTCGCATGCGACCGCCCTGACTGACGAAGAAATAGCGATCTGCGCCGAAACCGGCACGAGCATCGTGCACAATCCGAGCGCCGTGGCCGCCATTCTCGCGCGCTGCCCGGTCACGGAACTTCTCGACGCTGGCGTCGTGGTGGCCATCGGCTCCGATGCGACCGCGCCGGACCGCTCCGCGGACATGTTCCGTCACATGCAGCAATGCATGCACTATCATCGCACTCATTTCCACGATCCGAGCTGGCTTCCGCCGGGCAAGGCCCTGGAGATGTGCACCATCGACGGCGCGCGTGTCCTGGGCCTCGACCATCAGGTCGGATCGCTGGAGCCCGGCAAGAAGGCCGACGTCATTCTTGTCGACCTGCGGCGCCCGCATCTCTACCCGGCCAACATGCCGGAATTCCGTGTCACCTATTTTGCCAACGGCAACGACGTCCACACCGTGCTGGTCGGCGGACGCGTGCTGTTGCGAGACCGCAAGCCGGTTCATATCGATCAGGATGCCGTGCTCGATGCCGCGCAGCGGGAGACGGAACTGATGATCGAGCGGCTGGGCCTGCGCGATCTGCTCAGGACCCCGGACCGGTTCTGGCGGCACAGCCGCGACACGGATCTGATCGAATAGGCTTCAATATCGAGACAGTCCCATCAGCGATGCGGAACGGCAGCGATGCACGTTCCATCGGACGGCGGCTATAGGAATTTTCGCATGGTACGCATCGGCATCATCAATCCCAATTCGACCGTGTCGATGACGGGATCCATCGCCGTCGCGGCGCGGCTAACCGCGCAGGCCGGCACCGAAATCATCGCAATGCAGAACGACAGCGGCCCGGCTTCCATCGAAGGCCCGATCGATGGCGCGAAGGCGGTCCCGGGTCTTCTCGACCGGATCGAACGGGCCGAGCGCAGTGACGCCGTGGAGGTCTATATCATCGCCTGCTTCGACGACACCGGACTCGACGCTGCGCGGATGCTGACGCGCAAGCCCGTTATCGGCATAGGCGAGGCCGCCGCCCGCGTCGCCAGCATCGTGGCGAGGCGCTTCACGGTGATTACCACCTTGCCGGTTTCCGTTCCTATTCTCGAGGACAATCTGGTTCGCTACGGCCTTTCGCCATTCGCCACCGTGCGGGCGAGCGGCATTCCCGTCCTGGCGCTGGAAGCGAATGGCGAGGCAGCCTTGTCGATCATCAGCGAAGAAATCCAGGAGGCGCTGCGGGTCGATCGCGCCGACGCCATCGTGCTTGGCTGCGCCGGTATGTCGGATATGGCGCGGCGACTGGCGAGCCTTCACGGTGTCCCGGTCGTCGAAGGGGTGTCGGCGGCTGTCAGGCTCGCGGAATTGCTCGTCGGCCTGGAACTTCATCCCAGGCAGGATGCTTTCGCCACCTCTCGGCGGAGCATGACGGCTTCGCTCGCCGCAGCAACCCGCTCGGCTTCCACGCACAGCGTGTCGGGGGGCTGATGCCGATGGTCAAGCGCAGACTTTTGCTGGGCGTCATCGTCGCCTGCATTCCATTGATAGCGTTGGGGCAGAACATGAATGAGACAAGGCTTCACTCGGCTGCGGCAAATGACGATGTCTCCATGATCAAGATGCTTGTTTCCGAGGGGGCCCGGATCGACGCGCGCGACGAGAACGGCCGCACGGCTCTTCTCGTCGCGACCCACGGCAACAAGGTCAGCGCTGCCAGGACTCTCATCGAGGCTGGCGCGGACGTCAACGCCAAGGACGATATCCAGGATAGTCCATATCTCTACGCCGGCGCACGCGGGCATCTCGAAATCCTGAAGATGACGCTTGCGCACGGCGCCGACCTCAAGAGCACCAATCGCTATGGCGGCACCGCGCTCATTCCGGCCGCCGAACGCGGACATGTCGAGACCGTCGGCGCGCTGATCGATGCCGGTGTCGATGTCGATCACGTCAACAAGCTCGGCTGGACCGCGT
Organism: Mesorhizobium sp. B2-6-4; assembly: GCF_006441495.1. Classification (NCBI taxonomy): domain Bacteria; kingdom Pseudomonadati; phylum Pseudomonadota; class Alphaproteobacteria; order Hyphomicrobiales; family Phyllobacteriaceae; genus Mesorhizobium; species Mesorhizobium sp. B2-6-4. Next base: position 63,020 of record NZ_VFUE01000028.1, read on the forward strand.
TGCTGGAGGCCATCATCCTCGGCGATGGCGGGCAGCGTCATGTCGAGATCGTGAGGCGGCTGATCGAGGCCGGCGCCAACGTCAATCTCGCCGACAAGGACGGGGCGACACCGCTGCGGCACGCGCGCAGGAACGGCTATGCGCAGATGATAACCCTGCTGGTGCAAGCGGGCGCCAGATGAACAGCGCGAAAATGTCGATGACCGCGCAACCTGTAACCGACAGGCAATGGACCCTGCTTGCCCTCGTCGTGCTAATCGGGATCAACCTGCGTCCCTTCCTGACGGCCCCGGGACCGATATTGGCTGATATCGTGGCCGACACCGGGATGGGCTATGGCAGCCTGGCCATGCTGACGCTGTTGCCGATGCTGCTGATGGGCCTCGGTGCGTTCGTTGCACCGGGCATCCAGGCGGCCGTCGGAACGCGCCGGGGCCTGCTCGCGGCGCTAATGGTGCTGACAGCGGGCTCGCTGCTCAGGCTTGTCGTGCCCGGCGGCCTGTCGTTGATCCTGACGGCGGCACTTTGCGGGGCGGGGGTGGCCTTCATCCAGGCCGCGTTTCCGGGGATCATCAAGGCAAAGTTCCCGACCAGCACACCCGCCGTGACCGGCCTCTATTCCTGCATGATCATGGGCGGTGGGGCGCTCGGCGCACGTCTGGCGCCCCTGCTCGTCAACAACGGATACGACTGGCGGGCAGCCCTTGCCTGGCTCGCGGCTCCCGCCGCCATTGCGCTGTGCGCGGCATTCCGCGTCCTGTCCGACGCCAAGGCTTCAAGACCCGATCGCGCCTTGACCGGTTTTCTGCTTCGCCGCCCACGGACCTGGGTTCTGATGGCGGCCTTCGGCCTGGTCAACTCCGGCTATTCCTCTATGGTCGCCTGGCTTGCGCCCTACTACCAGGCGCAAGGATGGAGCAGTGCCGCCAGCGGCAACCTTGTGGCCGTGATGGCCATTTGCCAGGCGGCTTCGGCCCTGGTGCTGCCTGTCCTGGCGCGTCGAGGCATCGACCGCCGTCCCTGGCTCTGGCTGACGCTGCTGCTGCAGGCGGCGGGCTTTGCCGGACTTGCGGTTTTTCCCGCACTGTCGCCCGTTCTGTGGGTGGGGATATGCGGGGCCGGTCTTGGCGGAAGCTTCTCGCTTGCAATCGTCACGGCGCTCGATCATCTGCCGCGGCCGGAGCAGGCGGGCGCGCTGGCTGCGCTGATGCAGGGCGGCGGTTTTCTGATCGCCGCGCTTGGTCCATTCGCCACCGCGCTCCTGCATGGCTGGAGCGGGAGCTTCAGCAGCGGATGGATCATGCATCTCGGCTGCGTGACCGTCACAGCGTTTCTCTATCTGCACTTCAACCCAAAACGGTACGCCGACGTCATGAGGGGTTCGGAACAAGAGCAGTGCGAAATGGTAGTTTAACGAAGCGGAATGCAAGTTCTGAACTCAATGACGACGTCTCCGCGGGGTGAGCAGCAGGCGCTTGCGCCGCATCTCGGCCGTGGAGATCGGCTCTGCCGGATCATCGGGGCCGGGCTGGCGCAGACGACGATATACCTCCTGCAGCTCATCGTCGCCGGCTATGCGCTGTCCAAGCGCCCGCCGGTCGCGCGCTCTGTACTTCCCCTCCTCGGCCGACAGTTCTCCATCCGCCAAATCGCAATTGGGGTTGCAGGCGCCCAGACAACAGCCGGGCCGATAAAGTCACACGCCATCGTTGCGAAACTACACAAACATCATCACGATGATCGCTCCGATAACTATCAGGACAAGCCCACCGATAAGCATCGGCAGCAGAGTGTTGTCCGGGTCGATATCAGAATCAATGTCCTTTGTGACCTGTTGATCATTCTTCTTTGGTTCAGCCATGGCCCATCTCACATCCGAGCAAAAACAGCGCGCGTCGAAGCCGCGCAACACTATACGGTCTTGCGTGTCGCCCTGGTGCGAACGGGTGGTATCTGACCGCCGAGGAAGTCTTCGGGCATCAGTGTGATGTCGGCGAGCGTGTAGCGGTCAAGGACGTTCAGGAAGGAGGCTGTCGCTTCGTCAAACATGCCTGAAAGCTTGCAGGAGGCGGTTAGCACACATCGGTTTCCGGTCGCGAAACATTCGACCAGCGCGAAATCCGGCTCGGTTAACCGCACGACATCGCCAATCCGGATCATCTCAGGCCGGCGCCCGAGAATGAGACCACCGGAACGGCCGCGGATTGCCTTCATATAGCCGCCACGGGTCAGGGTGTTGGCGACCTTGTTCAGATGCGTCTTCGACACGTTGAAGGTGCGGGCAACCTCCTCGATCGTTATAAGCCGGCTACCGGCGGCGGCAGTGTACATCAGCATCCGCAATGCATAATCCGAAAAGCTGGTCAGCCGCATGAATCACGGCTCCCTGTCGATCGCTGTGCATTGTAGGAACCACTCACAAACCGGTCGTGCATCACAAGTCTCTCTCGACGATAGGTTCGATGCCGATCGTGGTCTCGCCGCCGTTGAAGGCGATCGCGAGACGGAAACTGTGAGCAATTCGCAGCGCGCGATCCATAAAAAGCGTCGCCACCTCGGCCGGGCAAATGCGACGCACCGTTGTCCGAAACAATATTAGCCAGCGACGGAAATGCGCCGCGCCGAGGCCGGCTATGACCAGGTGCGGCGGCAGTGGCCTGCCGTCGTATCGGGATGTCCGAAGTAGAGTAGCGGACCAGAAGTCACACATCTTCGCCAGATGCTGCGGCCATTTATCTGGCTCGATCCGATCGTGGAAAATGGGACCGAGAAGGTCATCACGGCGAATTTCGTCATAAAACCCGTGGACTACACCGCGGATCATTGCCTCGTCGAGTATGTTGGGCAATGGCACGCCGTCGACCACGATTGTTCTCTTGCTTCGACCGTTCGCGGTCATTCCGAAGCTCCTGTTTTCTCCGACGCAAGCTGGCTGAAGCCTTGGTTCGCTCTTCGATGTGATCCTCTATATAAGATATATTGTCAATCTATCTTATTGCGTGGCAAGACGCCGTGGTGCCGCACCAGAAATGGGTCTGTCCGACCAAGCGGCGAATGACGAGCCCCTGAATCCTAGGCATTTCCGAACTGCCTGGACATCACCCCAGGCCCGAGGCCGGAAGTATCTAAATTGGCGGGGAATTCCCGATGTGGCTCAGTTTCGAGAGTCGCTAACGCCTCATCAGATGACCGTGCCAGCCGGAGTCGCTCCCGAACCTGAAGTGCGATCTACGACAACGGCAAATCCTTCACGACGGAAATCCTGGCGTCCTCAATTCGCACTCCACTCCATGTCAAACAGGCGGCGATCGCAGGCGCGGATGTCGCGACCGTACCACCAGCGATACTCAGAAACCTCGCCAGACATCCACTCACCGACAAGGGCCTCAAGTCGTTTCTTGCCGACTGGGGAAAGACTGGGCAGGCGATCTTGTAGTTGTGCGCAGTGGAATCGCGGAGGGAAAGCCATCATGAAAACTGCACTCAACTATCGATTAAATTCGTTTGCATGATGTCCGCGAGAGCGGGAGACTGCGGTCTGAGCCACTCAGCCCAGTACATGACGCAGTCGGAATGTCGGCGCGGATAATGCTGAGAATCTGAAGGCGCACTAGCCAGGCAGAAGGTACCCCGAAGCAGTGTGCCGCTTCGCCGCACGAGCGGTTTTGACACGGATCGCCAAGGACGAGAATATGGCTGAAGCTGATACCAAATCAAACGGACCGGATCTGGTCCAGGGGATCGCGCTGTCCGACCTTCCGGATGGCGGAAAGCTTGTCGGCCATTGCGGCGACGAGCAGGTGTTGCTGGTGCGCCGCGGGGCCGAGATCTTCGCCATCGGCGCGACATGCACACATTACGGCGGGCCGCTCGGTGACGGTCTTGTGGTGTCGGATTCCATTCGATGTCCGTGGCACCACGCTTGCTTCGATCTGCGCACAGGCGAAGCCTTGCGAGCGCCTGCCTTCAATCCACTCGCTTGCTGGTCGGTGGAACAGCGCGATGGGCGGATATTCGTGGGCGAGAAACTCAAACGGACGGCGCCGAAGCCGCGCGGCGGAAGCGCGGGCGGGGGCCCCGAGAAAGTCGTCATTGTCGGCGGCGGCGCGGCCGGTTTCGCGGCGGTCGAAATGCTGCGGCGAGAGCAGTACCAGGGCAGCATCGTCATGATCAGCGACGACCATGCGCCGCCCGTCGACCGGCCGAATCTCTCCAAGGACTACCTCGCAGGGAAGGCCCCGGAGGATTGGATTCCGCTGCGCGGCCAGAAATTCTATTCAAAAAACAACATCGACCTGCGTCTCGATACGAAGGCCGTCGATATCGACCTGCGTTCTCGCGAGGTCATTCTGGCTGATGGAAGCAGGAGTCCTTACGATAGACTGCTACTTGCCACGGGGGCCGAACCGGTGCGCCTCTCCATCCCCGGCGCGGATCAGCCACATGTTCACACGCTGCGCTCGTTTGCAGATTGCAAGGTGATCATCGAGCGAGCCACGACTGCGCGCCGCGCCATTGTGCTTGGCGCCAGTTTCATTGGCTTGGAAGTTGCCGCAGCGCTGCGCGCGCGCAATATCGACGTTCATGTCGTGGCGCCGGATAAACGACCCATGGAACGGGTCCTCGGTCCGCAAATGGGTGACTTCATCCGCGCACTCCATGAGGAGCATGGAGTCGTGTTCCATCTCGAGGACACCGCGAGCAGCATCGACGGCAACAAAGTGAAACTAAGCAGTGGCAACATGTTGACGGCGGATTTCGTCGTCGCCGGCGTCGGCGTGCGTCCGCGGACCGGGCTTGCCGAAAGGGCGGGGCTCACTCTTGACCGCGGCGTCGCCGTAAATGCCTTTCTGGAGACGAGCGCACCGGACATATTCGCGGCCGGCGACATTGCGCGGTGGCCGGATCCTCACACTGGCGAGAACATTCGGGTCGAGCATTGGGTGGTTGCAGAGAGGCAGGGGCAAACCGCGGCCCTGAACATGCTCGGGCATCGCGAGAAATTCGCGGCCGTGCCGTTCTTCTGGAGCCAGCACTACGACGTTCCTATCAACTATGTCGGCCATGCCGGGCAATGGGACGAGATTGCTGTCGATGGAGACATCGGTGCCAGGGACTGCCTGCTGCGCTTCAAGCGCGAAGGGCGCACGCTGGCTGTCGCTTCGATCTTCCGTGACATCGAAAGTCTAGGGGCGGAGATGGAAATGGAGCGCCAAATGGCAAGGTAGCAAGCGCTCTTGGGCACCGCGATCCATAGACAGTGCAACCCGTATGGCGCAGCGGTGCGTCGCTGTGACTGAAAGGAGTTCGACTTATGTCCACAATGCAACAGGAACCGAGCACCACCAACGGATTGGACGCCGTTCATTCAAAGATCGTCAAGTTCGCTACCGGTGTGGCCAGGGAAGCGTCCGATGAGGCGCCGACCTCGGTCGAAATCTTTTCGGACAGGGGCCGCTGGTACTGCAGGGTCCGTCGCGGCGATGAAAAGACTCGGCCAATGGGTCCTTATTCCAAACAACAGGCTGAGCGGATCCAAGAGGCTCGGAGACTGTTGATTGCCAAAAGAGGCACCGTTCGGATCATGTTCGAGTAGGGAGGACATTCACGATCACGTCGGCCGGCGTACTTCTCACCACAACCATCGTTCCGTTCATCATCGACTTTTTTGAAACTGTGCAGGTAGACCTCCGGCATTGAGGGTTGTCGCGTTGTGAAGCCGCGTTGCGCGGCAGGGTGTCTGTTGACGTTTTCCCCTTGGCCAAGCCGGCATCGTTGCAGCGTCGCCCGAGGGCGCCTCTTCTGGCAATTTTCATCGTTCCACCCACCTGGTAGCCTGATCCTCCAGGCAGGACGGCCTGTCTTCGTCGCCTCGACCAACCAGGAAATTTCCGCAACAAGGTTCTTGTCGGATGGAGGATACGCGTGAAGCGAAGCGTCCGGTTACCGATGCCATGCCATTTTTGCAAATGGCTCAGGGGGTTGGTGCAATCACGATCGAGGATGCCGCGACCGATGAAACCTGGAACAGCCTGAACAATATCGTCGCCTTCCTTTCGAGCCACGGCGTAACGGCGAAGGCTGACGTGTTTCCGGAAAGATCTGATGGTGGATCAATCGCTGATGTGGCCGATGCGATGCATGCGGATCTGACCATATCCGGCGCCTGAGGCCACAGCAGGTTCAGGGAGTGGATCTTTGGCGGTGCTACCCGCTCGCGGCTTGAGAATGATCGACTGAACCGGTCATGCCGATTTGATCGTGATACACAAGTCGTGGATGCACATTGTCAAAAGCTGGAAATTCTGCGCGGCTTGAGCGCTCCGGGTTGACCGCCCATCTATAGTGACAAGGCTGTCAGGCAGGCATCGGATGAGTATGCACTCGTTACTCGCCTTCCGTGGCGATCAACATCCAATTGCGCTTTGTTGACTGGGTGTCACAGGCGAACGTCCACGTATCGATCACCTCAACGATCTGCTGGGGATCGCCGGCGACGATTGCATCGTTGGCCGAGCGTGTAACGCTGACCACGTCGGAAACGAAGCGAACGGCAATCTCAGCGGTGCTATTCTCCGCAAGAGCGTCGACGACCTTTGCTTCCTTCGTGCCAATGAAGGTGAGTTGCAGCATCTCCCCCCGATCCCGGCGGCCGGCAATCGCTCGTCCGAAGATATCGAGCACTTCCGGCCCGACGAGACGCTTCAACGTTGGGATGTCGCTGTCCGCATACGCGCGCAGGATAGCTTCATAAGCCGTATTGGCACCGGTCAGAAACGCGGCAAGGTCGAAAGTTGGGTCGATCTCTCGGATCGCATCCAAGCGTGTGTCCGTATAGGATATATCGTCGATACTGCCGGTTCGCTGCTCTGTCGGCGCATCGTCCTGCTTGGCCTTGTCGTTGCCCGAGCGCGGCAGAGTTTGGCCCCAACTGCCCAGCAATGCCCAATAAAACGCTATGATCGCCACGAGCAGGATCTGGTTGTTTGGATCTGTGGTTTCGTTCATGACGTTCTCCCGACAGAATGTCGAAACAGGCGCCGGTTCGGAACCGGAGCGAACACTAGGCAATGCGCGGCAGCTTCTCCCATTGATGGAAGGGCGGCGGCGATGGCAGCTGCCATTCCAGCGTCGTCGCCCCTTCGCCCCAAGGATTGGCGCTTGCCTGGCGTCTTCGGCTGAAGGCCTCGGCAACCGCGATGAAGAAGACGACAAGCCCGGCCGTTGAGATGTAGGAACCGATCGACGAGACGAAATTCCAGCCGGCAAAAGCATCGGGATAGTCGGCGTAACGTCGCGGCATGCCGGCCATGCCCAGAAAATGCTGCGGGAAAAAGACGAGGTTGACGCCGATGAACATCAGCCAGAAATGCAGCTTGCCGAGCGTTTCGCTGTACATATAGCCGGTCATCTTCGGGAACCAGTAGTAGAAGCCGGCAAAGATCGCGAAGACCGCCCCCAAAGACAGCACATAGTGGAAGTGAGCGATCACGAAATAAGTGTCGTGGTACACGCGATCGATACCGGGGTTCGCAACCATGATGCCAGTGACGCCACCAATGGTGAACAGCAGGACGAAGCCGAGAGCCCACATCATGGGTGTCTTGAACTCTATCGATCCTCCCCACATGGTCGCCAGCCACGAAAACACCTTCACGCCGGTTGGAACGGCGATGACCATCGATGCGAAGGCGAAGTAGCGCTGCGTGTCGACCGACAGGCCGGTCGTATACATATGATGCGCCCAGACGACAAAGCCGATCGCGCCGATTGCCACCATTGCATAGGCCATGCCGAGATAGCCGAAGATCGGCTTCTTGGCGAAGGTCGAGATGACGTGGCTGATGATGCCGAAGCCAGGCAGGATCATGATGTAGACTTCGGGATGGCCGAAGAACCAGAACAGATGCTGGTAGAGGATCGGATCACCGCCGCCGGACGGCGAAAAGAAGGTCGTCCCGAAGTTGCGATCGGTCAACAGCATGGTGACCGCGCCGGCGAGCACCGGCAGCGACATGAGAAGCATGAAGGCGGTGACCAGCATCGACCAAGCGAACAGAGGCATCTTGTGCATGGTCATGCCGGGTGCGCGCATGTTGAAGATGGTGGTGATGAAGTTGATCGCGCCGAGGATCGAGGAGGCCCCCGAAAGGTGGATGGACAGAATAACGAGGTCGACGGCGGGACCTGGCTGGCCCTCCGTCGAATAAGGCGGATAGAGCGTCCAGCCGCCGCCATGGCCGAGCGTACCGGGCGCTCCCGGAACGAACATCGAGGTGATGAAGAGGATGAATGACACCACCAGCAGCCAGAACGAGATGTTGTTCAAGCGGGGGAAAGCCATGTCGGGCGCGCCAATCATGATCGGCACCATCCAGTTGCCGAAGCCACCAATCAGCGCCGGCATGAGCACGAAAAAGATCATGACCAGCCCATGGGCACTGACGACGACATTGTAGACGCCCGGATCGCCAAATATCTGCAAACCCGGTTCCTGCAACTCCATGCGGATCAACACGGAAAGCGCCGTACCGAAGACGCCTGCCATGATCGAGAACAGCAGGTAAAGCGTCCCGATATCCTTGTGGTTGGTCGAGAACAGCCATCGGACGAGAAACCGGGGCTTGTGATCATCCAAGGTCGAGGCTGGATTGGACATGATGTGCTTCCTGCTCTCCTCTTCCGGCAGGCAAGACGGCCTCAACCATGGACGGCACCTGCGATCCGCCGTCACACGGGGCTAGGTCTTGCCTGCGCTCTTTCATTCATCCGTGACGACCACATCCATCGGAATGTCGTGCGGCTGCGGATAGATGGTTCGGATCCTGCTACGGGCGTAACCGACGCCGACGACGAGAGGCCGCCTGGGCGCCGCGGCCAGGGTCCGGTCGAAGAAGCCGCCGCCATAACCCAGGCGATAGTTAGCCTCGTCGAAACCGACAACGGGCGCGATGACCACATCCGGTTGGACGGCAGGTCCATGAGAGGGACAAGAATATTCCAGACTCCGCGTTCGAGCGGGTCTCCCGGCCCCCAGATGCGAAACTCCAGCGGCCAGCCTTTCTTGATGACGACTGGAAGCGCAATCCGCCCGCCGCGCTCGATCACCTTTATCGCCCAGTTGCGGAGGTCGGGCTCACCGCGGAACGGCCAATAGCCGCTGACGATCCGCCCGCTCACCCGACCGACGGCCAGGTCGAGAACGGAAGCGATGCGTAAAGACCTCGCATTGCGTTCCTCGGCGTCGATCGCGAGACGCTCATCGATTAGACGCTTGCGTTCCGCCTTGCGCCATCGACAGACATCGGGCCATGCGTCCTGAACGGCCGGCTCAGTGCCGTACCCCGGGACAAGCTCATGCATAAAGCATGGTGGAGAGGCGTATTCTCTCGTCTCCGGACAAACATCCTCCTGATCAGACATCGCACGCTCCATATCCGTTACAGCGGAGACCCTCGCCTACGTGGACGTTGCGCTGCGTAAAACAGGAAGGCAAACGGAATTAAATGCTGTATTGATGCAAGATTATTGCACTAATCGGGAACCAGCATGGACATCGACCGCGCGCGCACGTTTTTGGAAATCGTCCATTCCGGCAGCTTTCTGAGAGCTGCCGACCGACTCCACGTCACCCAGACCACTGTCAGCGCGCGGATACGCACGTTGGAGGAAGAGCTCGGACGTCAGCTCTTTGTCCGCAATCGCAATGGTGCGCAGTTGACGCAGGCGGGCCGGGAGTTCGAGCGGTTCGCGCAATCATTCGTGCAAATCTGGGAACGAGCACGCCACCAGCTCGCCATCCCATCGGGACGGACAAGCGTCGTTGCCCTGGGCGGGGAGCTCAGCCTGTGGAACCCGCTGCTGCTCGATTGGCTGGTCTGGATGAAGAAGGCCAGGCCGGAAATCGCCATCCAAGCCCAGGTCGGCGTGCCGGACCAGCTCCTCGAGCAGCTCAGGACTGGCGTTCTCGACATCGCGGTGCTCTATGCGCCGAAGCTGCTGCCAGGCTTCAGGGTGGAGCTCCTCGTGGAGGAGCAGCTCGTCTTGGTTCGGAGCACGGACAGGGACTCAGAGTTGGACGCCTCAAGGGACTATGTCTATGTCGATTGGGGGCCGCTGTTTGCGGCCCAACATGGCGCCAGTTCCTCTGCCTTCGGCGAGCCGGGATTAATGGTCGGCCTTGGTCCGCTTGGGCTGAGCTACATTCTGCGCGCCGGCGGAATGGGCTATTTCCGTAGGGGCGCGGCAGCGCCCCATATCGAGGCCGGGCAGCTGGAGGTCGTGGAGGGCGCGCCGGAATTCACCTATCCGGCCTATGCAGTCTATCCGGATGCAAGCGCGTCGCGAACCGACGTACAGGAGGCGCTACGTGGATTGAAGCAGGTGGTGAAATGACCGTGTTCTGTCAGTTCCAAATCACTGATCATGCGGCCGGAAAGAAATCCACCGCCATGGATTGATCGAACATGCCTTATCCGTTCCACACCATCGGTCACTCGACCCGGTCGATCGCCGAATTCGTCGCCCTGTTGCGGGTTGGCGAGATTACCCTCGTGGTCGACATAAGGACCATCCGGCGATCGCGGGCGAATCCGCAATTCAACAGCGAAACGCTGCCGGACAGCCTTGCGGATTTCGCGATCGGATATGAGCATATTGCCGAGCTTGGCGGCCTGCGCGGCAAGGCGCACCCCATTCCACCGACGCTCAATGCATTCTGGATCAACCAGAGTTTTCACAACTACGCCGACTACGCGCTGTCGGCGGAGTTTCATGGCGGCCTGGAGCGGCTTGTGTCCCTTGGCAGGCAGCAGCGGTGCGCCATCATGTGCTCGGAAACGCTTTGGTGGCGTTGCCACAGAAGAATCGTCGCGGACTGTCTGATCAGTCGTGGCGAGTCCGTTTTTCATCTGATGGGCCATGACAAGGTCGAGCCGGCGAAGCTCACCGACGGTGTGGAGGCAAGGCTCGACGGAACGCTTGTCTACCCGCTTTCCCAGCGTTCTGGATAGTCAAGGCCTCAGGCGGCCGACGGCCCCGGGTCGTCGAACCCGTCGTTGAAAGCCGCCATGACCCTGTTTTCCGCTTTGGGTTGTGACTCATCAGAGTGATGGGCGACGCGCAAAACCGGTCCGTTCGGTCGCCACGGGTCGGGCGCTGCACCCCCCGTCAACTCCAATCTCTCCCGCCTTGCCGCTTCCGGCTGGTAGACCACTTCATGCACAGTCAGCGTTTCATGGCCGCCCTGCGCGGTCGGAATGGACATGGACTGACCTTCGGCCAGACCAAGCAGCGCCAGGCCGCGCGGGTTGGTGATCGGCAAAAGCATGCCAACCAGACCGCGCATCTCGTCATGTGCGACGATGCGGGTCTCGGCAGGGCCGTCGTTTACACGATAGGTCACTCGGGTGCTGAGCGTCACGACCGTTGGCGGAATGTCTTCTCGAAACATCACAATTGCGCTCGAAATCTTCCGTTGAAGGACAACGGACAAGGCATCGCCGCGGGGATGGCGCTCTTGCATCACTTCAAGAATCGTGAAGTCCTTGGTGGTCAGTTGGCAGCTATCGATAGTGGGCATGGTGCGTCTCCAAGACGGACCCGTGAAAGGGTTCCGGCGTCAAGCATTTGATCGGATGTGGAAGCTACCCCTGTGCCGGACCAGAACAGGCCGGCGCAGGGGTCACACTCCCGCGATCAGGCTGCCTGCGTGATTGAGGAGACGGGTGGAAACGCCCATGTCTAGGCGTCTGCCGGGATCGCCGAAGACGCTGGTGCGCGCCGATCGACTGCATCGCCTTCCGCAGCGGGTTGGCCTACGGCAAGCACCGACAGTTTGTGCCGGCGCCCATCGCGCGCTGTCCACATGATCGACTGTCCGGCCGAGAGGCCGATCAGGGCCGTGCCGATCGGCGTGAGGACTGAAACCTTGCCTTCGGAGATATCCGCGTCGCCAGGAAAAACCAGCGTGACTGTCTTGGCATTGCCAGTATCGGGCTTGAATGTCACCGTCGAACCCATCTGGACGGTGCCGGCGGAGACCGAACCATCGGCGACTATACGTGCCCGCTCGAGTTCGGCGAGCAGTTCATCGGAGGCCTCCGGATTGCGCGCGGCCACGGTGCTCGCAACCGCCGACAGACGCGCATGGTCTGACTGTGAGATGCGGATGTTCGGCTTGCGCCGGGTTTTCGTGTTGTCTTGCATTTGAATACTCATGCTTCCGCTCGGACCAGCCGCCCAGGGAGGATGCCGGAATCGAGCCAATTCGTGAAAATCTTGATGGAACGCCAATGCTCCGGAGGCTTGAGGTCCTGCGGAACCATCCCATGTGGGTAATCGCACCGCCCCTCGGCTCGGGGCACGCATGGCAGCCGAGCCGGGGGCTACATTCCCGCTATGGGGCAAACCCGAAAAAGAAAATCGCGACGAATTCTGACTGCGGCGTTCATAGGACCATAGTTGGTGAAGCAATCTGGGAAGTCAAGTCAGCCACCTCGGTGCAGTTTGGCGGGTATCAATCCTAAACTAGTCAGAGCGGGCGCCAAGCAACGTTCTTATCACCAGCTCTCTTCCGGCCCGGTTTATCCCGGTCCCGCTGGGTCTTTCTTCAGCCAGCCCGAGAAAGACAAGACGTTCGGCCAAGGCTTTCGATAGAGATGGGTAGGGTCCGCGGTTCATCGCTTGAGTGCCGTCTGCTCCTCCTTGGTGAGATCGTCCCAGATAACTGTCATGAGAGCCATCTCCCTTGTGTGCACTATCAAGCCGATGCCGATCCTGGATTGTCCAGCGACGGGCTGCGACCATGAATTCATTGGGCCCCGAAGGTCTTGCTTATGGAACGGCATCTGTTCCGACAATGCCGCCTTCATTCTCCAGAACGCCGATCCGCTTGACTTCCGAGCGGTTGAGCTTCAGGCGAACGCCAATACCGCCGCCGTTCTCGGCAATGAAAACGGCGCCGGCGCTTTCAAGCGCGGTTTGCAGCGTGTCGCAGATATCTCGGTCAGGAAGGTTGATCCGGCGCTCGAATTCTTCGATGACCAGCGCATCCACGCCTGAATTGCCGGCGAGCTTTTCACGGGTCCATTCGACCAGTGCGCGAGCGGCACGGCATTGAGCACCAGTGATCATCCTCAAAATCTCCTTCTGGATCGCTTTGGGAGCGAATTGCCGCCTGCTGAAACCCAGGACGCTGGGGGTGCGACGGCCGCGTCCGTAAAAAATGCATATCGAATCCGAAAAGGAAAGGGTTGCGCCCCTCACCGCGATCGGAATCATGATGCAAAATAATTGTGCTGAAGCGGCAATAAATTTCGTTTGTCTTGCAGATAAGGATGAGTGAAGCTCGTGCGTAGCGAAACGACAGATTGGGTGCCAGCCAGCAGGTCTCAACGCTAGGGGACTGTTTGGCGATATCGCGCGAAGGGCACCTTGGGCTCGGCAATGACAATAATGGACAGGCTTGAACACGATTTCGGCAGGATCCTTTCTGGCCCGGACATTCGGCGTCATGTCGTCGGTCGAATGGTATCTGCCAATCGCCCTGACGCAGATGACGGCATCCCAATCGTACCCGTGGGTGACAATGCTCTCAAAACGCGGCTGCGCGAGGAACTGCTCCTGCAAGCACGGACCCGGCTGCCGATCACCTATGCAAGACTGGCCGAGAGCATGGTTGGTTCGCAAGCAACAGGCGTGATCCGGGGTGCACTCGAACAACTGATGGACGACGATGCGGACGAAGGCCTGCCATTGCTTGCGGCTGTTGCCGTGAACGCGCTCGATCCTGGTTTGCCCGCTCCCTGGTTCTTCCACAAAGCCGAGGACATGGGGCTGTTCGCTGGCGATCCGGCCGATCTGGAAGCTTACGCTTTCCATGCAAGGGAGTTTTGTCGCGCGATCCATCTCCATGCTGGCAACGGGCAAGGCTCAGGAACGACCTTGCCGCCGGTACTGCCGCCTGCAGGCCGGTGAAGGACAACGAAATGCTGATCGCCAAGGACGTCATGACGTCGCCGGTCATCGCGGTAGGGCCTGACAGTACGGTGGACGAGGTCGCCGGTATTCTTCTGTCGCACGGGATCAGCGCCGTGCCGGTGATTGATCGAGGTGCGCTGCTGGGCATCGTCAGTGAAGGGGACCTGATCCGCCGGGCGGAGATCGGAACAGCGCCGCAGGGCTGTTCCTGGTGGCTTCATTTGTTCACCAACAACGCGGTTCAGGCGGAAGGCTATGTCAAGTCTCATTCCGATCATGTGATCGACGTCATGACACAGCAGGTTGCGACGGTGGTCGAGAGTACGCCAGTCGCTGAGATCGCAATCCTGCTTGAACACAATCGGATCAAGCGAGTTCCGGTGCTTCGCGATGGACAGGTGGTGGGGATCGTCAGCCGCGCCAATCTGGTGCGAGCGCTGGTCATTGCCAGGAAAGGCTGGCGCGCTCCGGCCTTGCATGACGACAGCAGCATCAGGATGGAGATTGTCGATGCTTTGCGATCCGAATCGTGGCCCTCGACTTCGGACGTGATCGTGAACAACGGCGTGGTCACCCTGTGGGGAACGTATCTGTCGGAGCAGGAGCGGAAAGCCTCGATCGTCCTGGCTGAAAACACCGCTGGCGTGCGGGCTATCGATGACCATCGCATTCCCCTCGATATGACCTACGGCTTGGTCTGAAGGCCACCGAATGACATTCGTGGTCACCGACAATTGCATCAAATGCAAATACATGGACTGCGTGGAAGTCTGCCCGGTGGACTGCTTCTACGAAGGCGAGAACATGCTCGTCATCCATCCCGATGAATGCATCGACTGCGGCGTCTGCGAGCCAGAATGCCCGGCGAAGGCCATTTTTCCCGATACCGAGCCTGGTCTCGACGATTGGCTCGCGCTGAACGCCGAGTATGCGTCTGCGTGGCCCAATATTGCGGTCAAGCGCGATCCACCCGTCGACGCCAAGGCGTTCGACGGCGAAGCGAACAAGCTCGCGAAATATTTCTCGCCGGAACCTGGGTCGGGTGACTGATCAAAATGAACGCATATGCGCTCCAGCCGTCGCCACTTTATCTGGGCATTGACACTGGCGGCACGTACACCGATGCCGTGCTGTGGTCGGAATCCACAGGCATCGTGGCCAAGGCCAAGTCGCTGACCACGCGGCACGATCTTGCCGAGGGCATCGCCGGCGCCGCAGACGCTGTTTTGTCCGAGGCAGTCATCGAGCCCAGCGCGATCAAGCTCGTCTCGATGTCGACCACGCTGGCCACCAACGCCCTCGTCGAAGGGCAGGGCGGGCG